>NZ_JAPKFM010000003.1:0-351882 GCF_026262595.1 Gordonia aquimaris | reverse complement strand
GTGTCCCGCGTCGGAAATTCGTTTCATGAGTTCGGCGATCCAGGTGGATGCATCGCGAGGCGGCGGAGGAGCAGGTACTGGATGTACCTGCGACGACGCCAACGAAGCGAGGCGCCACCTGGACGTCGAAATCATCAACGAAATTCCGACGCGGGACACCAGACCGCACCCGATCTCGTCGGGACCGCATCTGTACCTTGACAACTCAACAGTGTGAACAAGCCTGCTGACCGACCGACCCGAACGTCAGCGACGGACGCGACACCATCGCGGCCGGTCGGTCAGCACGCTCGATCAGCAGGCTCGATCAGCAGGCGGGTCGGCACCCACCGACACTCGTCCCCCTGCGACCGTCGCAACCGTCATGCGGTGACCAGACGCTCCCGGAGCGCAACCTTCTGGACCTTGCCGGCGGCTGACGTCGGTAGCGAATCCACCACGAGGACGTCCCGGATCTTTCTGTACGGCAACACTTGTTCGGCAACGTAGGCCTGCAGGCGATGGGTGTCGACCTGGTGACCGGCTGCTGCGACGATGAAGGCCACGGGTTCCTGGCCCACACTGCCCGCCTCGCGACCGACGACGGCCGCCGCGGCGACGTCCGGGTGGGTGACGAGAATCTCCTCGAGCTCACGCGGATACACGTTGTAGCCCTTGTAGATCAGCATGTCCTTTGCCCGATCGCAGATGTAGAGGTAGCCGTCGTCGTCGCGATAAGCGATGTCGCCGGTGTCGAGCCATCCGTCGACGTACTGAGCGGCGGTGATCTCGGGATGGTTGTGATAGCCGTCGGTGACCTGCGGTCCGCGGACCCAGAGCTCGCCACGCTGCCCGGGTTCCAGAACGGTCGCACGGTCGTCGGCGGACCGAATCTGGATCTCGGTGTCAAATGTAGGTAGTCCGACACTGCCGAGCCGATACTCGCCGTCGCCGGTCAGCGGAGCCGACGACACCAGGCAGGTCGCCTCGGTGAGTCCGTAACCCTCGACGACCGCGCCCGCAGGGAACGCCGATGTCAGCGTCTCCAACGTCACCTGATCGATGGGGGCGGCACCAGAGGACACGACGCGCACCGACGTCAGGTCACGATGAGCGACATCGGGGTGTGAGGCGAGTGCGTGCCACATCGCCGGGCTTCCCGTGACATACGTGGCCCGATGCCGCTCGATCAGTTCGAGCATGCCCGCCGGATCGAATCGGCCGGCCAGCACCTGGGTGGCGCCGCAGAGCAGCAGAAAGGACATGTTGATCAGGGCATGTGCGTGGAACAGCGGTGACACCACAACGGTCGCCGCCGACCCTGGAACCACGCCGCGCCCATCGGCGCCGTCGCGGCTCTCGAGCCGCACCAGTCCGGTCGCGTCGGCGACCACCGCATGACCGGCCCGCCACCCGACCATCTGCGTCACATTCGCCACGACATTGCGGTGCAGCACCCGGACCCCCTTCGACACCCCCGTCGTGCCGCCGGTGAAGGCGAGATGCGCCAGATCCGATCCGACCACGTCGGTGATCGCCGGATCGGTATGGCCGGCAGTGAACTCCGCCAAGGTGATCACACCGTCCGGAACGGTTTCGACATCGATACCGGGCCGATCGGCCAGCACGACAGCGGTCACACCGTGATCGCTGTCGGCTTCGAGGAGACGATCGAGCTGCGCACTGCCCGTGAACGCAATCGACGCTCCGGTCTCGGCCAGTTGTGCTCGCAAGCCTGGCATCGGCTGCAACGGATTGACCGGCGTGACAGCCGCACCGGCGCGCAACGAACCGTAGTAGCAGACGATGAACTCGATGCTGTTGCCCAGATGCAACAGCACCACGTCGCCGTCCCCGACACCCGCGGCACGCAGCGCCGCGGACACACGTGCCGTCGCCACATCGAGTTCGTCGTAGGTGAGTACGCGGTCCTCGTCGACCACAGCGGCCCGCGAACCGTACATCCGCGCCATACTCGGTGGCAGCGCCGCCATCGTGATGTCCGGGTAGTTCAGCTCCGTGCTCATCGATCTCCTTGTCTCGGTGCGCCCCGAATGCATGTCCTCGCCGGGCCGGCGTCAGAGACGCTCGACGATGGTGGCGTTGGCCATCCCGCCGGCTTCGCACATCGACTGCAAGCCGTACCGGATACCGTTGTTGCGCATGTGATGTACGAGTCGCGTCATGAGAATCGCGCCGGAGCCACCGAGCGGATGGCCCACCGCGATGGCGCCGCCGAGCGGATTCACCCGATCCGCGTCAGCACCGGTCTCGATCTGCCAGGCCAGCGGCACCGGCGCGAACGCCTCGTTGATCTCGAACGCGCCGATGTCGCCGATGGTCAGACCGGACCGCTCGAGAGCTTTCGCAGTTGCTGCGATCGGGCCGGTGAGCATGATGACGGGGTCGTCACCGGCTACCACCGCCGTGTGTACCCGGGCAATCGGCGTGAACCCGAGCTTAGCCGCAGTCTGCGAACACATGACGAGCAACGCCGCCGCGCCATCGGAGATCTGAGAAGCATTGCCGGCGTGAATAACCCCGTCCTCTCGGAAAGCGGGCTTGAGCGCCGACATCGACTCGAGCGTGCCGCCACGCCGAATGCCCTCATCCCCTTCGAGGACGCCGGTGATCGGCGCCAGTTGCCCGTCGAAGGCGCCCGCATCAGCGGCTTGGGCGGCGAGTTCGTGTGAGCGAAGGGAGAACTCGTCGAGGGCGGTCCGGCTCAGCGACCATTTCTGGGCCATCATCTCCGCCCCGATGCCCTGACTGAAGCGATCGACGCCGTACCGGTCGAGGACGGTGGGCGGCTGACTCTCCCCGTTGGGCGCGGCGCTCCCCATCGGCACTCGGCTCATCGACTCCACACCGCCGGCCACCACGACGTCCTGTTGACCGGAGATCACCGCGGCCGCAGCCATACTGAGCGCTTGTTGGCTGGATCCGCAGGCCCTGGTCACCGTGGTGCCCGGCACCGATTCCGGCCAACCGGCGGCCAGAATCGCAGTACGCGCGACGTTGCCTGCCTGCTCGGAGGTCTGACTGACACACCCCCAGACGACATCGTCGATCACGGCCGGATCGAGCCCGGTCCGCTCGACCAACGACTCGAGCACATGTGCCGACAGGTCAGCGGGATGGATGCCGGACAGGGCGCCGCGTCGACGTCCGATCGGCGTGCGGACGGCATCGACGATCACTGCATCACGCATGGGATCTCCTTGAACTGAAATGCGGCTTGTACTGATGTGCGGCTCGGCTGCGGTGGCGAGACGCGCCCTCCCATCGAATGAACCTCGTGCGGCATACGAGCACAAGATGTTTCACACTCACGGTGCGATAGCCCTCGCCTATGTCGCGTGCGCGCCGACCGGCAGGTCCCGGCGCACCAGCACCTTGTCCCGCTCCGGATTCGCGAACACCAGGGCGAGGACCGCACATACGGAGGCAACGATGCCGATGATCTGGAACGAGGTCGCGTAGCCGGCCGCCGGGGTCGAGGCGTTGTCGACGATGACGCCCGTGGCGTACGGGGCGACCAGACCGCCGATGGCCATGATCGCGAGGAAAACACCCAGCGTCCCGGCGGTCTGGCGCGGCGGGCAGATTTCCGAGATGGCTGCGTTGAACAGCGGGAACACCGAGGTGGCGCAGCCGTAGCCGAGCGAGACCACCAACACCGCGAGGGCCGGGGTACTGATCGCTGGGAGGGTCACCAACAGCACGCCGGCGACGAGCACGCCCGTCGAGGGGACGATCACCCGCAACTTGCGTGATGTCGCACCGCGAGAGATCAGCCGGTCACCGACCACGGACGTCACGAGCATCATCGCGAGACCGACGATCGAGGGCAGCGCGAACATCGACCCGGCTTCCAATCGGCTGTAACCCAATCCCTTCTCGAAATAGGAGGGCAACCAGGTCAGCACCACCGTGACCAGCGCGTACACGCTCATCACCAGAAGTGCGGCGCTGATGAAGGTCCGGGTGGTGAAGATCCGCACCCACGGCACAGCAGGTTCGTCTGCACCGGATACCGACGTAACCGACGTGCTGTCGCCCGAGCCCTTGGGCTGCTTGCCGCCCGCGATATAGGGTCCGTCCTTCCAGGTGGCCAGCCAGACCACGCACCACAACAGACCCGCGACCGAAAGCGTGATCAGGGCTGCCCGCCAGCCGAGGTTGACGGTGATGACCGCCAGGATCGGCGCGATGGCGATCTTGGCGATCGACGCAGCCCCGGCCAACAGCGCGCCGGGAAGTGCTCGGCGGGCCGGTGGATGCCACGAGTAAGCGGCCGTGTGCAGCAGCGCCGAACTCGGCCCCTCGGCGAATCCTAGGAACAACCGACTCACGATGAGCACCGAGAACGCAGCGACCGCCACCATCGGCAGCATGGCCGCCGCCCAGCACACGGCCAGGATGACCAACGCCCACCGCAGCGACAGCCATCGGTTCAAAGCGCCGGCAAAGAACCCGCCGATCGTGAAGGTGAGGAAGAAGAGGCTGCCGACCAGACCGATCTGCGATGAATTGAAACCCAACTCGTCGGCGAGTGGCTGCGCGATGATCCCGAGGACTGCCTTGTCGGCATAGTTGACGACATACAGAGCGACGAGCAGGGAGGTCAGTCCCCATGCCCGGCGCCGAAGCGCGCCATCGGCGGGGACTGCGTCGGTCACGGGCGCACCTCCGGTGGCCGCGTCCGATCTGGCCTTGATGGTGGGCATGTCGTCCTCCTTCGACGGAAAATGGATGGGGGTGTCGAGCGAAGTAATCAGCACAGGTGACGTGAGCGAGGCTCGAACATCATCGTGTCGTGGATCACATCTGCGATCATTGAACCCCTCCCGCGCAATGGCGGGCAATGCCGGTTCGACGAATCGACAGACTGCGAATACCTATGGGTGCGGTCACCATGTCCCGCGACCACCCGTCATTGGCTCCCGCTAACAGATCGTTAGTCGATGACCTCGTTCCGCTACCGAGGTCTGCAGGGCATGCTGAGAGGGTTCAGTGATGCCGGCCACCGTCGGCATCACGGCACGACTGTCTCTCCCCGGCCGAACCGCACCCAAAAGAGAAGAGGTCACAATGGCCCGCCTCGCACAGACCCTGGGTCTCACCGACATCCAGACCGAGATTCTGGCGAACGTCCGACAGTTCGTCGACAAGCAGATCATCCCGAACGCCCAGCAACTCGAGCACAACGATTCATATCCACAGGAGATCGTCGACGGGATGCGCGACATGGGCCTGTTCGGCCTGATGATCCCTGAGGAATACGGCGGGCTCGGCGAGTCGCTGCTCACGTACGCGTTGTGCGTCGAAGAACTGGCGCGCGGGTGGATGAGCGTGTCCGGGGTGATCAACACCCATTTCATCGTTGCCTACATGCTGCGTCAGCACGGCACCGAGGAACAGAAGCGCAGATTCCTGCCACGGATGGCGACCGGCGAAGTGCGCGGCGCGTTCTCGATGTCGGAACCGGAACTCGGTTCGGATGTGGCCGCGATCAAGACCACCGCCAAGCGCACCGCCGACGGTGACTACTCGATCAGTGGCCAGAAGATGTGGCTGACCAACGGCGCGAGTTCGACGCTGGTGGCCGCGCTGGTGCGGACCGAGGAGGGCCAGGACAAGGCGCACAAGAATCTCACCACCTTCCTGGTGGAGAAACCCGCCGGGTTCGGCGAAGTGCTCCCCGGGGTGACCATCCCGACCAAGATCGACAAGATGGGCTACAAGGGAATCGACACCACCGAGCTCATCTTCGACGGTTACCGCGCCTCGGCCGACGACATTCTCGGCGGCTTCCCGGGCCGCGGGTTCGCCCACATGATGGACGGGGTCGAGGTGGGCCGGGTCAACGTATCTGCACGCGCCTGTGGAGTGGCCCAGCGCGCCTTCGAGCTCGCCGTCCGCTACGCCCAGCAACGATCAACCTTCGGTAAGCCGATCGCACAGCACCAGGCGATTGCGTTCAGCCTCGCCGAAATGGCCACCAAGGTGGAGGCCGCACACCTGATGATGGTCAACGCCGCCCGACTCAAGGATTCCGGCGACCGCAACGACGTGTCGGCCGGAATGGCCAAATACCTGTGCAGCGAGTACTGCGCGGAGGTCACCCAGGCAAGCTTTCGCATCCACGGTGGCTACGGCTACTCCAAAGACTTCGAGATCGAACGGCTCATGCGGGAGGCGCCGTTTCTGCTCATCGGTGAGGGCACCAGCGAGATCCAGAAGCAGATCATCAGCAAGGGACTACTGCGCGACTACCGCGAGAACTGAGGGGAAAACCATGCAGCGCACCGTGTTCAACGACGATCACGAGACATTCCGCAAGACCCTTCGCGACTTCATCGCCAAAGAGGTCGTGCTGCACTACCACGACTGGGAGAAGCAGGGCCACCCGCCGCGCAACTTCTACAATCGGCTCGGCGAACTCGGCGTGCTCGGCATCGAAGCGCCTGAGGAGTTCGGCGGCGGCGGCATCAAGGACTTCACCTACTCAATGGTGATCGCCGAGGAGACATCGGCGGCCGGCGTGACCTTCGGCAGCTATTCGGTGCATTCGAATCTCATCCTGCCCTACCTGATGGAGTACGGAACCGACGAGCAGAAGCACCGCTGGCTGCCCGGATTCTGCTCCGGCGACATCATGTTCGCCATCGCGATGACCGAGCCGGGAACCGGTTCGGACCTCGCGAACATCTCCACCACCGCCACGCTGTCCGAGGACGGCAGCCACTACGTGCTCGACGGCGCGAAAACATTCATCACCGGTGGTGCACTCGCCGACCGCGTCCTCGTCGTCTGTCGCACTTCGCCGTTCGACGCGGACAACCGCCGGTCCGGGCTCTCCATCCTGGTTGTCGACACCACCTCCGAAGGGTTCTCCGTCGGCCGCAAGTTGGAGAAGATCGGGCTGAAGGCATCCGACACCGCGGAGCTGGCGTTCAGTTCGGTTCGCGTTCCCGTCGAAGACCGCCTCGGCGACGAGGGCGCGGGATTCTCGTATCTCACACACAATCTCGCGCAGGAACGGCTGACCATCGCGGTCGGCGCATCGGCCACCGCCGCGGCCGCGGTACAGCACGCGCTGGCATACACCACCGAGCGCGATGTTTTCGGCAAACCGGTGTCGTCGTTCCAGAACACCAAGTTCGTGCTTGCCGAATGCTCCACCGAGGTCGAGGCGATCCGGCAGTTCGTCGACCGGGCCATGGAACTGCACAACGCCGGGGATCTCTCGGTGCCCGACGCGGCACGAGTGAAATTGTTCGCCACCGAGACCGCCGGCCGGGTCATCGACAAATGTCTGCAACTGCACGGCGGGTACGGCTACATCCTGGAATACCCGATCGCCCGCCTCTACGCCGACACCCGAGTGTCGCGAATCTACGGCGGCACCAACGAGGTGATGAAGACGATCATCGCCAAGGACCTGGGGCTGTAGCGGACTCGGTCATGGTGGCACCGCCGACGCGAGGACCGACGTGGGACCGGGCGGCCCTCGGATAGGCTCGCAGTGTGTCTGTCTATGACCACGGATTCGCCCGGGTGACCGGAGCGGTCCCACTCGTCGCCCTCGCCGACCCGGCCACCAATGCCAAACGCATCATCGAACAGGTGCGCGCATCCGCCGACGATGGCACGGCTCTCGTGGTGTTCCCGGAGTTGGGATTGTGCGGTTACAGCATCGACGACTTGTTTCACCAGGACGCGATCATCGACGCCTGTCTGGCAGGTCTGGCGACGATCGTCGAGGCGACGACGGGGCTGCGGCCGGTGGTGGCAGTGGGGTTGCCGCTGCAGGTCGGCGACGGCCTCTACAACTGCGCCGCAGTGATCCACGACGGCGAGGTGCTGGGCGTGGTGCCGAAGTCGTATCTGCCCAATTACCGGGAGTTCTACGAACAGCGCTTCTTCGCGGCCGCCCGCGACGCACCGGTCACCACCGTGACCGTGCTCGGCCGCGACGTGCCGTTCGGGGCGGATCTGATCTTCGAGGCGACCGACCTCGAGGGTTTTCGGGTTCACGTGGAGATCTGCGAGGACGGTTGGGTGCCCATCCCGCCGAGCACCTGGGCAGCGCTGGGCGGTGCGACAGTGCTGGCCAACCTCTCCGGCAGCCCGGTCACCGTGGGCAAAGAGGGCTATCGAAAGTCCTTGTGCACCAGCCACTCCGCTCGGTGCGTTGCCGCCCACATCTATGTGGCGGCCGGGTTCGGGGAATCGACCACCGATCTGGCGTGGGACGGCGACGCCTTGATCACCGAAAACGGCACCCTGCTGGCACGCTCCGAGCTGTTCGCGATGGAGGCACAGACCATCACCGCCGACATCGACCTGGATCGGCTGCGTCAGGAACGGATGCGGATGATCAGTCTGCGCGACCAGGTCGGCGATTTCGCCGACGGCCTCAAGCCGTTGCGCCGGATCCGATTCACCCTGGGCGAGACTGCCTCGGCAGACGACAGCCTGCGCCGCGCGGTCCCTCGATTCCCGTTCGTGCCCGCGGATTCCGCCGACCGCGATGCGCGTTGCCGCGAGGTCGGCAACATCCAGGTCCAAGGACTCGCCGCGCGGCTGCGCGCCACCGGCATGGACAAGATCGTCATCGGCGTGTCCGGCGGTCTCGACTCCACTCTGGCGCTGCTGGTCGCGGTGGACACCTTTGACCGACTCGGGCTGCCGCGCGAGAACATCCTCGCCTATACGATGCCCGGTTTCGCGACCGGATCGGCAACGCTGCGGCGGGCACACATCCTGATGGACAGCCTCGGTGTGAGCGGCACCGAGATCGACATCCGTCCGTCCTGCGAGCAGATGCTCGCCGACCTGGGCCATCCGTACGCGCGTGGCGAGCAACTCTACGACGTCACCTTCGAAAACGTACAGGCCGGCGAGCGGACCTCGCATCTGTTCCGGCTGGCCAACCACCACGGCGCGTTCGTGTTGGGCACCGGAGATCTCTCCGAGCTGGCACTGGGTTGGTGCACCTACGGGGTGGGCGACCAGATGTCGCACTACAACGTGAACTCGTCGGTGCCCAAAACGCTGATCCAACACCTGATCCGGTGGATGATCGCCACCGGCGCCTATTCCGACGAGACGGCCGACGTTCTGGCCGAGATCCTCGACGACGTCATCTCACCGGAGCTGGTGCCGGCCGACGACGACGGTCGCATCCAGAGCACCGAGGACACCGTCGGCCCCTACGAGCTGCACGACTTCTTCCTGTATCACCTCACCCGGTTCGGTTACCGTCCCGAGAAAATCGCCTACCTGGCGGGCCAGGCGTGGGGCGACCGGGACCGCGGCGCGTGGTCGGAGTTGCTGACCGCTGATCGGCGCAACGAATACGATGCGGCCACCATCGACAGTTGGCTCCGGGTGTTCTTGACGCGGTTCATGAACAGTCAATTCAAGCGCAGCGCGATGCCCAACGGACCGAAGGTCGGTTCCGGTGGTTCACTGTCCCCGCGCGGGGATTGGCGGGCCCCCAGCGACTCGGGTGCCCGCGCGTGGCTCGACAGCTTCTGACCGACCGCCCGCCGTGACCGGAGTCAGTCGCAGGCCTCGAGCAGCTGCTTGAGTTCCTCGTCGAAGGCGTGCGCGATCGACCAGACGTCGGGTGTCTGGTCGGTGCAGGCGACCACGCCGACGTTGATGTGACCGTCGGCGGAGAACACGGTGATGTTGAGCCCGAGGCCGTGAAAGATCGGCCCGAGCGGATACACCGACGTCACCCGCGCACCGAGGAAGTAGAGCGGGAAATCGGGGCCGGGGACATTGGATACCAGCACGTTGAAGATCGGCGGATGACTTGTCGCGAGGTGGCGATCGCCATAGAACTTCATCAGCGTCGACATCGTGGTTCCCGGCGCGAACTGGGCCCAGCCGCGCAACATGTTCGCGTCGATCTCTGCGTGATGCTCCTTGGAGGTCCGGGTGAGGTCGGCGGCGCGCTCCACCCGCGCGACCGAGTCGCCGAGATCCGACGGCAACCGCGTGAACATGCCGGTCACCTTGTTGGTGCCGGTGGTGACCAGTGAGCTCTCATCAGACCCGTGTACCGACACCGGCACCATCGCGATCAGCGGCTGTTCGGGTAGCTCGTCGTGTTCGAGCAGGTAGCTACGCAACGCTCCGCCGGTGATGGCGAGCACGACGTCGTTGATCGTGACGCCGAACCGGTTCTTGACCCTCTTCACGTCGTCAAGGGACAGCTGGGTGAGCGCGATCGACCGATGCGGGGTGATCGGCCCGTTGAAGCGGGTCCGCGGCGCCTGGAACGGCGCAGGCATGGCCGACTTGGAGCGGCTGCGGCGAAACCATCCGATCGGGACGCCGACAGTACCGGGCACCAACTTCGCCATCGCGATCGGTCGCTGCACGAAGAAATTGACCGCCCCACCGACGGCCATCGAGGTCCGCGACGACGGGCCGGCCGTCTCCTGCATCTTCGCGGTGTCGAGATCCGGGGATTCGGGTGTGAGCGTGCACAGTTGGGCGAGCATCTCGGCGCTGGTCACCCCGTCGGTGCCGGCGTGGTGCATCCGTAGCATCGCGGCGATCCGGCCGTCGGCCATCCCTTCGATGATCCACAACTCCCACAACGGCTTTCCACGGTCGAGGGTCTGCCCGGCAAGATGTCCGCACAGTTCGGCGACCTCGAGTTCGCCACCGGGTGCGGGCACCGCCACGCGATGCACGTGTCGCTCGATGTCGAACCGTTCGTCCTCGATCCACACCGGGTGATCGATGTTGAGCATCGAATTGTCCAGTTTGCGTCGAAAAGCCGGCATGGCCGCGATGCGGCGTTCGAGTTCGTCGCGCATCTTCTCGAAGCTGTAACCACCGGGCACGGTCGTCGGGTCGATCTCCATCAACCCGATCACCTGCATCAGCTGAGATCGGGTCTCCAAGTACAGGAATGACGCGTCGAGTCCGCTCAACCGTTGCATACGATCACCATCTGCTCCCACCGATCTCACTGCCGAGCCACCCCGGGTGATGCCCGCCGTTTGCGAACCGTCCTCATCATGCCTGAGGCCCGCGCCGCGACGGGCCGGTTCAGCTCAGGTGACCGGCTGCGGCGAAGCCACCCGAATGAGAACACGTTCAGGGTAGGGTCACCTCCCGATGAGCACATACAGCCACGCCGAGCTCGACGACGCCTTTCGCGTCTTCCAGAAGACGGTCGCCGAGATCGCGGTGACCCGTGACTGGGATCGTTTCGCCGAGATGTTCACCACCGACGCCCGCTACATCGAGCACGCGCTGGGCACCATGGCCGGGCGCGAGGAGATCCGCACCTGGATCTGGAAGACCATGACCACGTTCCCCGGCAGCCACATGACCGGCTTTCCAGCCCTGTGGCACGTGGTGGACGCACCGACGGGGCGGGTGATCTGCGAGGTCGACAACCCCATGCGCGACCCCGGCGACGGCACCCACATCACGGCCACCAACCTGACGATCCTCACCTACGCCGGGGACGGTCTGTGGTCGTGCGAAGAAGATGTGTACAACCCCTTGGAGTTCGGACAGGCCGCGGCGCGTTGGTGTGAGAAGGCCGAGCAACTCGGCACCCTTGACGCCGAGGCCCTCCGGTGGCGGGAGACCGTCGGTGCGATGTTCGCCCGGCGCCGGTAGCACCCGACGATCACGCGCCGGGCATTCGGCGCATGCCCGGCGATGTTGGATGTGATCCCCCGGCCGGTGGTGAATCCGCCTGTTTTGCTGTGAATTCACTGCGAGCGGTACCGATGATCGGCCGGTATCGGGCACCATCGACAGGCAACGAGCACGAGGTCGAGGCAGGTGACCGAGGACACGCGAGCCGCACGTAACGAAGCGGGGCCGCGGTTACGATTGCGTAGGTATGGACTTGGGTCGACCGGCCCGGTGACGTACCCTGGACGACTGATCACCGTGTCAGTCGGGCGCCGAGACCACCAGACACGACATGCGGACAACACCGTTCGGAGGAAAGTATGGCACGCGAGCTGACTCAGCTTGAACTGCTCAAGGAGCTGTCACCGGTCGCCGAGGACAACGTCAACCGGCACCTGAAGATCGCCAAGGACTGGAACCCGCACGACTACGTCCCGTGGGACGAGGGCCGCAACTTCGCCGCTCTCGGCGGCGTCGACTACGACCCCGAGCAGTCTCAGCTCGACGAAGTCGCCAAGGCCGCGATGGTCACCAACCTGCTCACCGAGGACAACCTCCCCTCCTACCACCGAGTGATCGCCGAGAACTTCTCGATGGACTCGGCCTGGGGCCACTGGGTAGGCCGCTGGACCGCCGAGGAGAACCGGCACGGCATCGTCATGCGCGACTACCTCGTGGTGACCCGCGGCGTCGACCCGGTCGCCCTCGAAGAGGCCCGGATGATCCACATGACCAACGGCTACGATCCGTTGCTGGCCGCAGCCGACCGTGCCGAGGAGATGAAGGAAAAGGGCGAGGAGGTCGGCCTGCTGCATTCGGTTGCCTACGTCACCTTCCAGGAGCTCGCCACTCGTGTCAGCCACCGCAACACGGGCAAGGCCTGCGCGGACCCCATCGCCGACAAGATGCTGCAGCGCATCGCCGCCGATGAGAACCTGCACATGATCTTCTACCGCAACATCTGCGGCGCCGGCATGGACATCTCGCCCGACCAGACGCTGCGCGCGGTCACCGACATCGTGACGAACTTCCAGATGCCCGGCGCGGGGATGCCGAACTTCCGCCGCAACGGCGTGCTGATGGCCAAGCACGGCATCTACGACCTGCGCCAGCACCTCGAAGAGGTCATCATGCCCGTTCTGCGAAAGTGGAAGGTCTTCGAACGCGAAGACTTCTCCGCGGAGGGCGAGAAGACCCGCGAGGAGCTCGGCAACTTCCTCGAACAACTCGAAAAGGACACCATCCGCTTCGAGGAGATGCGCGACCGCTCACTCGCCCGCGAGGCCAAGAAGCGGGAACGGGAGCAGCAGGCATCCTGACCACGACCATCAACCGCCCGGCGCCTTCGGACATCGAAGGCGCCGGTTCGGCGTCTCCAGAAGCCGGAGCCGCAGCTCTGCGGATCGGTTCCATCGAACTGGCCAGCCCCGTCGTGCTGGCCCCGATGGCCGGGGTCACCAACGTCGCCTTCCGCACCCTGTGCCGCGAACTCGAACTGGCCCGCACCGGCACGGTGTCGGGTCTGTATGTGTGTGAGATGGTCACCGCCCGCGCACTCGTTGAGCGACATCCGGTCACCATGCACATGACGACCTTCGGTCCGGACGAGAATCCGCGATCGATGCAGCTCTACACCGTAGACCCCGAGAACACCTACGCCGCGGCCAAGATGATCGTCGACGAGAACCTCGCCGACCACATCGACATGAACTTCGGTTGCCCGGTCCCCAAGGTGACCCGCAAGGGCGGCGGATCGGCAATTCCTTACAAGCGCAAGCTTTTCCAGCGAATCGTCGCAGCCGCGGTGAAGGCCACCGAAGGCACCTCGATCCCGGTGACCGTGAAGTTCCGGATCGGCATCGACGACGAGCACCACACGCACCTCGACGCGGGCCGCATCGCCGCCGGCGAAGGCGCACAGGCCGTGGCCCTGCACGCGCGCACCGCTTCTCAACGATATTCGGGCACCGCGGACTGGGACGAGATCGCCCGCCTCAAAGACCACGTCACCGAGGTGCCGGTCCTGGGCAACGGCGACATCTTCGAGCCCGCCGACGCGGTCGCGATGATGCGTCACACCGGGTGCGACGGGGTCGTGATCGGCCGCGGTTGCCTCGGCCGACCGTGGCTCTTCGCCGAACTCGCCGCCGAACTGAACGGGCTCGAGGCGCCTGCTGCGCCAAATCTCGGCGAGGTGTCGAAGATCATCGTGCGCCACGGTGAACTGCTCGCTGCCCACCACGGTGAGAACAAGGGCATGCGCGAGATCCGCAAACACGTCGCCTGGTACCTGCGCGGCTTTCCGGCCGGCTCGGACCTGCGTAACCGACTCGCTCTCGTCGGCACCCTCGAGGAGCTGCGCGAACTGGTCGCGACGCTGCCCGACGACGCACCGTTTCCCGACGACGGTCACGGACCCCGCGGTCGGCAGGGCTCCCCGGCCAAGGTGGCGTTGCCGGAGGGATGGCTAGACGACCCGTACGAGGACGTCGTGCCCGAAGGCGCCGAGGTGATGCACTCGGGTGGATGACCTGCCCATTGCGCTTGTCCGCATGGTGGCTGAGAGATCTTCTCAGGTGCAATCAGTACTATGACGCGGAGGTTCCGCGTGCGCGGAGCCATGTCATGGTGCGCCAGAGCTGGTGCGCGAGAGCCGACAACCCGGTGCGCCACTGCGTCGGGGTCGAGGGGAATCAGAGTTGAGTCGTAGGGGATCGGGACCGGACGAACCGGCCGACGAGGGCAGTACGCCCCGCCGGGGCCGGCGCGCGGGCCGCTCCGGAGCCGCCAACGACTTCTCCGAGATGTTCGGTCAGGCCCCCACCAACGATGCCCCGGCGCACGGGGCGCTCCATGAGCCGCGCGCCACCGACCGCTATGTGCGCGGCCGCACCCGACTCACGGTGCGCGAGCTCATGGAGCAGATGAACGCGGGCGGTGAGGCCGGCCCGGCCGAGCCCAGCAGAGTTCGCCGACAACCGCCGGCCGACGAGGCACCGACCGAGGTGCACCGGTTCGAAGACCTCGAACGGTTTCCCAACGAGAACGACGTCACCACGCAGATCCCGACGATCCGGCCGCCGGCGACCGTGCCCGACACCGACGTCGATCTCTCCGACGACGCCACCCGCGAGCGAGTCACCGCCGAGTCACGCGGTCAGGGCAGTCGCGTGCGACCGTTGCAGCCCACTCCGGATCTGTCCGACACCATTCCGCCGAGATCGCGACCTCGGCGTCATCCCGGCACCCGCGCAGACCGTCGCAACCTCGGTCACAACGTCACCGTCACCGGCCGCATCCTCGTCGCGGTCGCCTGCGTGATGGCGCTGGTGGGCACCGGTTTCGTCTGGGGTTATCTGCAGTCGTGGAATGGCAACTGGAAGACCATCAACGCGGTCAACCCCGAAGACGCCAACATCCGCAACAAGGATGCCCAGTACGGCGACGAGAACTACCTCATCGTCGGCACCGACACCCGGGCCGGCCAGAACGCGAAGGTGGGCGCGGGAACCACCGACGACGCAGCCGGCGCCCGCTCCGACACCATCATCCTGGTCAACATCCCGGCCAACCGCAGTCGCGTCGTCGCCGTATCGTTCCCGCGTGACCTGCAGGTGGACCGGCCCGCCTGCCAGCAGTGGGACAACGCCACCGGCACCTACGGCGAAGAACTGCCCGCCGCTTACGGCGTCAAGCTCAACGGGGTCTATGCCGACGGCGGTCCGAAGTGCCTGGTCAGCGTGATCACGCAGATGAGCGGCCTCAACATCAACCGGTTCATCGCCATGGACTTCTTCGGCTTCGAAAAGGTCGTGCGCGCGGTCGGCGGCGTCGAGGTGTGCTCCCCCACCCCGCTCTACGACTACGAACTCGGTCAGGTGCTGCGCAAGCCGGGTACCCAGAAGCTGACCGGCAGACGCGCGCTCAACTACGTGCGAGCCCGCAACATCGCGTCGGAGGGCAACGGCGACTACGGACGCATCAAACGCCAGCAACTGTTCATGTCGTCACTGCTGCGGGCGACCCTATCCGGCAATGTCCTGTCGAGTCCCAACAAGCTCAACAGCATCGTCAACACATTCATCGAATACAGCTTCGTCGACGGGGTCGACACCCAGTCGCTGCTGAACCTGGCCGAATCGATGCAAGGTATCGAGGCCGGGCGCGTGACCTTCCTGACCATCCCGACGTCGGGCACCACGACCGACGGGCTGAACAACGAGATCCCGCGCACCGACGACATCAACGCCATCTTCAACGCGATCATCGACGACGCCCCCCTGCCCGGCGAACAGGCCAAGCAGCAGGCGGCATCGTCGTCGAGCAGTTCGTCGACGTCGGCGACGTCACGCAGTACCACCTCCGAGTCGGCGCCGACGCAGGTGTCGGCGACCGCACAGAACCCCGGCAACGTTGGAGTCCGTGTACTCAACGGCAGTGGGCGCACCGGCGCCGCCGGCGACACCTCCGATCAACTGGTGTCGATGGGCTTCGACGTCCGCGGGGTGGCCGATGCCTCGGAGAACCGCGAGGACACCGTCATCCGGTACGGCGGCGGTGAAGAGGACTCTGCCGCCACCCTGGCCACTATGTTCCCGGGATCGTCGATCCAGCTCGACCGCACGGTGAAATCGGGCGTCGAGGTTATCCTCGGGTCGGAGTACGACGGTTCGATGGGCTCTCCGGCCGCCGTCGGGAGCACGATCTCGGTGTCGCAGCTGCCGCCGGCCTCCAACACGTCCAACCTGCCCAACGACCTCGCGGTGACCAACGCAGGCGACACTACCTGCAGCTGACCTGCGCGAACACGCCAAACGCGCAGTATGCACCGGGCGTTCACGGCTCGTTCATCCGCAGGGTCCACAAGCCCACCGGTGTGCCAAGTATTGTGGACTACATGCGTACCGCCTACCATGAGCAGCTCGACGCGCTCAACACCATCCTCGGCGAGATGTGCGAACTCGCCGGCTCGTCGATGGCCCGCGCCACCCAGGCCCTGCTCCAGGCCGATCTGGCCATCGCCGAAGAGGTCCTTTCCGAGACCGAGAGAATGAATCAGCTGTCGGCCCGCGCCGAGGAACAGGCGTTCGCGCTGCTCGCCCTGCAGGCGCCGGTGGCCGGTGATCTGCGTGGGATCGTCAGCGGTTTCCAGATCGTCGCCGACGTGGACCGGATGGGTGCGCTGGCGCTGCATGTGGCCAAGGTCGCGCGTCGCCGTCACCCCGCCAAGGCACTGCCCGAGGAGGTCAACGGCTACTTCGCCGAGATGGGCCGCCTCGCCGTGCAGCTGGCCACCACCGCCCGCGAGGTGCTCAACACGCAGAATCCGCAAGATGCCATCCGCCTGCAGGAGGATGACGACGCGATGGACGACCTGCATCGGCATCTGTTCACGGTCCTGATGGACCGGGAGTGGAGCCACGGCGTGGCCGCTGCCGTCGATGTCACGCTGCTGGGCCGATACTACGAGCGCTTCGCCGATCACGCGGTCCTCATCGGGCGCCGGGTGGTCTTCCAGGCGACCGGCCAGACACCCGAGCAATTCCTCGAGGTGTCCTGACCACCGGAGATCTCGATTCGTACCGCACCGCCGGACTCGCCCGCCGAGACCGGCGGTGCGCTCGTCTGCGGGTCGCGTCGCCCCTGCCGCCCGATGCGAGGCACATCCCGACCGCACACCAGGTGAGACTGCGCTCACCAAGTCGGACTTGGGATTTCGTCCTCGGACCGGCGGCACGCTATGGTGACCGACATGGATCGGCACCATCGTGTGGAACCCGACTTCAACGCCGTCGACGACGACGGGCACGCTGCGGCTGCCCACCGACGACAGATCCTCACCTACAGCGGATTCACGCTGTCGCTGATCGCGTTGTTGGTCATCCTGGTCGTCAGTATGTGACCCTCCCTCGGTCACACACTAAACCCTCCCCCCACCGAAACGACTCGCGCCGCAGACCTTGTCGGTCCGCGGCGCGAGTCGTCGATCGTGTGGCTGTCGGATTTCAGCCGAAGCGGCCGGAGATGTAGTCCTCGGTTTCCCGCTTGGTCGGCGCCGAGAACATCGTCTCGGTGTCGTTGATCTCGATCAGCTGACCGGGCTGGCCGACGCCTTCGAGGTTGAAGAACGCGGTCTGGTCACTCACACGGGCAGCCTGCTGCATGTTGTGGGTGACGATGACGATCGTGTAGTCCTTTTTCAGCTCACCCATCAGATCCTCGATGGCGAGCGTAGAGATCGGGTCGAGCGCCGAGCACGGCTCGTCCATCAGCAACACGTCCGGCGACACTGCGATCGCACGGGCGATGCACAGACGCTGCTGCTGTCCGCCCGACAGGCCGCCGCCCGGCTTGTCGAGGCGATCCTTGACCTCTTCCCACAGGTTGGCGCCGCGCAGGCTGCGCTCGCACACCTCGTTGAGCTGACTCTTGTTGCGGACGCCCTGCAGCTTCAGCCCGGCCACCACGTTGTCACGGATCGACATGGTGGGAAACGGGTTCGGCCGCTGGAACACCATGCCGATGGTGGTGCGCACCGCGGTCGGGTTGATGTCCTTGGCGTAGATGTCCTCACCGTCGAGCAGCACGCTGCCCACCGCGTAGGCGCCCGGAATCTCCTCGTGCATGCGATTGAGCGTGCGCAACACGGTGGACTTGCCACACCCCGACGGCCCGATGAAAGCCGTGATGCTGCGGGGCGGCACCGAGAGAGTCACGTCCTTGACGGCGTGGAACTTGCTGTAATAGACGTTGAGATCTTTGATGTCGAGGCGCTTGGCCATGATGATGCCTTTGCTGTGTGGCGGCGGTCGAGGACCGTTTTACTTGGTCTTGGGGGCGAGGAACTTGGCGGTCATGGCGGCGACGAGATTGAGCGCCGCGATGATGATGATCAGCGTGAGCGCCGCACCCCAGTAATAGAAGTCCGATGCCGGCTGCGCGGAGGCCCACATGTCCTTGATGAACAGCGGCAACGAATTCATCCCGCCCTCGAACGGGTTGGTCTGCACCTGCGAGCTCGCCGGGCCGGCCAGGATGAGCACCGGGGCGGTCTCCCCCATGATGCGGGCGATGGCGAGGAAGACGCCGGACAGCATGCCCGACAGGGCAGTGGGCAGCACGACCTTCATGATGGTCCGCCACTTGGAGATACCGAGAGCGTACGACGCCTCGCGCAGTTCGTCAGGGACCAGTTTCAGCATCTCTTCGGTGGACCGCACCACGATGGGGATCATCAGCAGGATCAGCGCCAGGCTCACCATCAGCGCGCTCTGGCCCATCCCGAGTCCGATCACGAAGACGGTGAAGATGAACAGGGTGGCGACGATCGACGGGACACCGGCCAGGATGTCGACCATGAAGCTCACCGGCTTGACCAAAGGGCTGGTCGGATACTCGACCAGCATGATGCCGGTCATCACCGCGATCGGCACCGAGATCACGGTGGCGATCAATGCCTGGATCAGGGTGCCGATGATCGCCTGAGAGATACCGGCGCCGTACTGCGTGGTGGTGTCCACGCCGTAGGCATTGCCGAACCACCAGTTCGGGTCGGCAAGCGCGGGCGCACCGTTGGAGATCACGGTCCACAGCAACCACACCAGTGGGATGACGCCCAACACGAAGCAGAGCGCGAACGTGCCGCGGGCGACCTCGTTGCGCATCTTGCGACTGGCCGACACCTCTCGGAAAGCGGTGGCCGAGGACTTGACCGGCCCACCGGGTGTCGTATCGACGGTCACGGTCATCCGTTCACCTTTCCACCGGCGATCACACGGGCGATCGCGTTGACGACGAATGTCAGGACGAAGAGGACGAGGCCGGCCGCGATGTAGGCACCGGCGGATGACTCACTGCCGACGAACTCGCCGACGTCGCGGGCGATCTTCGAGGCGAAGGTGTCACCGCCTTCGAACAGCGACCAGTTGAGTCGGCCGACGGCCGCACTCAGGATGATCATCAGCGCGATCGTCTCGCCGAGGGCGCGACCGAGCGCCAGCATCGACGCCGCGATCATCCCGGATCGGCTGTACGGGAAGGCGGTCATGCGGATGACTTCCCATTTGGTGGCACCGAGCGCCTGCGCGGCCTCTTTGTGTCCACTGGGCGTCTGCCGCAGCACCTCGCGGGTGATGGAGGTGATGATGGGCAGCATCATGATCGCGAGCACGATGCCGGCGGTGAAGATCGTGCCGCCGCCGGTGATCGACGTCTTCCCGCTCGAGAACAGGAAGAACCACCCGAAGGTGTCGTTGAGCCACACGGCGAACGGAGCGATCACCGGCGCGAGGACGTAGATACCCCACAGACCGAAGATGATCGACGGCACCGCCGCCAACAGGTCGATGACCGCGCCGAGCGGTCGCGAGACCTGCCTCGGAGCGTATTCGACCAGGAAGACGGCGATGCCGATGGCGATCGGGGTCGCCAGGAACAGCGCGAAGAACGAGGTCAAGACCGTGGCCCGGAACAGTTCCCAGACACCGAAGGATGCGGTCCCATCGGCGAAGGCAGCTCCGCTCGTGTTCCAGTCCGAGGAGAAGAGAAAATTCGCGTTGTTGTCGAGAAGCGCCGGAATGGCATCGATCAACAACGAGATCCCGATCCCGGCGATCAGGATGATGACCAGCAGACCGGTTCCCTGCGCCAGGTACGAGAAGACCCGGTCGCCCACCTGACCGCGACTGCTACGCAGACCCGGGTGTAGCTGTTCTTCTAGATCGTCGCCGGGGGTGAGGTTCGGATCCTGATCGGGCGTCTGGGTCGGCACCGAGCCGGACGAGTGCTTACCCGTCCGGCCTCGGCCGACACCGGTGGTGTCATCCACTGACATGATGGTGAATCGCTCTTCTCTCGGTTGAGTTCGAGCCGCAGTTACTGAATGGCCTCAATCGAACCCTGCAGCTTGGTCTGGAACTCCTGCGGCAGCGGGATGTAGCCCGCGTTCTGCAGATCCTGTCCCTGGTTCTGCGGTGCAGAGGCAACGCTCAGGAACGTCTTGACACCCTGTGCGGTGGCGTCGTCCGCGTAATCGGAGCACACCATCTCATAGGTTGCCAACACGATCGGGTAGGCACCCGACTCGGTCGGCTTGTAGAACGAGGAGGTGTCGATCACCATGTTGTGGCTCTCGTCGCCATTGGCCAGCGTGGCACCATCGATGGTCTTTCCACCGGACTCTGCGGTCAGGGCGACGCCCTCGGGGTCCTGGTCGGTGATGATCTTGGCCATCGACAGGTTGTTGGACTGTGCATAGGCCCACTCGACATAGCCGATCGATCCGGCGGTCGGGCCGATCGCCGAGCCGACGCCCGGGTTACCCTGCTTGCCCTCGCCGACACCGCCGTTAAAGGTCTTGCCGTCACCCTTGTCCCAGCCGCCGGCGGCAGTCAGGTACTTCTGGAAGTTGTCGGTGGTACCCGACTCCTCGGCGCGGTAGATCACGCTGATGGGCAGATCCGGCAACTCGACGCCCTCGTTCTCGGCGGCGATGGCCGGGTCGTTCCAGTTGGTGATCTCGCCGCCGAAGATCTTCGACAGCGTCGGGCCGGAGAGCGCGAGGTCATCGACGCCCTCGACGTTGTAGGCCACCGCGATCGGGCCGAAGACCAGCGGCAGGTTCCACGCCTCGGAGCTGCATCGCTGCTGGGCGGCGGCGGCGTCGTCGCCTTCCAGCGGCGAGTCGGAGCCGCCGAAGTCGGTCAGGTTCTGGGTGAAGTCAGAGACGCCCTGGCCGGAACCGCCACCCCCGTAGGCGAGTTCGAAGCCGGGGCAGGTCTGGGCGAACGACGTGGAGAAGATGGTCATCGCATTTGCCTGCGCGGTCGAGCCACTGGCCTGCAGATCCTGTTTGCCCTCGCACTGGATGTCCGCCACCGCCGACGCGGGTGCGGCGCTGCTGTCCCCCCTCTCCGAGTTGTCACTGCACGCACTCAGGATGAGCGCGGAGGTGGCCGCCAAGGAGGCCACCGCAACACCGGAACGACTCAATTTCACAGGATTCCTCCAGCATCAGAACATGGTGCACCGCAGTCACGGCATCACCCGGTCGCTGGAGACATTAGGATTCGCTGGTGGACACTCCGCGCCCCGAGGGTTAACGGAAGATGAATTACCATCGCTATACCTTCGCCGAATGTGATCCAACACTCAACGCGCCCGAGTGCGCATCCGGCAGAACAAACAGCCGATCCGCGATAGTCGCAAAACATCCTGTCCCAGAATAGCGCTCGGCCCCGAGCGGCTACGCAAAACACAGAGAACGGGTGAACACGAGGTGAACCGCAAGGACCGCCGCCCGCCGGTGTCCGGCGGCACCCGAGTGGCGCTGATCGACCTGCTGCACGCACAGCGCCGTTGCGCCTCGGTTTTCGGCCCGATGCCCGTGCCGACGGTCGACGAGGCCCGCGACCGCCTGTACGCGATGGCCGCCGCCGGCCCCGCGCTGCGACTCGGTTTACGTCCATCGGCGCACCACATCCACTGGCAGCCCGCGCCGACGGCCACCGCGGTGTCGATCGCCCCCCAGTGGATTTCCCCCGGGCGGATTCCCCCCGCGTGGATTCCCCCCGCGTGGATTTCCCCGGAATCGGTTGCCACGGAGTCGGATGCCCAATCGGCCTGCACGCAGTCGATCGCCGACAGGGGTCGGATCGAGCCCGAAGGAGATCCGCTGGCCCTGCTCGAATCGGTGCGGGCACTGCCCGACGCCGGTCTGCGCGTGGTGTGCGCGGGAGATCTGGTCGCCGTCGATTTCAACCACGGACTCGGCGATGTCGCGTTCACCCAGGCCGTGGTCGATGCGATGATCGGCGGGCTGACGATGTCCGATGCGCACTGGGACCGATACCGAGGCACCACCCGTCCGCTACTCGCGGCCGCCATCCACACCTTCGGCCGCCACCCCGGACGGCTGGCGAGCCTCGGGCACTCCCGTCGGCACCGACTCCCCACCGATGACGCCGACACACAACGCGCGGCTCCACCGGAGCCCGGACCGGGCGCACCTATTCCCGCCGGCGCCGGCAGACCCCCGAGCGCCGCCACCGTGCGCATCCCCGTCATCGAGATGCGCCTGCTGCGCGATGCGCGGGACCGCGATCTGCCCGGGGTGAGCATGTTCGCAGTGCTCACCTGCGCCCTGGTCCGGGCGCTACTCGACGCGGGCATCGACCTCGACCCCGCGGTCACCATCCCGTTCGACCTCCGCCCGTACCTCCCGGCCGGCACCGATACCCTCGCCCCGCTCTCGGCCGGCCTGACCTTCCCAGTCACGGCGGACACCGCGGCCCGGACACTGACGCAGATGCTGGACGTGGCAAGCCGCTCCGGTCGGCCGGTGGCGACCATGACGATCGGCACGATGGGGGAATGGACGAGTCGACTCGCCCGTCGACACCCGCCGGCGCCGGACTCGTCGTTGCCACGCGCCCAGCTGCTCCATTCATCGGTGGGTCGCCTGCCACAGACCGCGCATACCCGGTTCACCGATCCGGCGCGCGCGGTCAACTACACCGTCAGCGATCCCGCGACACCGACGGGCATAACCGTGACGTCGTCGACGGTCGGCGGCGCGCTGTGCGTGACCGCCGCGTTCTATCCTGAGTATTCCGACGCCACGGCCGTCAGAGCCGCCCTCGCGGCGCTCCCCGGCCATGTGGCGACCACCCTCCACCACAAGTGACATAGACCACAAAAGAAGCTGAGAATTAGGCAAGGGTTACCTAAACAAATAGGGTCTCATGCACCGACAGTTGCGTGGTGACGGGCGCTCGAAGCGGTTCCGCCACATGCGCGTACTCGATGACGAAGGGGCGCTGTGACCGGCACACGAGTAGACAAGACCACTCCGCGAGTAACCGTGGTGATCCCCATGCGCAATGAGGCCCTGAACCTTCCATACGTGGCCGAACGGATGCCCTACGTCGACGAGATCGTCGTGGTCGACGGCGCATCGGTCGACGACACCGTCGCGGTGGCTCGTCGGCTCTGGCCGGACGCCGTGATCGTGCAACAGACGCGCACCGGAAAAGGCAACGCACTGGCCTGCGGGTTCGCCGCGGCCACCGGCGACATCATCGTCATGATCGACGCCGACGGCTCGACAGACCCCGCCGAGATCCCGGCCTTTGTGCGCGCCCTGACCGAAGGTGCGGATCTCGCCAAGGGCAGTCGCTTCTCACTGGGCGGCCACAGCGACGACATCACCGCACTGCGCCGCCTCGGCAACAAGGGACTCAACGGCCTGGTGAACCGGATCTTCCACACCGGGTTCGCCGACCTCTGCTACGGATACAACGCGTTTTGGCGCCGGCATCTCCCCATCATCGACCTGCCCTCGACCGACACCACCGAGGCGCAGTGGGGAGACGGCTTCGAGGTGGAGACGATCATCAATGTGCGGATGGCCCGTGCGGGCCTGACGATCACCGAGGTCGGTAGCCACGAAAGTCGACGAATCCACGGACGCAGCAACCTCAACGCGGTGAGTGACGGACTGCGGGTGCTGCGCACGATCGATCGCGAGCGACGCTCGCGCAGGGCCGGGCAGCGGGGCGCGCACAGTGAATCGGACGCCGCCGAACCCAATGACGTCGCCGCCGATACCGCCGTCGCCGAAACCGGTGGCGCCGAAACCGGTGTCCCTGAAGCCGAAGTCGTCGAAGCCGACACCACCCCGGCCGCGGTTGCGCGCTGACGAGCACTACCGATCGAGAAGTATGACCCACGAGATCAGAACACAGGTCGCCATCATCGGCGCCGGCCCCGCCGGGCTCACCCTGGCGCAGATGCTTCACCTGCAGGGCATCGACACCGTCGTGATCGAGCGGCAGTCGCAGGCACATGTGCGCGCCCGGATCCGGGCCGGTGTCATCGAACAGACCACCGTCGACCTGCTCCATGAGATCGGCCTGGCCGACCGACTCCGACGTGAAGCTCTGGTGCACAACGGTTTCTATATCCGTTTCGATCGCACCACACATCACCTCGACTTCCACCGCCACCTCGATAGGCACGCATTCGTCTACGGGCAGAGCGAACTCGTCGCCGACCTGATCGATGCGCGCCACGCCACGGGTCGTCCGCTGCACTTCGAGGCGACCGACGTCAGCGTGCATGACATCGGCACCGACGCCCCGTTCGTCGAGTTCGTCGTCGACGGACGGGCCCACCGGATTCGCGCCGACTTCGTGGCGGGATGCGATGGCTTCCACGGCATCTGTCGACAGGCTCTCGATCCCGACCGGACCACCGTTGCGAACCGGACCTACCCGTTCGCCTGGCTCGGCATCCTCGCACGCACCACCCCGGTCACCGACGAGGGCATGTATTGCGCGCACCCCGATGGGTTGTCGGTGCACAGCATGCGCGGCCCGCACCTGACCCGCCAGTATCTGCAGGTGCCGGCACACACCGACCTCGGCACGTGGTCAGACGAGCAGATCTGGCGGGAACTGCGTCGACGCAGCGCAGCTGACGACCATCCCGAACTCGAGACCGGCGAGATCATCGAGCGATCCCTGGCGCCGCTGCGCAGTGTGGTCACCGACCCGATGCAGCAGGGTGCGCTGTTCTTGCTCGGGGACGCGGCCCACATCGTGCCGCCCACCGGAGCCAAGGGCCTCAACCTCGCGATCTCCGACGCCTGCGTCCTGTCCCACGGCCTCGGACATTATTACGCCACCGGGGACCACACCGCGCTGGACCGGTACAGCGAGACGGCGCTGCCGCGAGTCTGGCAGGCACAAGCGTTCTCGTGGAATCTGACCACCACGCTGCATCGCCTCGGCGACGATGGGTTCGACTGGCACCTACGCCATGCCCGGCTGACGAGATGGACGAGCTCGGTCCACGAGGAACGCGCGCTCGGCGAGGTCTACCTCGGCCTGCCCTTCCCGACACCGTGGCGCCCCCGCGATTGCCGCATGTTATAGGCGAGGCTAACCTTACTGAACGAGTGTCGTCGCTCCGCGCCTCGCGGAACGACGACAACCGCACGCTCACCGATCGGAGAACAGTGTGATCGACAATCCCGACGCCCGCAGGCACCTGCCATCGGGCAAGCAGATCCGGTTGTCCCGGATCTTCGGTGCCGTCAATCGCCGCGCCCTGGTGGTGCCGCTCGATCATTCGGTGACCATCGGCCCGCTCGGCGCCGCCGGACATGCCGATCACACCGCCGCGATCCTGGAACGTGCGGGCGCCGATGCCCTCATCGTGCACAAGGGCCGAGCACGCACCATCGCACCGACCCGATTCGGCGCCATGGGTCTGATCGTCCACCTGTCGGCCGGCACCAACCTCGCTGTGGACCAGACCCGCAAGGTGCTCGTCGGGTCCGTCGAGGAGTGCTTGGCTCTCGGCGCCGACGCGGTAAGCGTGCACGTGAACGTGGGGGCGCCCACCGAAGCGCAACAGTTGACCGACCTCGGAGTCGTGGCAGCGGAATGCGACCGCCTCGGTGTGCCTCTGCTGGCGATGATGTATGCGCGCGGCGGAGTCGCCGACACCGCGCCGACGTCGGTGTCGACACTCGCCCATCTCGGTGCCATCGCCACCGATCTGGGCGCGGACATCGTGAAACTCGACTATGCCGGTGCACCCCAGCAGATGGACGAGGTCGTCGACACCTGCCCGCTGCCCATCCTGGTCGCCGGTGGTCCGGCCACCGCCACCGACGACGACGCCATCGACTTCGGCATGCGGGTCGCCGAGTCCCGGGTGGCCGGCCTCAGTTTCGGCCGCCTCATCTTCGGCGCCGACCATCCCCACCGCGTGGCGAGGGCGTTGGCGGAGCGTCTGCACCGCGGATCGGACCCGAGTCGACCACTGGCCGCCGCCCTCGAACTCGCCTGATCGGTTTACCGACCCCGAGCCTCCATCCCCCGAGCCCAGCCCAGCCGAACAGAAAGACCACCGTGAACTCCTCCACCGATATCGTCACCGACGACATCACCCCACTGACCGCGGTCCCCGCTGCCGACAACGGCCCCGGGCCGGACGGCACGGCCCGTGCCCACTTCGCCTGGATCGACATCCGGGGCACCGTCGGCGACGTCCGCGCCGCACTGGTACAGGCGGCCATCCACCACCGCATCGACGGCATCGTGAGCGACGACGCCGACACGTTGTCCGATCTCCCCCCCACGATCCGCCGGGTCCTGGCTGTTGCTTCGCCGGAGGTCGACGTCGAGGCTGCCAGTCAGGCAGACATCGTGCTCGCCGCGCACACGGGCCGTGATGTCAACCCGATCGTGGACGCGGGCCCGTCCGCCGAGGCGGGGGTACACGTGGTGGTCTCCGATGCAGACACCCTGCGGCACGCCTGCGAGACGGTGCGCCGGGCGCCGTGGACACTGCTGACCTTCACCGATCCCACCAAGATCCCGCTGGAGATCGTGATAGCGGCGGCGGAGAACTCCGGCGGTCGAACGGTGACGGTGGTCAACGACATCGAGGACGCGGGGATCGTCAAGTTGGTTCTCGAGCACGGCTCGGACGGCTTGTTGCTGGCCCCGCGCAGCGCCGATGACGTCGCGACGCTCGCCGACGTGATCCGGCCCAGCGCCGATCGCATCGAACTCGGTGAACTCACCGTCACCAAGGTTGAACACATCGGCATGGGTGAGCGGGCCTGCATCGACACCTGCTCCTTGCTGGAGAAGGACGAAGGCTGCCTGATCGGTTCCTTCTCCACCGGTATGTTTCTGTCCTGCAGCGAAACCCACCCGCTGCCCTACATGCCGACCCGACCCTTCCGCTGGAACGCCGGTGCGGTGCACTCCTATGTCCTCGTGCCCGACAACCGGACCCGGTATGTCAGCGAACTGCAGGCGGGCCAGCCGATCCTGGCCATCCGCAGCACCGGCGAGGTCCGCGAGGTGCGGATCGGCCGGGTGAAGATCGAACGGCGACCGCTGATCTCGGTGACCGCGACCACCGATGACGGTCGGGTGGTCAACGTCATCGCACAGGACGACTGGCATGTGCGACTGCTGGGACCGGGCGGGTCGGTGAACAACGTGACCGACCTGACGCCCGGCGACAAGCTGCTCGGCTATGCCCCGCCGGAGTCCCGACACGTCGGCCTGCCCATCACGGAATTCTGCGACGAGCGCTAGGTCATGAGCATCGCCGAACTCGGGACCGGCGTCGGCATCAAACCGGGGGGCGCCGGGCCGCAAGTCCTCTGGTACATCAATCCGACCGACGGCGAGGTTCCGTGGGAACCGTCCGAACGGGTGGCACCCACGTTCGATGTGATCCGCCACCAGGCTCGGACGCTTGATCGGCTCGGCTACTACGGCGCGCTGACCACCGCGCGCGAGGCGATCTCGCTGGTGGCCGACACCGAACGACTACGCTTCCTGATCCCCGAATACCCGGGAGTCAAACCTCCGGTGCTGCTCGCCGAGGAAGCTCAGGTCTTCGATCAGTATTCCGGTGGTCGACTGATCTACAACCAGGTCAATGGCGCCGACCCCGTGCTGCACCGGTACGGCCGCTTCGGCTCCAAGGCCGAACGCTACCGCGTCTCGGCTGAGTTCTGGACGCAGGTCAAACGTCTCTACCTCGACGACGCTGAACCGTTCGAGGGTGAGTTCTTCTCCTACGGACCGCGGTACAAGCCCGCGATACCGGGTCCGCGCCAGCCTGGCGGCATCGAGGTGTGGGGCACGGGTGCATCGCCGGAGGGCATCGCACACGCCGCGGAGGTGCTCGACGTCTATCTGTCGTTCATGTCCGAACCCACTGCGCTGACGGGCCTGTTCGACCGGGTCCGCGCCGCCGCCGCCGAGCGCGGCCGACGTCTCCGGTTCGGGGTGCTGGCCAGTGTCATAGTGCGCGACACCGACGAACAGGCGTGGGAGCGCTTCGAATGGCAAGTGAACCGCACCCGCCCGGAGACCGTGCTGGCCACCGCCGATCGTAATCTCCGCAGCTTCGGCTACCCCGGCCTCGATGAACTCAGCAGTCGCGATCCGCAGGTACAGAATCGGATCGACGCGTTGCGCGCCGGCCGCCTGCCGGACCGCGCAGATCTGGAGTTCGCTCCGAACATGGCAGCGGGACTGACCACCTGGACCGCGGCCGAACCACCCTTCGATATCGCGGGCAAGGGCACCGGCACCTATTTCGTGGGCAGCCCGGAGAATGTCGCCGCCGCGATGTCGGCGGTGGCCGAGCAGGCCGGTGTCGACATCTGGATTCTGTCTGGCTGGCCGTTGGCGGCTGAAGCCGAGATCACCGCCGAACTTCTTCTACCGCTGTTGAATCCGTCTCACGCAAGCACACCGCCGCAGACCTGACGCCAGGTCGCCGACACGAGTCGGCAGATCACACGCGCACCGTGACGATCACCCCGTGATGATCCGACCCGGGAATATCAATGCGCCGCAACGATGTCGGGACGGGTCCATTGCGGGTGAGCACACGATCGAGCGCCAGGAGCGGCGGGTAGCGGCGATCGGCGGGATAGGTTGCCACGATCCCGGACCCGAGATGCTCGGCGGCATCGACGAGTTGGGGCGAGCCGTCGACGTCGGAACCGGTGAGCAAGTCGCGAAACGGCCGGTGATCATAGGTGGAGTTCACGTCGGCCCCGATGATCAGCGGCTGCGTGTCGGCGGCCAAGATCGCCTGCAGGCGTCGCAGCTCAGCATCCCAACGCCAAGACGCCTCCGGGTAGGGCGGCAACGGATGCAGCGCGTACACCGATACGCCGCCACGTCCCGGAACATCCAGCCGAGCATGGAGATTGGCGAGCCGGAATCCGTGCAGCGCGGCTCCACCGTCGAGCGGTGTTCGAGCATAGATCCCGGCGCCACCGCCGCCGTCGCGCGGGACCTCGAAGGCGTAGGGCAGTTCTCGCCGCAGACCTGCCGAGTCGAGCGCGGTGGCCGCCGCTCCGGTCAGTTCGATGACGGTCAGCACGTCCACCCGCGCATCGCGGACCTGCGCAACAAGGGCGGCCGGGTCCGCGGTGCCCAACTTGATGTTGGCCTGCATCACGGCCAGATCAGTGGTCGAGACCTGTTCGGTCACACCGCGATACAGCGGTGCCTGGGAAGCGACACCGGCGGCCGCGACCACCACGGCGATGCCGGCGAACACCCACGACCGGCAGATCAGCAACAGGACCGCCCCGAGGATTCCCACGGCGATGAGCACCGGCGCGAACGACGCGACCCGGGTGACGGTGTTGCTGACCAGTCCGGAGAAGTGGGCGCCGATCCCGCACGCAGCCAAGGCGACGCACAGGATTCCGATCACACGGACGACACGCAGCATGACATTGATCTTGTCATGTTCGCCCACAACGATTGTGATGCACCGGCACCGACCGACGCGCGCGGCCGTCGTCAGCCGTAGGCTACGTCGATGGCGTAGCGGGTGAATCCGAGACGTTCGTACGTGCGCAACGCGGCGGCGTTGTCGCCCTCCACGTACAGTTCGACCTCTGTCATGCCACGCTCGGCGAGATGATGCAGTCCGGCAAGCGTCAACAACCGCCCCAACCCGCGGCCCTGAGCCGCCGGATCGACCCCGACGATATAGACCTCACCAAGATCGGCGTCGTGCCGCTTGGTCCAGTGAAAACCCAACAACTGCGCGGGATTGGCGGCGTCGAAGGCCAAAAAGAGGCCGGCCGCATCGAACCAGGAGCTGTGCACCCGATCGGAGATCTGGTCGGCCGTCCACCCACCCTGCTCCGGATGCCAGTCGAACGACGCATTGTTGACCCGCAGGATCTCGGCGTCGTCGGCGGAGCCGGCATAGGTCCGCAACACGATGTCGTCGCCCACCTCGAGCGGGGGCAGCGCGTCGGCGGCGCCACCCACGGGGCGGCGCAGCTGCAGGAGCTCACGCCGCCGGGTCAGGCCCAACGCCGCCGCCGTGGCCACCGCAGCAGGCAGATCCCCGTGTGCCCACACACGCGGCGCCGGTTCGGCGACCATCTCGCGGGCGACGTCAAAAGCCTTCAGTAGCAACTCACGGCCGTGGCCGCGTCCGCGCGAACCGGGGTCCACCACCGCCTCGATCATCGCCGGCTCATCGTCGCGGCCGACGCTGACGTTGGCATAGCCGGTGTCGGAAAGAATGTGGCGCACACCCGGATCGTCGGCATCGCCGATAGCCTTTTCCGCTTGCTCCGACAGCGGCGCAACGCCGTCGACCGCCCGTGCCGCGGTGACCATCGCCCGTGCCCGAGCAGCCTGCTCCGGCGTCAGCCGATCCATCACCATCGGATCTGCGGCAGACCCCTCAGTTCCCTGCACTCGCACTGAACTCCTCGTACGGACCGCCCAGATCGTCCGTGTCGATGTCGTCTTCGCCGATGTCGTCACCGGCGGTGTCGTCGCCCATCACGTCGAGTGAGTCCGCCGCACCGCTGCCCCGACCGCGGTTGGGGCGCACCGCCTTGTAGCCGACGTTACGCACCGTACCGATCAGCGACTCGTGCTCGCTGCCCAGCTTGGCGCGCAACCGTCGAACGTGCACGTCCACGGTCCGGGTACCGCCGAAGAAGTCGTATCCCCAGACCTCTTGCAGCAGTTGCGCCCGGGTGAACACCCGGCCCGCGTTCTGCGCGAGGTACTTGAGTAGCTCGAACTCCTTGTAGGTGAGATCGAGCGGGCGCCCGCGCAACCGCGCGGTGTAGGTGCCCTCATCGATGACGAGCTCCCCCAGCGTGACCTTGCCGCTCGCCTCCTCGGTGGTCATGCCCCGAGTACGAACCACCAACAACCGCAGTCGCGCGTCGAGTTCGGCCGGCCCCGTACCCGGTAGCAGGAACTCATCGAGCCCCCAGTCCGCGTTGACCGCCACCAATCCACCTTCGGTGAGCACTGCGGCCACCGGCACCGACGACCCGGTGCTGCCGAGTAACCGACACAGACCGCGTGCAGCCGCCAGGTCGGAGCGCGCATCGACGATCGCGACGTCGGCATTGCCCGCCTCCATCAACGACGACACCTCGGTCGGCGCGGTCCGCACGGTATGTGCCAGCAGCGACAACGACGGCAACACTGCTTCCGGGTTCGGATCGGCTGTCAACAGCAAGAGATCCATGAACCACTCCGATCTCGTCGTTCCCCAAACCCTCGGTCACGCTCTCCCGAGCGCCCCTGTGAGCCCGGTGCGACGTCGGCATGGACCGCCGGCGATTGTTTACGCCGCCTTACCAACGTGTGCGCGATAGATGACAGAATAGCGCCAATGGGGCGTTTCGCTGTTAACAAGGCGACCGGGGAGGGTCGGCGACAGCGCGCAGAGCACCCGCGCCGCGCACTGCGGCGAGGCATCGGGATCGGCATCGTCGCGATCGTCGTACTCGGGGCCGCGGCGCTGCTCGCCGACACCCTCGTCGCGATGCGGGCCGAACACTCGCTGTCGAAGGCACTGCTCGATTCGCCACGCCTGAGCTACGACCCCGAGGTCACGATCAGCGGTTTTCCGTTCACGAGCCACGCGCGCGCCGGCGAGTTCGGCGGCGCGGTGATCACCGCGCGCGGCGTCTCGGTCGATTGTCCAGAACTCACGGACTGCCACGCGGAGATGGGCGCGACCCTGGGGGCGATCTCGGTGCCCGACGGCTTCGAATTTCAGCCAAGTGACTTGATACACACCTCGTCGGCGCAGGCCTACACGCGGCTCGATTCGGTCAATCTCGGGCGCATGCTCGGCATCATCGACCTGACCGTGAACACCCCGGCCCCCGCCGACCGAGCGGGTGGCGGCGGACCCGCGGACGGACTGTTGCGGCGGACGAGCGGTGTGCTGCTGACGGGCACCGTCGCGCTCCCCCCGGTCAATCGGGCCACCGATGTGCCGCCGTCGGCGTCGATGTATCCCGGCCCGACCGTACGGGTGAGTGTCGCGGCCGACCTGTCGGTCGACGACGGTCGGCTGCGAATCACCGCGACCGATTTCTATCGCGGACCCGAAGAACACGTCGAGTCCGATATCGCCGACGACCTGCACGCCTACGTTCTGTCCCGCTTCAGCACTCTCCTCGGCCCGGTACCGATGCCGTGGGCCATCACCCCCACCGAGGCCACCAGCGAAGGTAGCGATGTCCTGCTCATCGGCGACACCGGGGCCCGCGACCTCCGGCCCGACGAGTTCTGAGCACCCAGCCGTTTGGGAGGGCCGATGCGTCCCTGTATGGTGAGGCGCATGCAGCTGCGCCGTGAGTTCATGCTCACTCGCCGTCGTGCGATCGACTTCTGTCGTGTCGCCGACTGTTGCTGTCGTTAGACGGTGGACGTGGCGTCGGGAGATCGACGCGTTCACCTTCTCGATGGCGGCCGGGCAGTCTTGCACACCTCATCTATTGTGTCCGATCCGGACTCCTCCGTCGGTGACGACATCTGCCACGACGGTTCGGCCTTCATCACCCGCTCCACATCGCACACAACCTCCGATAGTTCGGGAAGGATCAACCATGGCACGCAGCGACGTCCTGGTCAGCGCCGATTGGGCTGAGCAGAACCTCAACGCCGACAAGACCGTCTTCGTCGAGGTCGACGAGGACACCAGCGCGTACGACGGTGGCCACATCGCCGGCGCCGTGAAGCTCGACTGGAAGACCGATCTGCAGGACCCGGTCCGTCGCGACTTCGTCGACGCCGACCAGTTCTCCAAGCTCCTGTCCGAGCGCGGCATCGCCAACGACGACACCGTCGTCCTCTACGGTGGCAACAACAACTGGTTCGCCGCCTACGCGTACTGGTACTTCAAGCTCTACGGCCACAACGATGTCAAGCTGCTCGACGGTGGCCGCAAGAAGTGGGAGCTCGACGGCCGTCCGCTGTCGACCGACGCAGTGAACCGCCCGGCCACCAGCTACAAGGCCGCCGAGCCGGACACCTCCATCCGCGCGTTCCGCGACGAGGTCGTCGACGCGATCGGCGCCAAGAACCTGGTCGACGTGCGCAGCCCCGACGAATTCACCGGCAAGATCCTCGCCCCGGCTCACCTGCCGCAGGAGCAGAGCCAGCGTCCCGGTCACATCCCGGGCGCGATCAACGTGCCGTGGAGCAAGGCCGCCAACGAGGACGGCACCTTCAAGAGCGACGAGGATCTCGCCGAGCTCTACTCCGAAGCGGGCCTCGACGGCGAGAAGGAGACCATCGCCTACTGCCGTATCGGCGAGCGGTCGAGCCACACCTGGTTCGTGCTCAAGGAGCTGCTCGGCCACCAGAACGTGAAGAACTACGACGGCAGCTGGACCGAGTACGGTTCGCTGGTCGGTGTCCCGGTCGAGCTGGGAGAAGGAAAGTAATCATGTGTGCTGCACCCAAACAGGGCCAGAAGCTTCCCGCCGGCGTGGACGTCGAGAAGGAGACCGTGCTGACCGGCGCCGTCAACGATGAGTCGGGCACCCCGGTGGCCGGCGCGTTCGTCCGGCTGCTCGACTCCACCGGCGAGTTCACCGCCGAGGTCGTGGCCAGCCCGACCGGCGACTTCCGATTCTTCGCCGCTCCCGGCAAGTGGACGTTGCGTGCGCTGTCGTCGTCGGGCAACGGCGACGTGACCGTGTCCCCGGAGGGACCCGGCGTGCACGAGCACGACATCGTCGTGAGCAAATAGGTCGTCAGCGAGTATGTGGTGAGCAAGTAGCACGCCACTGGACCACCGAGGCCCCCGGGTACCACCCGGGGGCCTCGCCGTGTTCGGGCCGCTCATGGTGACCGAGCAGCGACCGCCGCGCAGGACCCGAAAGCCGGGCGGTAGACTCCTCGCGTGGTCATCTTCTTCGAGATTCTGCTGATTCTGGCATCGATCCTGATCGCCTGGTTCGGTGTGTACGTCCTCTACCGTCTGATCACCGACGAGTCGTGACCTCCGCAGACGCGGACGGCGCCGACGACCAGCCGACCCCGGCCGGCCGCCGGTCCGGCGACGAAGCAATCACCCAGGCGGCCGAACGCGCGCGGGAGACCGCCGAACGGAACCTGCCCGAGTGGGGCGATCTGCCGCTGCCGCACGACACCGCCAACCTGCGCCACGGCGCGGATCTGCATTCCGGTCTGCTCGCCCTGCTACCGATGGTGGGGATCTGGCAGGGCGAGGGTGAGGCGAACGACCCCGAGACCGGCGAGGACTATCACTTCGCGCAACAGATCGTGGTGAGCCACGACGGCCAGAACTTCCTCAACTGGCAGGCACGCTCCTGGGTGATCGACGAGGATGCGCACTTCGTCCGTCCGGACCTGCGCGAGACGGGCTTCTGGCGGATCGGTGACGACGACAGCATCGAACTGCTTCTCGCCCATGCCGAGGGGTCGATCGAACTCTTCTACGGTGCACCGCTGACCCAAACGTCCTGGGAGCTCGCCACCGATGTGGTGATCAAGGCCGACTCCGGCCGCCGCACCGGTGGGGCCAAGCGGCTCTACGGACTTGTCGAGGACGGTGACCTGGCCTACGTCGAGGAACGCGTGGACGCCGACGGTGACCTCATCCCGCGTCTGTCGGCCAAACTGCGCCGCGTCGCCGGCTGACCGCCACCGTCGAGCACTCAGTGCTGCGACCGACGATGCCGACGGTGACGGCGATCTGACCAGGGACGATCTGACCAGGCGAGATACAGATTCTTCTTCGGGATGGCGCTGTAGACCACGGTCCCGAGCATGACCACCACCGACCCGTAGTTGGTGGGGGTGCCGGGCCGCCCGGATGCGCCCGGGACGAACCCACCCGCGGAATCCACACTCGCCGCACGCCCGGCGGTTCCACCCCGTCGCGTACCCACCACCGAGAACACCTGCCCGGTGTCGGCATCCGACCGCACCGGGAACACCCGTCTGCCGCGCGGCGCGATCTCGGCGACTGCCCGATCCGATCCGAGGTTGTAGATCACCGCGATCGACTCGTCGCCGGTATTGCGGATGGTCAACGTCTCGGCGCCCGTTCGATACTGGTAGGTCACCCCGTCGGCCTCGGCGTCGAGGTGGTCCTGCTGGTTGTAGCCACACTCCCAATCGGCACTCCACGGCGTCAGGAAGTTGCGGGCCAGGTGATCACGACGATCGGGGACGGGCAGCGCACTGGGCATCAGTACACCACCGGCCAACCACATCACGCCCAGAATCGTCGGGCTCCCGTCGGTCCGCGGCGCCTGCACGTAGCAGACCTGGTCGCCGGGTGGCACCGGCACCGACTCGCCCGGCTCGGCGACCAGGAGGTCCAGCGGCCCGTCGGCGCCCACGGTCAACACCGCGACGGGCCCGTCGGAACGGTTGTGAATGGTCACCTCGGAATCGATCCGGGTGTGATGAACCCCGTGCGTCAGCGGGTCGACGAAGACGAATGACGGCGACGTGGGGACCCCGAAATCGACGTCGCCGGGTCGCCAGAAGATGCCGTCGGGATCGCGCTGATCCCAATCGACCTCGCCGACTTCCGGGCCGTCGAGAATCATCTGCGGTTCACCGGTATGTGCGTCGCGGCCTTCGAGGATCTGCCCGACAAGCACCGGACGTCGGTCGATGCGCGCCGATTGCAGTACGTGGGAGTCGGCGGAAGGCAGAGCCACGGAGCTGCCGGCGGGCAGGTGGGTGAAGACATTGTCGGAGGTACCAGGCCGCTCGGGGACCGACAGCACGCCGAGCTCGGAATCGCCGCGATTGTGCAGGACCAGGTGGTCGGCGCCGGGTGCGTGCGAATACGCCAACCCGCTGACGTGACCGGCAACCCAGTTCGCGGCGCCGTCGTTGGTCCAGTCCGCATCATCGGGGGTGAGAAACCGCGCTCGGACGTGCTCGTCGACGCGGCCGTCGAGCTCTGCCGCCGACGCGCGCGGACCCTGCGCGATCGGCTCGTCCAGGACGGACACCACGTGTGCATGCGTCGTGGTCATGGCGGTCTCCCTTGCGAGTATTCGTTCATCTGTGGTTCGCGCCCCGGCCCGGTGCGGATGGGTCGGTGTGATCTGTGCTGATCGACGCCTGTGCCTAGTTCACGTCACGATCAGGTCGCGAACACGAGTAGTCGACTACTTGAATTACGCATCGACCCTGCGGTGATCTGCGTTACTTCCGGCGCATCGCGTCGAATGCCTGGTGCCGCGGACGCAGACGGCCCCCGTACCGCCCGTGAACGGGCCTGAGCCGATCGGACAAGGATCGGGGTACGGGGGCCGGGTGACCACCTGGGATTCGCCGACGCGGACCGGTGCGACGTCACCGATCCCTCTCGGCATCGGCCGCGCACTCCGCGGAGGTGAACACCTCGGTCCGCGCTAGCGGATGGTCACCTCACGTGTCCAACAGTCATACAACTTCGAACCACCTCCTTCCTCGTGTACCGACGAAGATACGCTCGGACCCGGCGCGCGGCAACAGGTTTTCAGCCGGTTGGCGACGGCAGCACCTCGAGCACCCGGCATCGCGGATTCTCCGACGAAATCTGTTGTGCTGCAGGATCATGCGTGATCACCACCACGATCCGCGCCGAATCGAACAGGCCGCGGGTACGCCCGAGAAGTCGGTGCAGCAGCACCGCCGAGTCGGCAGCGTCGAGGTGCTCGGTCGGCTCGTCGAGCACCACCACCGGCGCCGGGTGCACCACAGCCCGCGCGAGCAGCAGACGTCTGCGCTGCCCACCACTGACGGCCGCCGACCCCCCGACGAGCTCGGTGTCGAGTCCGTCGGCCAGACCCGCCAGCCAGGTCCGCAGACCCACGGACTCGAGGGCGGCGACCAGCTCGTCGTCGCTCGCGTCCCCGCGGGCGACCCGCAGATTCTCCCGCAGCGTGGTGGAGAACAGGTGGCCTTCCTCGGCGAAATAGCAGCTCGCCGAGCGGACGTCCACTGTCGCGCCGTGGTCGTCGCGGGTGTCGATGCGGCCCGCGTGCGGTGCCAACAGCCCGGTCACGGTGAGGCCGAGGGTGCTCTTGCCCGCGCCGCTCGGACCGACGATCACCAAGCGGTCGCCCGGTGACAAGTGCAGATCGAGTCCGTCGGCCGATCCCAGGCAATCGCCGGCAGGCCATCCCCACCGCAGGCCGGTGGTGTCCAGGGTGACCGGGCCGGAGTGAATGGCGCGATCGGGTCCGTCGCCCTCGGGTTCTCCTGCGGCGCCGTCCACACCGGCACCGTCCACCAGGGCCATCACCCGTCGGGCGCTCTGACGACTGCGCTCGAGTTGGATACCCGCCTCGGTGAGCGGACCCGTCGATTCGAACGCCGACAACGGCAACAGGATCAGGACTCCGAGCACCATCGGTGTCAGCCCCTCCCCCGATGCCACGTCGGCCAGCGATCCGGGGATCTGCGAGGCCAGGTGCACCCCGATGAGGCATGCCGCGAGCAGTGATGCCCCCATCGACAGCGGTGTGGCGGCACTCGCCGCCGCCTCGTAGCGCAGGCCGCGGTCGGCTGCGGCCAGGGCGTCGGCCTCGGTGCGCCGCGCGATGGCCAACACCTCGGAGCGTCGACGGGCCACGGTCAGTTCCGGCGCATGCCACAGCGCGGTGACCGCGGCATCGGCCGACCGGTCATGTGCGGCGGAGGAGTCCGCGATGGTCCGCGCCGCTCCCCGCGCGGCCAGCGCCGGTGCGAGCAGTCCGCTGACGATCATTGCGACCGCGAGCACCCCGGCGGCCCACCAGGAGACGGAAGCCATGATGGCGACGGCCGCCACGCTGGTCACCGCGCCCACGGCGATCGGGATGACGCCGCGGATCAGGGCGTTGCCGATCTCGTCGATGTCGTCACCGGTTCGGCCGAGCAAGTCCGAGCGCCGCAGGCTGACCGAGTAGGCGGGCGAGCCCGCGGCCAGAGTCCGGTACACCCGCTCGCGTGCAGTGGCCATCGCGCCGAGCGCCAGATCATGGGTGGCCAGACGCTCGAGATAGCGAAAGACACCGCGAGAGATGCCGAGGGCGCGCACCGCGGTGATCGCGACCGACAGGTAGAGCACGGGCGGCATCTGCCAGGCGCGGGTGATCAGCCAGGCCGACAGCGCGGCGAGTCCCAGTGCCGAGAGGGCTCCGCCGACACCGAGGAGGATCGACTTGACCAGCGGGCGCCCACGCAGCCCGAGGAAAGCGAAGGCCCGGCGCAGCGCGGCGTCCGATGACACCGGGGGCGCCGTGCCGATATCCCGGCCGGGTCGGGTCGTCATGCCGACTCCTGTCCGACTACGAGAACACGATCGGCGAACGCGCGTGCCACCGACTGATGGGCCACCACCACCACGGTGTCCCCCGCCGCCGCCCGGGCGGACAGGACCTCGAATACGGCACGCACCGATGCGTCGTCGAGATGCGCCGCCGGTTCGTCGAGCAAAAGCAGAGGCGCCGGGGACGCCAGTGTCCGGGTGAGCGCGAGACGCTGACGCTGGCCGGCCGACAGCCCCGAGCCGTCCGCACCGATCGGGGTGTCGACGCCGTCGGGCAGGGCCGCGAGCACCCTGTCGAACCCGGTGGCAGCCGCGGCACGGGCCGACGCAGCCGATTCGAGCCGGCCGAACAGCGCGAGGTTCTCGCTCACCGTGCCGGGCACCATCACGGGTTGCTGCGGCAGCCACGCGATCTGTTCGTGCAGGAGGCTCGGTTCGAGTTCGGCGACGGGAATCGAGCCGATCAGCACCGACCCGCTGTCGGGAGCCACCAGCCCCATCACCGCCAGCAGGGCGGTGGACTTCCCGGCCCCGTTCGCCCCGGTCACCATGGTGAGCCGGCCGGGTTCGAACACGGCGTCGAGGTGCTCGGGTGCCCAGCCGTCCCGGCCGTGCACACCGACATCGAGCAGTCGGACCGGCTGCCCGGCCACCGAACAGCCCCGGCGGCCCGGCGCGATCACCGCGTCGTCGGGTGCCGACTCGATCAGGTCGAGGACCTCGCCGGCGGCGGCGACGCCGTCGGCGGAGTTGTGGAACTGGGCGCCCACCTGCCGCAACGGGTGATAGGCCTCAGGAGCCAGGATGAGCGCCAGCACACCGGCATACAGGCTCATGTCGCCGTGGACCAGCCGTAGACCGATGCCGACCGCGACCACCGCCACACTCAAGGTGGCCAGCAGTTCCAGCACCGCCCCCGACAGGAAGGCCACCCGCAACGCCGACATCGTGCTGCGTCGCTGCGCCCGACCAAGTTCGGCCACCCTCGCCGCCGGACCACGAGCGCGGTTGAGCGCACGCAGAGTCGGTAGTCCGGCGATCAGGTCGAGCAGTTGCGCCGCCAGGCGACTGGTCGCCGCCAGTTTGCGATCGGTCCGTTCCCGGGTCATCAGACCGATGAGGATCATGAACAGCGGGATCAGCGGCAAAGTGATGAGGATGGCCACAGCCGACGGCCAATCGGTGAACCCGATCACCACCACGACCGTCGGCGTGACCGTCATCGTGACGATCAGTGCGGGAAGGTAACCCGACAGGTATGGTCCCAACGCGTCGAGTCCCCGCAACACCACCGTCGCGGCGTGTTCGCGACGGGCCACCAGGGCACGCACCGAGGTCTGCGTCGGGTCCGTGAGGACGTCGAGCGCCCGGCCGCGCAGCTGGGCGATGACCCGCGCGGCCCCACGGTGGGCGTAACGGTCGTGCAAGTAGGTCAGCATTCCGCGCGCGACGAGAGCCCCGGCCAACACCGCCAGATGCAGTTGTTGGGCACCCAACGATCGCCGGCTCGGGTCGACGATGAGTTCGGAGACGATCGAAGCCGCCATCGCCGCTGTCACGATGGTCATCGCCACACCGGCGAAGGCGAACATCGCCGTGGCGACAACGTAGCCGCGGGCAACCGTGGAGTGCCGCAGCAGTCGCGGATCGACCGGCCCTGACCGTCCCGCGGTGGCCGGCCCGGGATTCGGCGAACCGTCCTCGGTCGTGGCCTCGGCCGTGGCCGTGGTAACCGGGGCGCGGAGGGGTCGGGTCACTGCGAACGCATACGCAATGACGGCAACCCGGTGGGCGCCGGGATCTGCTCCACGGACAGCCGCTTGCGGAAGACCCAGTAGGTCCATGCCTGGTAGGCCATGACAACGGGGGTGATCAGCACCGCGGCCCACGTCATGATGGTCAGCGTGTAGTTGCTCGACGAGGTGTTGGCGATGGTGAGGTTGTAGGCCTCACTCGTGCTCGACGGCAGTACGTTCGGGTAGAGCACGGCGAACAATGTTGCCACCGTGCCGCCGATGGCGACGAAGGTCGCGGCGAAGGCGATGCCCTCTCGGCGGATCTGCGTGGCGACCACCATCACCACCGCGGCAACCGCGCCGATCAGCACCGGTATCCAGGTCCATCCGTTGCCGTAGGCGAACTGCGTCCAGAGCAGGAAGACCGCGGCCACCACGAGCGTCGGGATCGCGAGCCGTGCGGCGTAGGTCATTGCGTCCTGTTTCAGCACACCGGAGGTCTTGAGCGCGAGGAAGACCGCGCCGTGGGTCAAGAAGGCGAGCAGCGTGGTGAGTCCGCCGAGCAGGGCGTACGGGTTGAGCAGGTTGAAGAAGCCTGCGGTGTATTGATATTCGGCGTCGATGGGAATGCCACGGACCACATTCGCGAACGCCACTCCCCAGAGGATCGCCGGAATCCACGAGCCCAGGCCGATACCCACGTCGGCGGCCTTGCGCCACTTCGGATCGTCGATCTTGCCGCGCCATTCGATGGCGCAGACCCGGGTGATCAGCCCGATCAGGATGAGGAACAGCGGGAGATAGAAAGCGCTGAACATCGTTGCGTACCAGCCGCCGAACGCCGCGAACAGCGCGGCGCCGGCGGTGATCACCCATACCTCGTTGCCGTCCCACACCGGTCCGATGGTGTTGAGAATGGTTCGACGCCGAGCATCGGGATCGGCGAGCTCCTCGGTGGGTGACACCGATTCGTCACCGCCGGTGTGACTGCGGCCGAGGAACGGCATCAGCATGCCGACGCCGAAATCGAAGCCTTCCAACACGAAGTAGCCGACGAACAGAAACGCGATGATCAGGAACCAGAGTTCGGGCAGACCCATCGTCGACCTCCTCAGTACGCGAACGAGAGTTGTTTGGGCTCATCAGTATCCGACGGTTCGTCGGGCGGTACCGCGTCATAGGTGGCCGGACCCTCGATGATGTATCGGCGTTGCAGCATGAACCAGACCACGCCGAGCGCACCGTAGAGCAGGGTGAATCCGATCAGCGTGACCCACACTGTCGCCGCCACATGGTCGGACACACCGTCCTGCACCAGCATGTGGATGCGCAGTGGATCGAGGTCATCTTCCCAGTTCGGCACCACCACCCACGGCTGGCGGCCCATCTCGGTGAAGATCCAGCCGGAACTGTTGGCCAGGAACGGGGTCGGAATCATCCACAGCGCGAACAACCCGAATCTGCGGGATTCCACCACCCGCTTCTTGCGGGTGAGCCACAGCGCGCCCAGCGCGAGCAGGGCCGACCCGAGCGCCCAGGTGATCATGGCGCGGAAACCCCAGTAGGTGACGAACAGATTCGGCGCGAAGCTCTGGCCCGGCATGCCGAATTGTTCCTGATACTGCACCTGCAACTCGTTGACACCCTGCACAGTGCTGTTGATGTCCCGGTTGGCCAGGAAGGACAGCATGTTCGGGATCTCGATGACCTGGGTGATGTTGTCGCAGTTGTTCTGCCGTCCGATGGCGAGCACCGAGAACGGCGCGCCGGTGGTGGTTTCGCACAGCGACTCCGCCGAGGCCATCTTCATCGGCTGCTGTTTGAACATGATCTCGGCCTGGATGTCGCCGGTGATGAACAGCGCGACACCGGAGACCATCACGACCCACAGTGCCAATCTGGTCACCGGGCGCCAGAGACGACGGGCGTCGTGCTCCAGATCTTCCGGCGTGGCGTCGACCTGGCTCGGCGAGGTGGTGGGCGGCAGATCGGCGGTCTCGCCGGCTTCAGACGCCGCGCGCAGTTTCTTCGCCCGCCACATGTTGCGAGCCATCCACCAGCAACCGATCGCCGCGACAAAAGTGCCTGCGGTCAGGAAAGCGCCGGCGATCACATGGGGGAAGGCGGCCAACGTGGTGTTGTTGGTGAGCACCGCCCAGAAGTCATTCATCGCCGGTCGGTCACGTGAGTCGTCCCAGGCGACACCGACCGGATGCTGCATCCAGGAGTTGGCGGCGATGATGAAGTAGGCGGACGCATTGACCCCGATTGCGGCAAGCCAGATGCAGGCGAGGTGTACCCGACGCGGCAGCCGGCCCCAACCGAAGATCCACAGTCCGATGAACGTGGACTCCAGGAAGAATGCGACCAGACCCTCGAACGCCAGCGGCGCACCGAAGACGTCGGCGACGAACCGGCTGTACTCGCTCCAGTTCATGCCGAACTGGAATTCCTGCACGATGCCGGTGGCGACGCCGAGGGCGAAGTTGATCAGGAACAGCTTGCCGAAGAACTTGGTGGCGCGCAGCCACTGCTCGTTGCCGGTCACATGCCAGACCGTCTGCATCACCGCGATCATCGGCGCCAGGCCGATGGTCAGGGGGACGAGAATGAAGTGATAGACGGTGGTGATCCCGAATTGCCATCGGGAGACATCAAGAGCGTCCATGTCGCCTCAATCAGAGTCGGTGCATCGGGCTGCGATGCACGGGCCGGTCCGGCTGTGCGAACTCCTGACCACCGAACCACACCTACTACTACAAGACGTCGTAGTAGGTGTGTGGCCCACGCTACGCTGCGCAGAACGTCCGGCTCAAGCCCTTCGCAGTCAGATCGCACCCGGATTCAATTGTGGGATGCATCGCGTCGTTCGGCGCGCCAGAGCTCGGTCACCGCCGAAGGACCCCGATGACGACATCATTCTCGATCAACACAAATGGCACGGTCCACCAAATCGACGAAATCGTGGTGGTTCGGTGACACCGGCATGATGTAGCGATTGAGCGAGGTGACCCGCGCGGCCAGCGCGACACTGCTGATCAGCCAGACCGAGTCCGCCGCGATGAGGTCGGCGCGGCCGAGCGCGTCGGTGCGGGTGGTCCACCCTTCGGACGCCGCGGTTTCGAACACCGCTCGTTGAGTGGTGCCCGGCAGGATTCCGGCCTCCGACGGCGGGGTGGTCAGGGTGGTTCCGGTCACGGTGACGACTGTCGAGCGCGGCCCCTCGAGGACCGAGCCCTCACTACTCAGGTAAATCACGTCATCGAACCCGTTCGCAGCCGCGTAGCGCAGCGCAGCCATGTTGGTCGCATAGCTCAAGGTCTTGGCGCCCAACAGCTGCCACGGGGCGCGGTCGGCGAGGTCGGTGGAGAACCCGCGGTCCAGCGTCACCACCGAAACGCCCTCGGACCGGGCCGCGGCGACCCGGTCGGCAACCGGCCCGGCCATCAGGTAGGCCGTCGGTCCAGCGTCCGGGACACTCTCCCGGCCGCGCGAGTAGACCAGGCGCAGCCATGCCTCGGCATCAGGGTTTGCGCGGGACCACTGCTTCTCGACGACCTCGATGGCACCGCGCCACTGCGCACGGTCGGGCGCGGGCAGCTCCATCATCGCTGCACTGCGCTCGAGCCGATCGAGGTGCGCGCCCACCTTGCGGGTACGCCCGGAACGGATGAGCAGCGTCTCGAACACCCCGTCCCCGCGCAGCGCGGCGAGGTCGTCGGCGTGCAGGAACGGGACGTCGGGGTCATGCACCGTGCCGTCGAGGGTCACCAGGATCTGCGCAACAGCCATGGCACGAGGCTAGCTACCCACACCGAGGATTCGCGGGATCCCGTAGGCAGTGCGCCTTTCGGGCCGCCAAGATGCGAACGCGTCGACCCGTAGGATGGACGTTGTGGCCGCGTCACCAATTTTGACCAGGTACTCCGACCAGGGCGCCGTGCCCGGTCCCGATTCCGCCGACGACCTGCTCCATGTCGCCTGGCACTATGGAGATCCTCTCGGGGAGCAGCGGGCAGCGCAACGCACCGCGGTGATCGTCGACAGGTCCGATCGGGCCGTCATCGAGATCCCGGGCGCCGATCGTTTGTCCTGGCTGCACACCATCTCCAGCCAGCACGTCGCGTCGCTCGCCGACCGGCACAGCGCCGAGAACCTCTCTCTCGACCTGAACGGGCGTGTCGAGGAGCATTTCGTGCTCACCGACATCGACGGGATCACCTGGATCGACTGCGAGGGCAGCCGGGGCGCCCCGTTCACGGACTTCCTCACCAAGATGGTGTTCTGGGCCAAGGCCGAACCGGCCGCGCGCCCCGACATGGCGGTGTTGACGCTGATCGGTCCCGACATCGTCGGTGGACCCATCGCCGAGCTGCTCGAACTGACGCCCGATGCCGAGGTGTACACCGCCGGCAGCCTCCCCGAACTGCACCACGAGGACGAGCCGATCGGCTTCTGGCGGGTCATGCCCGGCCTCGGTGACGGCGGACGAGTGCCGGTGGTCGACCTCGTGGTGCCCGACCATGCGGTGCAGTCGTGGTGGGCGCAGCTCACCGAACTCGGCGTCCGGATGGCCGGCACCTGGGCTTACGACGCGATGCGCGTCGCGGCGCTGCGACCGCGGCTGGGTGTCGACACCGATGAACGCACCATCCCGCACGAGGTCGACTGGATCGGGGGTCCGGAGGTTCACGGTGCGGTCCACCTCGACAAGGGGTGCTACCGCGGCCAGGAGACGGTCGCTCGGGTACACAACCTCGGCAAGTCGCCGCGACGCCTCGTCCTGCTTCACCTCGACGGCAGTGGGGACGAGCGGCCGGCCACCGGCGACCCGGTGACTGCGGGCGGTCGGACCGTCGGCCGGGTCGGGACGGTGGTGGATCACTTCGAATGGGGCCCGATCGCCCTCGCGCTGGTGAAGCGGTCGGTGGGACCCGACGTCGACCTCCTCGTCAACGGCGAACATCCGGTGTCCGCCCGGATCGATCCCGATTCGGTGCGCTCCGACGACCACGTGCAGGCCGGACGCGCAGCGGTCGAGCGGCTCCGCCGCGGCGGACAGAACTCGTGAACGACGCGCCACCGAGCGGCACCGTGCTGACCGTCTGTGCCGCAGGCCACGATGTGATCCTGGACAACGTCGGCGCCAGCGGAATAGACAAACGCCCGCAAACAGGCCGGATTCAGGTCACCGAACTAGGCCTGGTGACCGACCACGTCGTCGATACCAAGCACCACGGCGGGATCGACCAGGCGCTGTACGCCTACAGCGAACGCGAGGCGCAGCGGTGGGCCGAGGAACTCGACCGCGACCTCCCGCACGGGTGGTTCGGGGAGAACCTTCGCATCGACGGGCTCGAGACCACCGACGCGGTGGTCGGTGAGCGGTGGGAGATCGGCGACGACGGTCTGGTGGTGGAGACGACGATCCCGCGCACCCCGTGCCGGACCTTCGCCTCCTGGGCTGGTGAACCGAAGTGGGTGAAGCGATTCATGGCACGTGCCGACACCGGCACCTACCTGCGCATCGTGCGGCCCGGCAGTGTCGCCGCAGGGGACGTCGTGCGGGTGACATACCGACCCTCGCACGGCGTTCTGGTGCGCCACCTACTCGCCGGCACCGAGGCCGATGCCGAGGCTCTGTCGGTGTTGCTCTCCCACGACAGTCTCGCACCCAAGGTGCACCGCGAGGCCTCCCGCAAGCTCGCCCGGACCTGAATTTTTGACGCTCTGCGCAGCACATTCTGCGTCGGCGTCGGCGTGTACGGCAGGGCGATCCGCATTATCGAGACGAGCGCGCTAAACTGGGTCCCACGACAGATTCATTACCTAGAGAACGGGGCCGCCAAGTGTTTGGCCGCCCCGTCATTGTGCGAGGGGGTCCCACATGGGCCGCGGCCGGGCAAAAGCAAAGCAGACGAAGGTTGCTCGTCAGCTGAAGTACTCCACTCCCCACACCGACTTCGACAGCTTGCAGCGCGAGCTGTCCGGGTCGGACGACTCGGCGGATCGCCGGGATCCAGTGGATGAGTGGGCCGATGAGGACGAGTGGCGTAGAGCCTGACTCTCGTTCGACGTCGGCATGACCCTCATGCCTCTGCATCGTTGTCGGTGCGCATCACACGAAACCACACCTGATCGGCAAACTCTGGGCATTGTTGCCCGTCTTCGCCCCGGGTGTGGTTTCGTGCTGGGTCTCTGACGTGCGACCGAACCATCGCCGGACCACCTGCGGGCGGTCGGTCACGTCGCGTCCGAATACCACCAACGCCCTGTGCGCGGGACCGGTCGGCCAGGTCGCCATTGCGGCGTCTCGTCGCGTGCCCGAAATCATGTGCCGACAGATGCTGCTGCGTTCGCTGACTGGCGCCATGCGCCACCACAGCGCGTGGACCTGATGTCCCGCGCCGTTCCCTTCACAGAACAGGCGGCGCCTCCGGTCGTTTTCCGGGCACCCCGCAGGTAGCGCCCCGCCATTCAGCTCAGAACCGGGGATGCTCCCCGGACAGCGCCACACGAGGAAGGTCGGGGTTCTTCGGTTCGGCGGCGCGCTTGATGGAGCCGAGAACCCAGTTGTCCACGTGCCGAGCCGTCAGCACCGCCTGAGCCCGCTCGGTGTCCTCTGGCGCGACCACGGCGACCATGCCCACACCCATGTTGAAGGTGCGTTCCATCTCTTCCCGCGCAACCCGTCCGCGTTGAGCGATGAGCGCGAACACCGGCGCCGGGGTCCAGGTCTCCCGTTCGATCTCCGCGACGAGGCCGGCTGGGATCACCCGGGCCAGATTCTCAGCGAGCCCACCACCGGTGACATGGGCGAATGTACGGACATCTGCCTCCGCGGCGACGGCCAGACAATCCCGGGCGTAGATCCTGGTCGGTTCCAGGAGTTCCTCGCCGAGCGAGCGGCCGAACTCCTCGACGTGGCCGGCGAGATCCATGTGCCCCCACTCCAGGAGCACCTTGCGGGCCAGCGAGTAACCGTTGGAATGCAGGCCCGACGACCCCATCGCGATCACGACGTCTCCAGGCCGCACACGCTCGGGCGAGAGGATCGAATCCGCCTCGACCACACCGACGGCGGTGGCCGACAGGTCGTAGTGATCCTCGTCCATCAGACCGGGATGCTCGGCCGTCTCGCCACCGAGCAGAGCGCAACCGGCATCGACGCAACCGTCGGCGATCCCGGCGACGATCTGCGCAACGGTCTCCGGTACGACCTTGCCCACAGCCACATAGTCCTGCAAGAACAACGGCTCGGCGCCGCACACGACGAGGTCGTCGACGCACATGGCGACGAGGTCGCGCCCGACGGTGTCGTGTTTGTTCATCGCCTGAGCGATGGCCAGTTTGGTGCCCACACCGTCGCTTGCGGCGGCCAGCACCGGCTCGCGGTAATTGCCCTTCAATGCGAAGAGACCGGAGAACCCGCCGAGACCGCCCATCACCTCCGGGCGAGAGGCCCGCTTGGCGTGCGGGGCAAAGAGTTCGACCGCGCGCTCACCGGCGTCGATGTCGACGCCCGCGGCGGCGTAGGAAAGACCATCACCACGGTCGTTGGCCGTTGCGTCGGCAGCCGAATCCCGATCGGTCATCTAGCTGAGCACCCCTTGTCGAAATCCAGGTGGTCGGATCTCCGGGCGTCGGAGCCTCCGTCGTCGTACGGTCGGCTCGCGCCTGAGGTCACCCACGAGTCCCGACGCCGAATACGCTACCCGACCCTGCGATGGCCGCGGGCAGGGTGTCGCGCCCTGATCCGAACCCGGTCAGGGCCGCATCACCGCGCTGACATTGTCGTTCGAAGCGGTCAACGGGTCGCGGCCATCGCCGGCCGCACTGGCCAGCATCTGTTCCAGAACGGCTTTGCCCATCGAGGTCTCCTCGGGCAGTTCGATCGGATAGTCACCGTCGAAACACGCGGCACACAGGTTCTCCGCCGGCTGTTCGGTGGCGGCGATCATCTCGTCGATACCGATATAGCCGAGCGAGTCGGCGCCGATCGCCTGCCGGACACCTTCGACCATGCCTTCTTCGGACTCCATGCCATTCGCAATGAGCTCTGCGGGCGAAGCGAAGTCGATCCCGTAGAAGCACGGCCAGCGCACTGGGCTCGAGGCGATACGGACGTGGATCTCGGCCGCACCGGCCTCGCGCAACATCCGGATCAGCGCTCGCTGGGTGTTACCGCGCACGATCGAGTCGTCGACGACGACGAGGCGCTTGCCCCGGATGACTTCCTTCAAAGGGTTGAGTTTGAGGCGGATACCGAGCTGGCGGATCGTCTGCGACGGCTGGATGAACGTGCGCCCGACGTAGGCGTTCTTCATCAGCCCCTGTCCGTAGGGGATACCAGATTCCTGGGCGTATCCGACTGCGGCGGGAGTGCCCGACTCCGGGACGGGGATCACCAGATCACCCTCGGCCGGGAACTCACGGGCGAGCCGCCGACCGATCTCCACCCGGGTGGAGTGCACCGAACGCCCATGGATGACGCTGTCCGGCCGGGCGAGGTAGACGTACTCGAAGACGCAGCCGCGCGGCGTCGGCTCGGCGAACCGCGAGCTGCGCACCCCGTCGGCGTCGATCGCGAGCAGTTCGCCGGGCTCGATGTCGCGCACGTAGGAGGCACCGACGATGTCGAGCGCCGCGGTCTCCGACGCGACCACCCAGCCGCGATCGAGGCGTCCCAGACACAGCGGTCGCACGCCGTGCGGATCACGCGCCGCATACAGCGTGTGCTCGTCCATGAAGGTGAGACAGAACGCACCCTTGAGATGCGGCAGCAGTTCCATCGCCGCCTGCTCCACACTGCTGTCGGCGGCACCATGCGCGAGCAGGGCGCCGACCAGGTCGGAGTCCGACGTCGCGTCCGTGCTCATCACGCCCAGCCCGCGGGCGCGGCTCGCCAGGTCGGCGGTGTTGACCAGGTTTCCGTTGTGTCCCAGCGCGACGCCGGTGCCGGCGGCGGTGGTGCGGAAGATCGGTTGCGAGTTCTCCCAGGTCGTGGAGCCGGTGGTGGAATATCGGCAATGCCCGATCGCCACGTGCCCCACCATCGCGCCGAGAGTCTGCTCGTCGAAGACCTGACTGACCAGCCCGAGGTCCTTGAAGACCAGCACCTGAGAGCCGTCGCCGACGGCGATTCCGGCGGCCTCCTGACCACGATGTTGCAACGCGTACAGGCCGTAATACGAGAGCTTGGCGACATCCTCACCCGGCGCCCACACCCCGAACACGCCACACTCTTCACGCGGCTCGTTCTCGGGCTCCTCGGAGATCTGGGGCGCACCGCAGGTACGCACCGGCGCGAGCAGGTTCTTGCTGGTGATCGACAAGTCGGTCATTCGAGGTGCGCTCCCTGGGGCTCTACAGATCACGGCGGTACAACACGTTGACGGGGCGAGACGTCGACGGATTGGGAGATACCGCGAGTTTACCGGTCGGTAGTCGGCCCGTGCGAATCAAGCAGCGGTGCGCCGCGGCGGGAAATTCCGCGGTGTGAGGCATCGCACTGTCTCCGGACACTAGACCTGACGGTCGAGCGGGACGATGGGCAACAGGTCCACGATGGCCGGCGCCCGGTGACCCGACGCGCTGAGCCGCCCCGCGCCGACGGCATCGTCGTAGCCGGCGAGCCCGGTCGCCAGCAACAGCCAGGTCCGGGCATCCGTCTCGACCACGTTGGGCGGTGTCCCCCGGGTGTGGCGGGGACCTTCGATGCATTGCACGGCGACAAACGGCGGCACCCGGACCTCGACGGAGTTGCCCGGAGCGAGCTGGGCCAGTGTACGGACGCTGAGGCGCACTGCAGCAGCCAGTTCGCTGCGTGTCGGTTCGGGGGCGGCGTCGTCGAGCAACCAGGGCGCCACGGCCAGCACCGCCGCACGCACGGCGACCGGATCGATCGGTTTGCGCGCTGCCACGCCGACCATCATGCACCATTGACCCATGGGCACCGATGTGGCCGAACGCGAGTTCACCGGCGACGACCGGGTGCGGTTCCGCAGGCAGGTCAGCCGCGGAACCGAGGCCATCGCCCGCATGCTCGCCGACGGCCTGTTCACCGATCAGGGCCGTCCGCCCGAGCCTCTGCTCGGCATGGAGGTGGAGCTCAACCTGGTCGATGAGGACATGAACCCGGCGATGGCCAATGCGACGGTGCTCGACGCGATCGCCGATCCCGACTATCAGACCGAGCTCGGCCAGTTCAACATCGAGATCAACGTCTCCCCCCGCCCATTCGTCACCGACGACACGATCTCGCTCGAGCAGGCGCTGCGCACGTCGCTCAACCGCGCCGAGGAGCGCGCGTCGCGCACCGACAACCACCTCGTCATGATCGGCATGCTGCCGACGCTGACGCACGAGCACTTCGCGCATCAGTGGATCTCGGCGAACCCGCGTTACGACCTGCTCAACCGGCAGATCTTCGCAGCCCGCGGTGAGGACATCGAGATCGACATCGCGGGCGTGCCGCTGAGTGAACGGCACGCAGGCGAACGGCTGCGCACCACCACCGACTCGATCCTGCCCGAGGCCGCGTGCACGTCACTGCAATTGCATCTGCGGGTGGCACCGGAGGACTTCGCCGCCTATTGGAACGCCGCACAATCGATCGCCGGTGTGCAGGTGGCGCTGGCGGGCAACGCCCCCTTCCTCGCCGGGACCGCGTTATGGCACGAGAGTCGTATCCCGGTTTTCGAACAGGCCACGGACACCCGTCCGCTGGAGTTGAAGAATCAGGGCGTGCGCCCACGAGTGTGGTTCGGTGAACGATGGATCAACACCATCTTCGATCTGTTCGAGGAGAACACTCGCTACTTCCCCGCCCTGCTGCCGGTGTGCAGCGACGTCGATCCCATCGATGAGATCGACGCCGGCCGCATCCCCGCACTCGACGAACTACGCTTGCACAACGGCACCGTGTACCGCTGGAACCGGCCCGTCTACGACGTCGTCGACGACCGCGCACACCTGCGCGTGGAGAACCGGGTGCTGCCCGCGGGCCCGACCGTCGTCGACACCATGGCCAATGCTGCGTTCTACTACGGACTCGTGCGTGGCCTCGTCGAATCGGACCGGCCACTGTGGTCACAGATGTCGTTCAACGCGGCTGCGGAGAACCTGCAGTTGGGTGCTCGCGGAGGTATGGAGGCACAACTGTATTGGCCGAACGTCGGGTGGGTTCGCCCCGACGAACTGACGCTGCGACGCTTGATCGACGTCGCCGACACCGGATTACGTGCCTACGGCGTATCGGGCAAGGCCCGTTCGCGGTACCTGTCGGTGATCGAGGGCCGCGCCATCACCCATCAGACCGGTTCGGCATGGCAACGCAGGGCGGTCCTGGCACGCGAGGATGCCGGCGAGGACCGAGCGCAAGCACTGCGGGGGATGTTGCGGGACTACGTCACCCAGATGCACGAAGGGGAACCGGTGCACACCTGGTCGGTGTAGGAGCGAGTGCACGCACAGTTCTACTCGGCGCTCACCTCCCCGCCACGAGCCCCCGACCACTCACCGGCGGAAGGTCCAGCGCGGTCACCAGCCCGGGCTTCGCATCCACAACCGCAGCAACCGAATTGACCAGCCGCATTGCCGTGACGATCATGCCGGACACGTTGTGGTCGCCGTTCTCGCCGTGGTGGGTGAACTCGACCTGCATCTGCGGTTCACCCGAGATCAGGATGCGGTAGCAGCCGTCGCCCTGAGCCGGGGTGGGCCAATCCGGACATTGCTCTGGATGGGTGCGCGTGAAATGTTCGAGAACCACCCGGTCGACGCCGTTCACCTGTCCGACGACCTCGAAATGCAGTGCCGCCATGGCCCCCTCGGGAATGTCGACCGACACCGTGGAGTAGTCGCGGTCGGCTGCGACCCGGTCGAATCGCTCCACGAGCGGTTCGTCGAGTGTCAGGTCGAGGCCGGCGGCGATCTGGCGCACCACGCTGCCCCACCCCATCGCGAGCACCCCCGGGTAGAGCAGCATCGGCGTCTCGTCCATCGACTGGCCGAACCCGAAGATGGTCTTCATGACCACGGGTTGGTAGTAGGTGGAGTAGTCGGCGATCTCCAGGCAGCGCACCTCGTCGATCCGCTGGGACAGGCTCGTCATCGACAGCGGCAGCATGTCGTTGGCGAAACCCGGGTCGATGCCGTTGACGTGCAGACTCGCGTTGCCACTGCGCCCGGCCGCCGCGATCCGATCGATCAGGTCCTGATCGAGGATGCCCTGCGGGAATTGCAGGAGAACCGGTCCGCTGGACACGACATTGATACCGGACTCGATGAAGAAGATGAGGTCGTCGATCGCCTCGAAGATGCGGTCGTCGGTCATCGCGGTGTGCACGATGCAGTCGGGCTTCAGCGCGATGAGCGCATCCCGATCGTTGGTCGCGGCGACGCCCAGCTCGCGTCCGAGGCCGGCGAGGTCCCCGGCGTCGCGACCGACCTTGGCCGGATCGGACACCCACACGCCGATCAGTTCCAGGTCCGGCCGGGCGTCGATCCCGGCGATGGCGTGCCTGCCCACGGTTCCGGTCGACCACTCGACCACGCGAAGAGTCATACACTCAAACTAGAACACGTTTCACTTTTCGGTGGCGGGTTCGGCGAAACGGCGGCCCGGCGGCGTAGCCACCAGCCGGTGATGGTCGCGACGATGAGCGCCATGCACATACCCGCCCCGGCGAAGGAAGTCACCAGAACTACTGTCGATGTGTCCTCGTCGACAAACGGGCCGGGCACGAAGGTCGCCACCAGGCCGACCGACCAGGCAGCCACATTCACCGGTATCCACCCCACCGCGTGCGGCATCACCTCGCGGAGCACCAGGAATTGCGCCGTCGGAATGCTCAGCAGGAGCAGGACCGCGCCCACCCCGAATGCGACCCACACGGCCGGATTCGACATGTCGGCGAGCACTCCCGCATCGTTCAGGATCGACGGCAACATCCCCAGCATCCACGCGAACGCCGCCGCAGCTGACGTCACCGCCACCCACTTCAACACCGGCACAGCCACTTCCGTGCCGTACAACGCTTCGGCCTGACCCAACCCGAGCAGGGCACCCTCGCCGGCTCCGAAGATCGCGACAGTCAGCCAGGTCGCCCAGGGCGACCACTCCGCCGCCGCACAGATCGCCATGCCCGCCACCGGAATCAGGAAGCCCACCGATTCCGCAACCGTCACGAAACCGATCCATCGTCCTAAACTGAACCGCATCGATGCCTTCCGTTCATCCGGGCGGCGTAGCGTCTCGCCGATGCACACCGACCCGGTCTTCACGCCTTCCACGCTGCCACCGGTGGAAGTGATCCACGAGGGCCATAGGACCTGCATCAAGTGGCATCGTGCGCGCCGACGTCCCACCGATCCGCCATTCACCGCGCGTCGGATCGTCGAGGGTATGACGGCGGGGGCGAGCGTCGAGATCGATCTGGTGATCCACGGCGAACGCGGTTTCGCCGTCCTGCACGACCTGGAACTCGGGCACACCACCACCGGGCGTGGCCGGGTGACCGCGGCCTCGGTCGCGCAGTTGCGCACCGTGCACCTCCGGGACAACGACGGGGTGCCCGTCGATCAACCGGTCCTGCTGCTGGAAGATCTTCCGGACCTGTTCGCGCATAGTCGGATTCATCCGGCCGCGAGGTTGCAGCTGGACTTCAAACAGGACGCTTCGGCACTCGACGACACCGTGATCGGCCACTTCGCGGACGCGACCGCCGACATGGCACCCAACATGATCCTGTCCTGCGGTGACGCCGAGGCCGTCCGACTCCTGACCGACGCCGTGCCCGGTATCCGGATCGGCTACGACCCTTGTCATCACGGCGCCCTGCGGCGCGTCCTGCGTTCCGAGGATTTCCACGGCTTCGTCCGACGAGCGATCGCCGCATCACCGCACGCCGAGATGGTCTATCTGGAACGCCGCCTGGTTCTGGAGGCCGACCGGCGTGGCTTCGACATGGTCGGCGCTTTCCACAGCCAAGGGCGCACCGTCGATGCGTACACAATCACCGGGGTCGACGATGACTCGGTGCGGCAAGCGCGGCGCCTGATCGAACTGCGCGTCGATCAGATCACCACCGACGATGCCGAGGGGCTCGTCGCCGCGGTGTGAACGGTAGTGAGCGTGCTCCTCAGCGCGGGCTCCTCAGCGCGCCGCGTTTTTGATGAACTCCTCAACACCCGCAGCAGGTTTGGTGCCCCCGAAGTAGCCACCACGCACATGTCTGCGCCGCGAGTCGTCGTCGGTCGCGCGGGCAGCGGAGTGCCACAGGTAGCAGTCATGCAGCAGGATGTCGCCGCGCTCGGCGTACACGGCGACCTCGCCGGGCACCTTCTCGAACCGCAATGGCATGTCGAAGGGCGGCGGCCGATCCGTGCGGCCGCCGGCCGGGCGCGCCGTCGCGGGCACCTCGACGCCGTTGACGTTCCGGTAGGGTGCCGGCGTCGCCCACAGGTGCGAGCCGGGGACGACGCGCAGGAAACCGTTGGCAGGGCTGGTCCCGTCGATGTGGATGGTGAACGCCGTCGACGGCCAGACGTCGAGGCTCGGGCCCGCCTGCCAGTCCGAATGCCAGCCGATCCGGGTGTAGCCGGACTCCCGGCCGGGTCGGGCATCCTGGTAGACCACGCCGAACTGTTCATGCGCACGCAGCCAGGCGCGTTCTCCGAGCAGCCGAGCCATTGCGTCGGCGAGTACCGGGTGGGTGACGGCCGCTCGCACCGCCGGCGAGATCTCGCTGACGTACTCGACGTAGTTGGCGAACCGCTGGGCCTTGGCCTCCTCGTCGAGGAACACCGTCGAGCCGTGGCGGATGTCGAGTTCACCGGCGATCACCGCCTGCTGCGCCGCGGTGCATTCACGTTCGACCGCCGCGACATCGGATTCGGTCAGCAGTCCACGCAGCGTCGCGTAGCCGTGCATGTCGTAGAACCACACCAGCGCGCCGAGCTCGTGTGGTCCGAACACGCCCGGCTCGGAGGACATCAGCCGAACAGCTTCGGCAGAGTTCCCTCGTGGGTCGCGCGGAGGTCGGCGAGGGTGACCTCGAACTGGTCCTGCACGGTCACCGAGTCGCTACCCTGGTCCACCACCCCGATCCGCGTCCACGGCATGCCGCGCGCGTCGAGCATCGAGCACAACCGCGACTCCTCGGTGCGCGGCACCGCGACCACGGCGCGGCCGGCGGACTCGGAGAACAGCCATACGAAGGGGTCTGCACCGTCGGGAAGCAGGATGCGGCAACCGGTCTCGCCGGCCAGCGCCGATTCGACGACCGCCTGGAACAGGCCGCCCTCGGACAGGTCGTGGGCCGCCGAGACCAGCCCGTCGCGCGACGCGGCGACCATGATCTCGGCGAGCAGCCGTTCGTGCGCGAGGTCGACCCGCGGCGGCACCCCACCGAGGTGATCGTGAGCAACCTGCGACCAGATGGAGCCGTCGAACTCGTCGCGGGTCTCGCCGAGCAGGATCAAGGTCTCCCCCGGCTCGGTGCCGAACCCGGTCGGCACCCGCCGATGTACGTCGTCGATGATGCCGAGCACGCCGACCACTGGCGTCGGCAGAATCGCGGTCGACCCGGTCTGGTTGTAGAAGCTGACGTTGCCGCCGGTCACCGGGATACCGAGTTCGGCGCAACCGTCGGCGAGGCCGCGCACGGCCTGCTGGAATTGCCACATCACCGCCGGGTCCTCGGGCGATCCGAAGTTGAGGCAGTTGGTGACAGCCTTCGGCGACGCACCCGACACCGCCACGTTGCGGTAGGCCTCGGCCAGCGCGAGCTGCGCACCCCGATACGGATCGAGGTAGGTGTAGCGACCCGATGCGTCGGTGGCCAACGCGATGCCTCGGCCGGATGCCTCGTCGATGCGGACCATGCCGGAGTCGGCGGCCTCGGCGAGCACGGTGTTGCCACGTACGTAGCGGTCGTACTGCTCGGTGATGAACTTACGGCTGCACAGGGCCGGCGAGGCGAGCAGCTCGAGTGCCGTGGCCCGCAGCTCGTCGGACGTCTCGGGCCGTTTCAGTGACGCGGTGGTCGACGAGGTGACGCCGTCCTGCCAGTCCGGCCGGGCGACCGGGCGCTCGTAGACGGGGCCCTCGTGGGCGACGGTGCGCGGTGGGACGTCGACGACGGTCTCGCCGTCCCAAGTGATGACGAGATGATCGCCGTCGGTGACCTCACCGATCACGGTCGCCAGCACATCCCACTTCTTGCACACGGCCAGGAACGCGTCGACATTGTCCGGCGTCACCACCGCGCACATGCGTTCCTGCGACTCGCTGGAGAGCACCTCGGCCGGGGTCATGCCCTCGGCGCGCATCGGCACCTTTTCCAGGTCGATGTGCATGCCGCCGTCTCCGGCGGCGGCGAGCTCCGAGGTGGCGCAGGAGAGCCCGGCGCCGCCGAGATCCTGGATACCGACGACGAGGCCCGCGTGATAGAGCTCGAGGCAGCACTCGATGAGCACCTTCTCGGTGAACGGGTCACCGACCTGCACACTCGGTAGCTTCTTACGGTTCGGCCCGGAGTTCCCGTCGGAGTCGTCGAACGTCTCCGACGCCAGCACCGACACGCCGCCGATGCCGTCCAGACCGGTCCGCGCGCCGAACAGGATGATCTTGTTGCCGGCTCCCGACGCGAAGGCCAGGTGCAGGTCCTCGGTGCGCAGCACACCCGCGCACAGCGCGTTGACCAGAGGATTACCCGCATAGCTGGCGTCGAAGACGGTCTCACCACCGACGTTGGGCAGGCCGAGGGAGTTGCCGTAGCCGCCGACGCCGCGGACCACACCGTCGACGACCCGGCGGGTGTCGGAAGCATCTGCCGGACCGAAGCGCAGCTGATCCATCACCGCGATCGGTCGTGCTCCCATTGCCATGATGTCGCGGACGATGCCGCCGACGCCGGTGGCCGCCCCCTGGTAGGGCTCGACGTAGCTGGGGTGATTGTGCGACTCCACCTTGAAGGTGACCGCCCACCCGTCGCCGATGTCGACAACACCGGCGTTCTCGCCGATGCCGGCGAGCATGCTCGCGCGCATCTCGTCGGTGGTGGTCTCACCGAAGTAGCGCAGATGCACCTTCGACGACTTGTAACTGCAATGCTCCGACCACATGACCGAGTACATCGCGAGTTCCGCGTCGGTCGGACGGCGGCCGAGGATCTCCTTGATCCGGGCGTACTCGTCGTCCTTGAGTCCGAGCTCACGGAAAGGCTGCGGTTGGTCGGGGCTGCCTGCTGCGGCTGAAACGGTATCCACCTGCGCACTCACTCTGACGAGTCTATGTCAGGCTCGGCCGCGGCCGCGTGTGGGAGTGGACAGGCGCCCCGCTACGCTGGGCACCTGACACGGACAGGTCACCACACCGTGGGTGACCTGCACGAGCACGGACTGGGGGACCCGATGGCTGACGTCCGCAAAGCGAGGCAATTGTTCGAACTCGGAGTGCTCTCGCTCGGCATCGCCGTCGAGGGCCAGGAACCGATCAACAATGCCGCCCAGGCCGCCAAGGCGTTCACGCGGGCCAGTGAATGGGACCCGTCGATGGCCGACGCGTGGCTGGGACGACTCGTCTGCGGCGAGGACACCGACGAGGTGTTGCTCGCCCTGTACCGAACCCGCAGCACAATCGGCCACGAGCAACGGCGACTCGGATTGCCGCAGCGAACGCTGGTCGGCCGGTGGACGGTGGGTCACATCACCTATCCGATGACCGATGCCACCGAGGCGGCGGCCGCCTATGCCGGTTCACTGACGCGTGGTCAGGATTTCGCCGGAGCCCAGGACGTCCTCGACGACGTACCCGCAGCCCATCGGACGCCGATCGTGGAGTTCGTGCAGGCGTTTCTGTACCTGTCGGCGAAACGCTGGCCCGACGTACTCACCGCCCTACGACGCTCGGAGCGGTGGAACGACAGCTTCCTGCAAGCGGCCGCTGACAACATGGTCGGCGCGGCGTGCGTGCAGATGGGCATGTTCGGGGAGGGCATCCGAAGGCTGCAGAACGTCGTCGACGGTCCGATTCCGGCCCTCGCCACCGAGGCGATGTACCTCCACGGCCTCGCGCTGCGTGAACAGGGCCATGAGGACAAGGCGCGGGCGATGTTCGAGCAGGCCTACGCCCGGGACCCGAACTCACCGGCCGGGCAGGCGCTGAAGTCGCCGAATTTCCGATTGGTCATCACCTCCCCCGACGCCATCGCCGAGCGGAGCGACCCGTGGGACCCCGACTCGGTGCCCGATCTCGCCGACTCGCTGGTCTCCGACACCGCCGAACGTCCCGAGATGGCGGACATGGTGACCGAGGCCCAACGTGAATTGTCCGACCAGATCGGCCTCGACTCGGTCAAGGAGCAGGTCGCCAAACTCCAGTCGGCCGCCACGCTGGCCAAGGTCCGCGCCGACCGTGGCCTCAACACCGCCGCGCGCAGTCTGCACCTCGCCTTCACCGGTCCGCCCGGTACCGGCAAGACGACCGTGGCCCGGATCGTCGCGAAAATCTACTGCGGCCTCGGGTTCATCAAGACCGACAAGGTGATCGAGGCGACCCGCCGCGACCTCGTCGGCGAACACCTCGGCTCCACGGCGCCCAAGACGTCGGCCGTCATCGATTCGGCCATGGACGGTGTGCTGTTCATCGACGAGGCCTACACCCTCATCCAAGAGGGGCTCTCCGGTGGGGATGCGTTCGGTAAAGAGGCCGTCGACACACTCCTGGCCCGGATGGAGGACGACCGGGACCGTCTGGTTGTGATCATCGCCGGATACGACTCCGAGATCGACCGCCTGTTGTCGTCCAACGACGGCCTCGCGTCCCGGTTCGCCCGTCGCGTGCGGTTCGAGTCCTACACACCCGATGAACTCGCCCGGATCGGCGACTTCATCGCTCGTCGGCGCGATTCACTGCTCACCCACGAATCCGTCATCGAACTCGAACAAGCCTGCACACCTCTGTATCACGATGTGCGGCAGAGCCCCTCGGGGATACGGCGAGCCAGCGACGTGGCCGGCAATGGGCGTTTCATCCGCAACATCGTCGAGGCCGCGGAGGAGGAGCGCGAATACCGGCTCTCGGCGTCCGACGATCTCGCATCGCTGTCCCAGGACGACCTGATGCGCATCGAGGTGGGCGACATCCGCACCGCCCTCCGCAATGTCCTTGCCGGACTCCAGCGCTGACCCTGATCGTTCCTCCGCTGATCGAGTAGCCCGAAGCGCCAGCGGAGAGCGCACCGCGATCATCTTCCGCTGATCGAGTAGCCCGGAGCGCCAGCGGAGGGCGTATCGAGATCCACCACACCAGGTTTCGATACACGCTGCGCTCGCAAGCTCACGCACCGCTACTCAACCAGCATGACCCACTCAACGAGACCACCCGACAGCTGATCGAGTAGCCCGGAGCGCCAGCGGAGGGCGTATCGAGATCCAGTACGGCCCACTACGACGACGCGGTCACCGCGAGAATCGCGTCGCGCAACTCGGGACGACAGATGACCAGGTCGGGCAGGTAGGTGTCGTCCTGGTTGTAGACGAGGGCACTTCCGTCGATGCGGCCACACCACAGCCCCTTGGCCTGCGCGACCGCGACCGGAGCCGCCGAATCCCACTCGTACTGGCCACCGGCGTGCACGTAGGCATCGGCCTCCCCGCGCACCACGGCCATCGCTTTCGCACCCGCGGAGCCCATCGGTAGCAACTCGCCGCCGATCGCCTCGACCACCGCCCGCGAGAAGGCCGGTGCGCGCGAAGCACTCACCACCACCCGCGGTCGCTCGCCAAGCGCAGACGATGCCAAGCCCGTTGTCGCCGCGACCGGTTCGCCACTGTCGACGTAGGTGACATCCAATGCGGGTAGCGCCACAGCACCGGCGATCAGGCCACTCTCGGCCGACCACAACGCCACGTGCACCGCCCAGTCGGTATGCCCGTCAGTACCGTATTCCCGTGTGCCGTCGACAGGGTCGACGATCCACACCCGCTCCGCATGCAGTCGACTCTTGTCGTCGGCCGATTCCTCCGACAACACCTTGTCATCGGGACGTGCGGCCGCCAACCGCTCCAGCAAGAGATCATTCGACCGCCGATCCCCTTCGGCACCGAGTTCCTTTCCGCGCAGATCACTCTCGGCGCGGATCTGCAGGAGCAACTGTCCGGCGGCGGTGGCGAGCTCGCCGGCGAGAACACGATCCTCTGACACGCTGTCTCCTACAGTCCCAGGTTGCGGATGATCGATTCGGCCACCTCGGCGGGCGAGCCATCCGATGGTGTCACGAGGACGTCGGGATCGGCGGGACGTTCGTACGGCGAGTCGATGCCGGTGAATTGGCTGATCTCGCCGCGACGGGCCTTGGCATAGAGCCCCTTGGGATCCCGCTGCTCACAGACCTCGAGCGGGGTGTCGACAAAGATCTCGTAGAACGGCAGGCGCCGCTCGGCGTGGATCTCCCGCGCACGCCGGCGTTCATCGGCGAACGGGCTGATCAGCGACACGATGGAAATTGCGCCCGCATCGGCGAACAACGCGGCCACCTCACTGGTCCGGCGGATGTTCTCACGCCGGTCGTCGTCGGAGAAGCCGAGGTCGGCGTTCAGGCCGTGCCGGAGGTTGTCGCCGTCCATGAGGTAGGCGAATCGACTTTCGGCCACCATCCGCCGCTCTAGTTCCACCGCGAGCGAGGACTTCCCCGACCCCGACAACCCGGTCAGCCAGATGGTCGCCCCCTGGTGGGTGCGCTGCTCGCGGGTGACCTTCGTGGTCTGCCACACGACGTGGCTGTCCTTGCTGACCGGCGCGGTGATCATGCCCGCTCCGACAGTCTTGTTGGTCGCCTCGTCGATCAGGATGAAGCTGCCCGTTTCCCGGTTCTTGCGGTATGCGTCGAACAACAGGGGTTGCTGGGCGTGCACCGAGATGCGTGCGATCTCGTTGAGCTGTAACGTCTTGGCTTCTTCATCTCGGTGCAGGGTGTTGACATCGAGCCGGTAGTTCAGCCCGCTGATCTGCGCGCGCGTGGTACGGGTCCCGCACATCATCACGTACCGGTTGCCCGGCCGCAGTTCGGTGTCGTCGGAGAACCAGCACACCATCGCGTCGATGTCGCGGCCCACGTAGGGACGATTGTTCGGCCGTGCCAGCATGTCACCGCGGACGATGTCGATCTCGTCGGCGAGTTCCATCGACACCGCCATCGACGCGAACGCTTCGTCGACCCGCTCGCCGCCGGGTCCCCAGATGCCGGTGATGGTGGTGCTGAATCCGCTGGGCAGCACCACCACTTCGTCGCCCCGCGAGAAGACACCACCGGCAACGGTTCCCGCGTACGCGCGGTGATCGGCGCCGTCGCTGCGCTGCGGGCGGATCACGTACTGGACCGGCATGCGTGCATCGATCAGGTTGCGATCCGACGCGATGTAGACGTTCTCGAGGTGGTTGAGCAGCGGCCGCCCCTCGTACCAGGGCATGTTGACCGATTGGTCCACCACATTGTCGCCCTGGAGCGCCGACAGCGGGATGAAGGTGAGGTCGGTGACATTCAGTTTTGCCGCGAAAGCGATGAAGTCGTCGCAGATCTCGTCGAACCGCTCCTGCGACCAGTCGACGAGATCCATTTTGTTCACACAGATCGTGAGGTGCGGAATCCCCAGCAGCGATGACAGGAACGCGTGCCGCCGCGTCTGTTCGAGAATGCCTTTGCGGGCGTCGACGAGAATGATCGCGAGATCGGCGGTCGACGCCCCGGTCACCATGTTCCGGGTGTACTGCACGTGCCCGGGTGTGTCGGCGATGATGAACTTCCGCTTGGGCGTGGAGAAATAGCGGTAGGCGACGTCAATGGTGATGCCCTGCTCGCGCTCGGCGCGCAGTCCGTCGGTGAGCAGCGCCAGATTCGCGTACTCGTCGCCGCGTTCGGCGCTGGTGCGTTCGATCGATTCGAGTTGGTCGGTGAAGATCGTCTTCGAATCGAAGAGGAGTCGACCGATCAAGGTCGATTTTCCGTCGTCGACCGAACCCGCAGTCGCCAACCGCAACAGTTCCTTGGGCATCAGAAGTAGCCCTCCTTCTTGCGATCCTCCATGCCGGCTTCCGAGATGCGGTCGTCGGCGCGTGTCGCACCACGCTCGGTGACGCGGGTGATGGCGATCTCGTCGATCACCTTCTCGACGGTGTCGGCGGTGCTGAGCACACAACCGGTGCAGGTGGCGTCGCCGACGGTGCGGAATCGCACGGTCTCGATCTGGGTCTGCTCACCCGGATACGGCTGCAGGAAGCGGGTTTTCGCCAGATACATGCCGTCGCGCGGTATCACCTCGCGCTGGTGGGCGTAGTAGATGGGCGGCAGTTCGATGTTCTCGGCCGCGATGTACTGCCAGATGTCGAGTTCGGTCCAGTTGCTCAGCGGGAACACCCGGATGTGCTCACCCTTGTGATGGCGGCCGTTGTAGAGCTGCCACAGTTCGGGTCGCTGAGCCCGCGGGTCCCATGCCCCGAATTCGTCGCGGAAGCTGAACACTCGTTCCTTCGCACGCGCCTTCTCCTCATCGCGCCGCGCACCACCGAACACTGCGTCGAACCGGTTCTCCTGGATGCCGCGCAGCAACGCCGTGGTTTGCAGCCGGTTGCGACTCGCCCCCGGGCCCGTGTCCTCGACGACCCGACCCGCGTCGATGTCGTCTTGTACCGAACTCACCACCAGGCGCACGCCCGTGTCCGCGACCACCCGGTCGCGATACTCGATGACCTCATCGAAGTTGTGGCCCGTGTCGACATGCATCAGCGGGAACGGGACGGGCGCCGGCCAGAACGCCTTCTGCGCGAGGTGAAACATCACCACGGAGTCCTTGCCACCCGAAAAGAGCAACCCGGGGCGTTCGAAGGTCGCCGCCACCTCGCGCATGATGTGCACCGACTCGGCTTCGAGCGCGGCGAGATGGGTCAACTCGTAGCCGTGATGCGCGTGTCCGACTTTCGCATCCGCTGCGCTCGCAACCATTCGCTCTCCTTGACATGTCGAATACTCGACACTAAGCATTGACTATGTGACACAGACGGTAGGTGAGGCGGCCGATGCGCGTCAACAAGTGACGCGCGCTTCGGGCCCGCCACAGGACCGGTCCTCACATTCTCCCCCGACGAACCGCGTCATCCGCATCATCGAACTCCTGGCGAGCCCCCAGCAACCACCCCTGTCCCTTGCCGAGATCGTCCGGCGCACGGGCCTGTCCCGGGCCACCGCCCACGCGATCGTCGGTGAACTGATCGAGCACGGCTGGGTGCTGCGCGACTCGAAGACCGGCGCTTTCACCGTCGGACCGGCGTTCGCGGCGCTGGCGCGTGCGACCGGTTCGGCCGACAACGTCGCGCGATGGGCGAGCACATGTGCCCATGAGTTGAGCGACCGGTTCGATCTGGCCGCGTTCGTCGCACAACGGATCGCGCCCGATCTGATCACGGTGACCGACCACGTCGTCCCGGCACGATCCCGCGATCGGGAGGAATCTCCGTGGTTTCGGCACGGGCGCCAGGTCCGTCTCCGGCCGCCCATTTGCCGGGAGTTCATCGCCTATGAGTCCGCCGAGTCCCAGGCCGCGTGGATCGCGCAAGCCCCGGACTCGATCCGCTCTCGACTGCGGCAGGTGCTGCAGACCGTTGCCGAACGCGGGTACTCCATCGAGCGGATGACCGATGACCACGTCGCGATGATCGAGGCACTCGGCACGCTCGACAGCGTTTCGGATCGACTCCGCGCACGGGTGGGCGACCTGCTGACGGAGTTGTCGGCGATCGATTACCTGCCTGCCGAGCTCGATGGCGAGGTGGCGGCCGTGACCGTCGGCGCCCCGATCATCGACTCGTCGGGGCTGGTCGTCGCATCGATCGTGGTATGCCCGAACACCACATTGCCGGCCGCAGACCTGCGGACGTTGGCCGAGGCGGTGCACGCGGCCGCGAGTTCGATCTCGGCGCGACTGCGGTGACACGCGGCTGACCCGGGCCCCCAGACCGGCCGTACACACGACCACCCGTCTACCAACCAAGCACTTGCTAGGTTAAGCTCGGGTCATGAGTGATGCCGTCATCCCGCCCGCACTCGGCCCAGACGATCTGGGTCCGGATTCGTCGCCGGTCGCCTACGAGGTGGGTGGTCCCGAGAGCGCCGTCGCCTACGTGACGCTCAACCGTCCCGAGTACCGCAACGCCCAGAACTCGGTGATGACGTACTCGCTTGACGCCGCGTTCCGCAAGGCGGTCGACGACGCAGCGGTCAAGGTGATCGTGCTACGCGCCAACGGCAAACACTTCTCGGCCGGGCACGACATCGGCACTCCCGAACGTGACTTCGACACCTACTACGACAACGTCGCCACCCTGCACTGGGACCACTCCGACAAGTCCGGCGCCGACCAGCGTCTGGCCCGCGAGATGGAGGTGTACATGGGAATGTGTCGCCGCTGGCGGGAGATCCCCAAGCCGGTCATCGCGCAGGTTCACGGCGCCTGCATCGCGGGTGGGCTCATGCTGGCCTGGATCTGCGACTTCATCGTCGCCTCCGACGACGCCTTCTTCTCCGACCCGGTTGCCCGGATGGGCATACCGGGCGTCGAGTATTTCGCGCACGCCTATGCCCTCGGCACCCGCCGCGCCAAGGAGATCCTGTTCACCGGCGAACGGTTCACCGCAACCCAGGCGGCGGAATGGGGCATGGTCAACCATGTTGTGACCCGCGACGAACTCGTCACGAAGGTCGACACCATCGCAGAGAAGATGACCGCGATGCCGATGCAGGGGCTGTTCCTGTCCAAGAAGGCCGTCAACATCTGCGAGGACCAGATGGGACTGCGCAACTCGATGGACTCGGTCTTCGGGTGGCATCACTACGCCCACGCCGCCAACGCCGAATCCGGCGGCGACTCACTTGGGGGGATGGATGCCAAGTCGATGAAGGCGTCGTCCGGCGCCGGGAGCGGGTCGAATGTGAACGGCAGCGGCAGCTGACATGGACCTCTTCTTCGACGACGACGCCGAGCAGTTCCGCGCCGAGGTGCGTAGCTGGCTCACCGACCACGTTCCTGCCCAACCCCTTCCATCCATGGACACCGCTGAGGGGTTCGAGGCGCACCGCGAGTGGGAACGCACCATGGCCGCCGACCGGATGTCGGTGGTGAGCTGGCCCGAGGAGTACGGCGGTCGCGATGTCGGCCTGTTGCACTGGGTGATCTTCGAGGAGGAGTACTACCGTGCCGGCGCGCCCGGCCGGGTCAGTCAGAACGGCATCTTCCTGCTCGCGCCGACGTTGTTCGAACATGCGCACCCCGATCAGCTCGCGCGCATCATGCCTCGGATGGCGCGCGCCGACGACATCTGGGGGCAGGCCTGGAGCGAACCGGAGGCCGGCAGCGACCTCGCGTCACTCCGCTCCACGGCCACCCGCACCGACGGCGGGTGGTTGTTGAACGGTCAGAAAACCTGGAGTTCACGCTCGAGTTTCGCGGACTGGGCCTTCGGCCTGTTCCGCACGGACAAAGAGGCGCAGCGCCACCGCGGTCTGACCTACTTCATGTTCGACCTACGCAGCCCGGGTGTCACGGTGCGCCCCATCGCGCAGCTCGACGGCGAGCCCGGTTTCGCCGAGTTGTTCCTCGAGGATGTCTTCGTCCCCGACGACCCGGCCGATCCAGGTGGCAGTGGCGTCATCGGCGCCGTCGACAACGGCTGGAAGGTTGCGATGAGTACCGCGGCCAACGAACGCGGGCTGTCGTTGCGTTCTCCGGGGCGATTCCTGGCCACCACCGACAGGCTGGTCGACCTCTGGAAGCGCAATCACGACGCGGTGTACGCGACCGCCAACGTCGATGCGCGCGTGGCGGATGCGTGGATCGGGGCGCGCGCGTACGAGTTGTCGACGTATCAGACGGTCAGTCGCCTCGCCGCGGGTGGACAACTCGGCATGGAGTCGTCGATCAACAAGGTCTTCTGGTCGCAGTGGGACATCGTCGCCCACGAGACGGCGCTGGACCTGCAGGGCGTGGATGCCGAGCTCGACGACGCGTGGATGGACGGCTATCTGTTCTCGTTGTCGGGGCCGATCTACGCCGGCACCAACGAGATCCAGCGCAACGTGATCGCGGAACGGCTCCTGGGCCTGCCGCGTGGGGACCGGTGAACCATGGATTTTCTTCTCTCTGATGTGCACGATGACCTCGCGTCGACCGTCGACGCGCTGCTCACCAAGGCCGATATCCCGGCGCGGGCACGGGCGTGGACCCATGGTGATCACCACCCGGTCGTAGAGGTGGTGACCGCCCTGGCCGAGACCGGGATCACCGGACTGCTCATCGACGAGAGCAGTGGCGGGTCATCGGCCGGTGCCACCGAGATGGTGGTCGCGATGGAACAGGTCGGTCGACATGCCCTGCCCGGGCCGATCGTGGAGACCGTCGCCGTACTACCGGTACTCCTGCGCAGCGCCGGCGTATCGGGCTCGCACCTCAGCGCATTGGCCGAGGGCGCACTGGCCACGTGTGCCATCCCACCCATCGCACCGCTGGCCCCCATCGCCGAAACCTCCTATGTGGTGATCGATGGCGTGCTGAGCACCGCCACCACAACCGACCGGGTAGCAACCGTCGATCCCACCCGAATCCTGGCCGAACTCGGCCCCGACGAAGTCCTCGCCGAGAATGTCGATGTTCACGACGCCGCCGACATCGGCACACTGGCCACCGCCGCCCAACTACTGGGGATGGCGAGCGCCATGCTCGCCTCGGCTGCCGACTATGCGCAGGCCCGCAAGCAGTTCGGGCGGGCGATCGGTTCGTTCCAGGCGGTCAAGCACCACCTCGCCGATGTGGCGATCGCGGTCGAGATGGCCCGCCCGCTCGTCTATGCCGCCGCCTTGGGCGTCGACGGTCTGGTGCCCGAAGGCACCGATGTCCGCCGGGATGTGGCAGCGGCGAAGGTCGCTGCCGGTGACGCCGCCTATCTCGCATCGCGACGCGCACTGCAGGTGCTCGGCGCGATCGGGTACACCACCGAGCACGATCTGTCGCTATATCTCACCAAGACGCGGGCCCTGCTGACCGCGTGGGGTACGCCCGCAGATCTGCGCCGACGAGTCCTGGAGTCACTGTGACCGCAACGACCGAATCGACGGCCATCTCCGCCGAGGATCGCGCCGCCCTCGCCGAGGCGATCAGCGAACTCGTCACCCGCCGAGGCGATTCGGCCAGCGCACGGGCCGCCATGCGACACACCCCGCGGATCGACCGCGCACTGTGGGACACCCTATGCGCCGAGATCGGGGTGGCCTCGTTGCCCATCCCGGAGGCCTACGGCGGGGGCGGTGCGTCGTTCACCGAGACCGGTGCGGTGTTGGAGGAGTTGGGTCGCTCGCTGTGCCCGGTCCCGGTGTTGACCTCTGCACTGGCGACCGCCGCCATCCTGCTCGCCGACGACGACGCGACCAATCGTGAACTCCTGCCCGCGTTGGCCGCCGGCGAACAGATCGCGACCCTGTGCTGGGCGGACCCGCGCGGTTGGTCGTCGCCGGGCGTCAACGCCGACGCCGGATTGCTCTCCGGCGCTGCCGAATACGTTATCGACGCAGAATCTGCCGATCTGTTCATCGTGTTGGCGGGCGGGCGTGAGACCACGACGCTGCACGCCGTCGGAGCCGACGCTGACGGGGTGCGGATCACGCCACTACCGGTCGTCGACGCGAGTCGCCCGCTCGCCCGGGTCGAATTCGACGAGACACCGGCGACGACGATCCCGTCCGGCCCCGATCTCCCGGTTCGCCTGCGCATCCTGGCGTGGGCGTTACTGGCTGTCGAGCAGGTGGGCGGTGCCGCCGCGGCGCTCGACCTGACAGTCGACTACACCAAGTCGCGCAAGCAGTTCGGTCGCACGATCGGTTCGTTTCAGGCTCTCAAGCATCGGATGGCCGACATGTACGCGGCCGTGGAGGCCGCGCGGTCAGTTGCGCGGGCCGCGGTGGCCGCGGCGGTGGCCGGCGCACCCGACGCCGAGGATCTCGCGGCGGCCGCTCACGTGCAGTGTTCGGAGGCGTTCTGTCTCGTCGCCGGCGAGGGCATCCAGCTTCACGGCGGTATCGGGATCACCGCCGAGCACGACATCGCGCTGTTCTTCAAACGCGCTCACGGTAGTGCTCAACTGTTCGGGCAACCGCACGAGGTGATCGACGAGTTGAGTCGCCGCCTACTGGCCTGAGCCTGGCGGACCCGCCGCTCTCCACTCCAGGTCGCCCACGACCATCGCCACCGTCGGAAGCACTCCGACAATGATCCGAGCTCGCCGAACCCGCACTTGACTACTTCACTCCGATGCGCTTAGTGTTGCCGGTATCACAAATTGAAACGTTTCAAAGACCTGTTGTTTCGAAGACCGCCACGTCGGCGTCCTGCTACCGGGCCGTCGCGATCAGCCGAACAGGAGTGACATGCCGCAACGTCAGCGCGTGTGCTTCGTGATGTACCTCAAGCCCGACCGCGTGCAGGACTACCTCGATGCCCACACCACCGTGTGGCCCGCGATGCTCGACGCCCTACGGGAGGCCGGCTGGCACAACTACTCGCTGTTCCTGCGCCCCGACGACGGCATGATCGTCGGCTACCTCGAAACGGACGACTTCGCCGCGGCCACTGCCGCCATGGAGGCCACCGACGTCAACACACGGTGGCAGCGGCAGATGTCGGAGTATTTCCTCCCGGCGAGCACCGCCGACCAGACGGCAGGCGCCAACCCCGACACCGTCCGTAGCGAGCTGATCGAGTACTTCCACCTCGACTGATCGGAGCCTTCCCATCCCCGACCCGGCTTGACCTCATCGACCCCACCCTCTCTACTGAGATCGACGCAAGGAAGCACCATGAAAGTAGGAGCGCGCTCCACCACCGGCTGGCGGGCGACCATCTCGGTCGCCATGTCGAACTACATCGAGGCCGGCTCTATCATCGCCATCGCCACCAGCCTGGCGTTCTGGCAGGACGAGTTCGGCATCAGCAACTTCGCCGTCGGCCTGCTCGCCGCCCTGAGCGCGAACGCCTTCGGCGCCGCCATCGGCGCGGCGATCGGCGGGCCGCTGTGCGACCGGTTCGGCCGCAAGAAGATCTACACCTACGATCTGCTCGTCTACATGGCCGGCGTGCTCCTCGCGGCCTTCGCGGTCAACTACTCCATGCTGCTGGCAGCGTTCATCATCACCGGCATTGCAGTCGGGGCCGGAGTTCCGGCCTCATGGACCTATATCGCCGAAGACGCCCCATCGGTGGAGCGCGCCAAACACGTGGGGACCGCCCAGCTCGCCTGGTCGGTCGGGCCCCTGATCGGTTTCGCGCTCGCGGCCGCGCTGGCGCCGCTCGGACTCCTCGGTTCACGATTGATCTTCCTGCACCTGTTCGTCGTCGCCGCCGTGGTGTGGTGGATTCGTCAGGGACTCGCCGAGTCGAAGATCTGGAAGGACGAGGCGGCGCGCGAGCCACGGGCGATCGAGTCCGCAGTCGGCGCTCGCGGCGTCAAGGGCCTGTTCTCCAAGAAGGTCAACATCACCGCGCTACTTCTTCTCGGCGGCATCTATCTCTTCTGGAACACCGTGGCCGGCCAGGCAGGCATCTTCATGCCGCGGGTGTACGAGACCGCCGGCCTGCACAGCGAGGTCCAGCAGAACCTGTTGCAGGTGCTCGTCTGGGGCTGCACGGTATTGGCCACCTATTTCGGCTTCATGCGCTACGCCGACCGGGTCTCGCAACGTGGCCTGTATGTATTCGGCGCCGCGCTGGGCATCGTCGGCTGGCTGGTGCTGGTCCTGTTCACCGACAGCGGTATCGCGACCATGCTGGTTTTCGCCGTGCTCTGGGGCATCTCGTCGGGCATCGGCGCCCAGGCCTTCTACAGCCTGTGGGCCAGTGAGCTCTTCGCCACGCCGTACCGGGCCAGCGCGCAGGGCATCATGTTCTTCGCCGTCCGTGCCGCGACAGGCCTGCTCAGTTACTTCTTCCCGACGATGCTCGCGGCCACCGGCCTGCCGGCGGTGGGCGCTTTACTCGTCGGCCTGCTGACCGTCGCCCTGGTGATCGGCGCGATCTGGGCGCCCAAGACGCAGGGTAAGACGCTGCAGGAGATCGAGGTCGAACGCTACGGCACGCCACTCTCGCCGGAACTGGGTGGCACCCCCTCGGGCACTGATCTCGCGGCCCCCCGGCCGGTCACGCACACTCCAGCCTGATCGCCGCCTACACCCCCTCATTGAAACGTTCCAACACTTCCGCCGCCGGTGCTTCCTCCCGACGCCGGCGGCGGGGGCTCCACCGAAGGACCCCTCATGACCACCATTGACGAGACGATCCTCGACAACCTCCAAATCGAGCTCCCCTCCTGGGCGTTCGGCAACTCCGGCACCCGGTTCAAGGTGTTCGGCACCCCGGGCACCCCGCGCACCGTGCACGAGAAGATCGCCGACGCCGCCAAGGTCAACGAACTGACGGGCCTGGCGCCCTCGGTCGCTCTGCACATCCCGTGGGACACCGTCGACGACTACCGCGCGCTCGGCCGGTACGCCGAGGATCTCGGGGTTGCGCTGGGCACCATCAACTCCAACACCTTTCAGGACGACGACTACAAGTTCGGCAGTCTCACCCACACCGACAAGACGGTCCGGCAGAAGGCCATCGACCACCACCTCGCCTGCATCGACGTGATGGGTCAGACAGGTTCGCGCGATCTGAAGATCTGGCTGGCCGACGGCACCAACTACCCCGGACAGGGCGACATCCGCGGCCGCCAGGACCGTCTCGCCGAGTCACTGGCCACGATCTACCAACACATCGGCGACGACCAGCGACTTGTTCTGGAGTACAAGTTCTTCGAGCCCGCCATGTACGTGACCGATGTGCCCGACTGGGGCACTTCCTACGCGCACGTCAGCGCGCTCGGCGAACGGGCGATGGTCTGCCTCGACACCGGACACCACGCCCCGGGCACCAACATCGAGTTCATCGTCGCCCAGCTGCTCCGCCTCGGGAAGCTCGGCTCGTTCGACTTCAACTCCCGCTTCTACGCCGACGACGACCTCATCGTCGGCGCCGCGGACCCGTTCCAGCTGTTCCGCCTCCTGTTCGAGGTGGTGCGCGGCGGCGGCCTGGACACCGGCTCACCGGTGGCGCTGATGCTCGACCAGTGCCACAACGTAGAGGACAAGATCCCCGGCCAGATCCGATCGGTGCTCAACGTGCAGGAGATGACCGCACGTGCGCTGCTCGTGGACACCGACGCCCTGACCGCCGCCCAGGAGGCCGGCGATGTGCTGGGCGCCAACGCCATCATGATGGGCGCCTTCTACACCGACGTCCGCCCGATGCTCGCGCAGCGCCGCGAATCCCGCGGCCTACCGGCCGATCCGATGGCCGCCTTCGCCGCCTCCGGGTACGCCGAGCGCATCGCCGACGAGCGCGTGGGGGGCACCCAGTCCTCCTGGGGCGCCTGACCTACCGAACCCATCCCGAGGAGAACCGAACTCATGACCAACCCCACCGTCACCGAACTCATCGCGCGGTCCAACCGCCTCGGCGCCGATCCGAAGAACACCAATTACGCCGGCGGCAACACCTCGGCCAAGGGCACCGACACCGACCCGGTCACCGGCGAGGACGTCGACCTCCTGTGGGTCAAGGGCTCCGGCGGAGATCTGGGCACGCTCACCGACAAAGGGCTGGCTGTGTTGCGGCTAGACCGGATGCGCGCGCTCGTCGACGTCTACCCCGGCCTCGAGCGTGAGGACGAGATGGTCGCCGCCTTCGACTACTGCCTGCACGGCAAGGGCGGCGCCGCCCCGTCCATCGACACCGCCATGCACGGCCTGGTCGACGCCGCACACGTCGACCACCTGCACCCCGATTCCGGCATCGCGATCGCCACCGCCGCCGACGGGGAGGCGTTGACCCGCAAGATCTTCGACGACCGCGTCGTGTGGGTGCCGTGGCGCCGACCGGGCTTCCAGCTCGGCCTCGACATCGCCGCGATCAAGCAGGCAAACCCGCAGGCCATCGGATGCATCCTCGGCGGTCACGGCATCACCGCGTGGGGAGACACCTCCGCAGAAGCCGAGGCGAACTCGCTGGAGATCATCGAGTCCGCCGAGCGCTACATCAGCGCCAACGGTCGCCCGCAGCCGTTCGGCTCGCAGCTCGACGGTTACGGCGCATTGCCCGCCGACGAGCGTCGCGTCAAGGCTGCTGCGCTGGCGCCTTTCATCCGTGGCCTCGCCTCAGTGGACCGTCCGCAGGTCGGTCACTTCACCGACGTCGACCCAGTGCTGGAATTCCTGGCGGCCTCCGAACATCCGCGCTTGGCCGAGCTCGGCACCAGCTGCCCGGACCACTTCCTGCGCACCAAGGTCAAGCCGCTGGTGTTGGACCTGCCCGCATCGGCGACGATCGAGGAGAGCAAGCAGCGTCTGGCCGAACTGCACGAGAGCTACCGCGCCGACTACCGCGCCTACTACGATCGGCACGCCACCGCCGACAGCCCCGCGATGCGCGGTGCCGACCCGGCGATCGTGCTCATCCCGGGCGTCGGCATGTTCAGCTTCGGCAAGGACAAGCAGACCGCACGCGTGGCCGGTGAGTTCTACCTCAACGCGATCAACGTGATGCGCGGGGCCGAAGCCGTCTCCACCTACGCACCCATCGACGAATCGGAGAAGTTCCGCATCGAGTACTGGGCACTCGAGGAGGCCAAACTCGCCCGCATGCCCAAGCCCAAACCCCTGGCCACCCGCATCGCGCTGGTGACCGGTGCGGCATCGGGTATCGGCAAGGCAATCGCTGCGCGTCTCGCCGCCGAAGGTGCCTGCGTCGTCATCGCCGACCTCGACGCCGCGAAGGCCCAGGCCGCGGCCGAGGAAATCGGGTCGACAGACGTGGCGATCGGTGTAGCCGCCGACGTCACCGACGAAGCTGCCGTGCAGGAGGCGATTGATGCCACGGTGCTCGCCTTCGGTGGCATCGACCTCGTGGTCAACAATGCCGGGCTGTCGTTGTCGAAATCGTTGCTCGACACCACCGCCGCCGACTGGGATCTCCAACACAGCGTGATGGCGCGCGGTTCGTTCCTGGTGAGCAAGGCCGCTGCCCGCGCTTTGATCGACCAGAAACTCGGCGGCGACATCCTCTACATCTCGTCGAAGAACTCGGTTTTCGCCGGCCCCAACAACATCGCCTACTCGGCCACCAAGGCCGACCAGGCCCACCAGGTGCGGCTGCTCGCGGCCGAGCTCGGCGAGCACGGCGTCAAGGTCAACGGCATCAATCCCGATGGTGTGGTGCGTGGTTCGGGGATCTTCGCCGGCGGGTGGGGCGCCCAGCGCGCCGCGGTGTACGGCGTCGAGGAGAAGGACTTGGGCAAGTTCTATGCGCAGCGCACCCTGCTCAAGCGCGAGGTGCTACCGGAGAACATCGCCAACGCCGCGTTCGCGCTGTGCACCTCGGACTTCTCGCACACCACCGGTCTGCACGTGCCGGTGGACGCGGGCGTCGCGGCCGCATTCCTGCGATGAGGCGCTCTGACCGGTCGGCCCAGGTCGCCGCGATCGACCTGGGCGCGACCAGCGGACGTGTCATGCTCGCCGACATCTCGCCGGGCCGGCTCGAACTCGAGCAGGTCGCCCGGTTCGGCAACGACCCGGTCCACCTCTTCGACGGCCGACGGACGGCACTGCACTGGGATGTGCCCGGCCTGTTCCGCGAGGCCTGCGCCGGACTGGCCGAAGCCGGCCGCCGATCCGACGACCTCGTCGGGATCGGAATCGACTCCTGGGCCGTCGACTACGCACTACTGCGCGACGGACGCATGCTGGGGCTGCCGCATCACTATCGTGACGACCGGACCGCCGCCGGTGTGAAGGCGGTGCACGCAGAACTCGACCCGGCGGATCTGTATGTGCGTAACGGGCTGCAGTTCTTGCCATTCACCACCGTGTATCAGTTGGCCGCCGAGAAGCGCGATGGCCTGCTCGACCACGCCGACAGCGCGCTGCTCATCCCCGACCTGCTCGCCTACTGGCTCACCGGACGCCGCGGCACCGAACGCACGAACGCCTCGACCACCGGGCTGCTCGGTATCAACGGCCAGTGGGATACCGCGATGATGGAGCGCCTGAATCTGCCGGTCGGGCTGTTTCCCGAGATCGTGGAAACCGGATCCGATCTGGGATCGCTGCTTCCCGAGGTCACCGACCGGTTGGGGCTGGCCGACGCGCCACACGTGACCGCGGTCGCCTCACACGACACCGCCTCCGCAGTTGCGGCGATCCCCATGGACCCATCGTCGGCGGCCTATATCTCGTGCGGCACCTGGGGTCTCGTGGGTGTGGAACTCGAGTCACCAAACGTCTCGCGTGCCGGATGGAAGGCCAACTTCACCAACGAGGTCGGCGCCGACGGCCGGATTCGCTATCTGCACAACGTGATGGGCCTGTGGCTGCTCAGTGAGACGGTGCGGCACTATCAGCGCGACGGCTACCGGGCAGATCTGTCCGAACTGCTCGCCCAGGCCGCCGATGTCACACCGGCGTTCGACGTCTTCGACACCGACGACGCGCGATTCCTACCGCCCGGCGACATGCCCGGGCGTATCCGGGATTGGTACGCCGAACGCGGCATGCGGCCGCCGATGACGTTTCCGGAGATGGTGCGGGCCATCATCGAAAGCCTCGCCGCGGCGTTCGCCGAGACCGTGCAGCGGGCCGCCACACTGTCCGGGAAAACGGTGCAGACAGTACATCTCGTCGGAGGCGGATCGCAGAACCGGTTGTTGTGTCAGCTGACCGCCGACCGTCTGGGTCTACCCGTGCTGGCCGGGCCGGTCGAGGCGACCGCGCTGGGCAACGTGTTGATCACCGCGCGCGCCCATGACCTCATCGACGGTGACCTGGAGGCGATGCGCCACATCGTCGCCGACCGCTTCCCGCCGCAACACTACGTTCCCCGCCGCACGCACGTGCCCCCGCGCCGCGACGCGGTCGGGGCAGGAAAGGCATGATCATGAAACGTCGAGTTCCCAAGGTGGCAGATCTCGCGCCGTTGATGCAGTTCAAGAAGCCGCAGTTCGACGCCAAGAAGCGGCGTCTGGACGCCGCGCTGACCATCGACGATCTGCGCACGATCGCCAAACGCCGCACCCCGAAGGCCGCGTTCGACTACACCGACGGCTCAGCCGAAGCCGAACTGTCCATCGCCCGGGCCCGCCAAGCGTTCGCCGACATCGAATTCCACCCGGCGATCCTGCGTGACGTGTCCAAGGTCGACACCTCGTGCACCATCCTGGGCGGACGTTCGGAACTACCCTTCGGAATCGCACCGACCGGCTTCACCCGCATGATGCAGACCGAAGGCGAATACGCCGGCGCCCGCGCCGCCGGCCACGCCGGCATCCCCTTCTCACTGTCGACGATGGGCACCGCCTCCATCGAGGACGTCAAAAACGCGAACCCGTCGGGCCGCAACTGGTTCCAGCTGTACATGTGGAAAGACCGCGAACGCTCGATGGCACTGGTCGAACGCGCCGCCAACGCCGGCTACGACACCCTGCTGGTCACCGTCGACGTACCGGTCGCCGGTGCCCGCCTGCGCGACAAACGCAACGGCATGTCCATCCCACCGGCATTGACCGCGAAAACCGTACTCAACGCCCTGCCCCGGCCACAGTGGTGGATCGACTTCCTCACCACCGAACCCCTCGCGTTCGCCTCGCTGGACCGCTGGTCGGGCACCGTCGCCGAACTGCTCGACACCATGTTCGACCCCACCGTCACCTTCGACGATCTGGCCTGGATCACACGCCAGTGGCCAGGCAAACTGGTCGTCAAGGGCATCCAGACCATCGACGACGCCAAAGCCGTCACCGACCTCGGCGTCGACGGCATCGTGCTGTCCAACCACGGTGGACGCCAACTCGACCGCGCACCCATCCCGTTCCACCTGTTGCCCGAGGCGGCCCGCGAGGTCGGCAACGACACCGAGATCATCCTCGACACCGGCATCACCTCCGGCGCCGACATCGTCGCGTCGGTCGCCCTGGGTGCCCGCTTCACCCTCATCGGCCGCGCCTACCTCTACGGCCTGATGGCCGGCGGCGAAGCCGGCGTGAACCGAACGATCGAGATCCTCGCCGAGCAGATCACCCGCACCATGCGCCTACTCGGAGTCGCCTCGCTCGACGAACTGACACCGGCGCACGTCACCCAACTCCAACGGTTGGCGCCACGCGATCGTCACGTGCAGTCCCAGCCACCTGCCATGTAGCACTCGGCCGCGAGCCGAGCGTCGGCCCAACGCCGGTCGCGCAGCGACGAACGGAGTGAGGGGCGTATCGAGACCCCCGCCGGCGCCTCGATACGCCCCTACACCGCCGCGTCGACCTTCCGCCGCTCCGCGAACTGATCGCTCAGCCCGACGACCAAAGCGATCAACACCAGCCCGGCCGCGGTCATCAGGCCGAAGCGGAACGCGTGCGCCCAATCTCCATGCGTGGCCACCACCTGGCCAAAGAACACCGCGCCGACCAGTGCGATGCCGGCCGCCGAACCGATACGCTGCCCGGTCTGCAGCACGCCGCCGGCGATACCGGCCTTGGTCACCGGGATCTTGTCGAGACTCAAGGTCAGGTTGGGTGAGATCACCAGTCCGGACCCGACACCGGCAACCAGCAGCGGGAACGCCGCAGCGTAGCCGACGTTGTGACCCGGCACGAGGTAGGCGGCCAGCACCGTGGTGAGCATGCCGACGAACACGAGCGCAAGTCCGACGATCACCAGTGGCCTGCCAGTCTTCTCGACCAGCTCACCGCCGACACGCGCCGACACCGCGGAGCCGAGCGCAAACGGAGTCACCGCCAGGCCGGCCATCAGGGCCGAATATCCCAGCCCCTGTTGGACATACAGCGTATAGATGAAGAACACCGTGGTGAAACCGGCGAAGTACACCAGGGCGATCATGCATCCCAGACTGTACGAGCGAATGGTGAACAACGACAGATCGACAAGCTGTTGACGCCCTTGTCGACCCTGATGTCGTTCCCACATCACGAAAGCCGCGATGGACACCGCGGCGATGATCAGCAGCAGCCATTTCGCATCTCCGGTCCACTGCTGGGCCTGCACCATCGGCAGCATCAGACTGAGCACACCCACGCCGAGAAGAACCACGCCGACCGGGTCGAACGACGACAACCGCAGGGCCTGTTTGGTTTCGGCCGGCCGAGCCGGGATCAGTCGAAGTGCCGCAACGAATGCGACCACGCCGATCGGGACGTTGACGAAGAACACCCACCGCCAGCCGTGCTCGGCGCCGCCGAGTTGGATGAGGGCACCGCCCAACAGTGGCCCGACCGCGGTGGAGATGCCGATCGTGGCCGCGAACATGCCGAAGGCACGGCCACGTTCGGCTCCGCGGAACAACAACTGGATCAGTCCGGACACCTGTGGGGACAGGATGCCGCCGGCCACGCCTTGGACCAACCGGGCGATCACCAGCGTCATCGGTCCCTGTGCGAGCCCACACGCCGCCGATGCGACGACGAACAGTGTGAGCCCCACGAGGAAGGTCGTCTTGCGGCCGCGCGCATCGCCTACCCGGCCGGCGGGGACAAGTACCAACCCGAACGCGAGCGCGTACCCGGAGACGATCCACGACAGGTCGGCCGACGATGCGCCGATCCCCTGTTCGATCGAGGGCAGAGCGACGTTGACGATCGATACGTCGAGGAGTGTCATGAATCCGACGACCAGACAGACGGCGAGTGCCTTCCAGCGTCGGGGGTCCGGCTGGTACTGGTCGGAGAACGGGTCGCCGGGTGTGGCCATGTCTGTAGTCAACCATCGCCGACCGTGTCGGGTCGGTTCCCCGAGCCCTATCTGGTGAGATGAACTCATGGGTGTGAGCATGCGCGACGTCGCCACCGCGGCGTCGGTGTCGGTCGGCACGGTCTCCAACGTGCTCAATTCCCCCGACAAGGTGTCCCCGTCGACGGTTGCGCGGGTCCAGGCAGCAATCGACAGTCTCGGTTTCGTGCGCAACGACGCCGCCCGCCAACTCCGCGCCGGACGGTCGCGATGTGTGGGGCTGGTGGTGCTCGACGTCGGCAACCCGTTCTTCACCGACATCGCGCGCGCGGCCGAACGCGAGGCCGGTGACCACGACCTGACGGTGCTGCTGGGTACCTCGGATGAGGATGCGTCCCGCGAGTCCGCCTACGTCGACACCTTCGATGAGCAGCGGGTGTTCGGCCTGATGGTCTCGCCGGTGGGGGACGATCTCGGACGACTCGACGCGTTACGTCGCCGTGGAACGCCGGTGGTGTTGGTCGACCGTGACGCGACCGGTTCCCCATTCGACTCGGTCGCCGTCGACGACATAGCAGGTGGGCGGATGGCGGTGGACCATCTGTGCGGGCTCGGCCGTCGCCGGATTGCCTATGTGGGCGGCCCGTTGACCCTGCGGCAGGTGGCCGACCGCCGCCGCGGGGCCGAGGCCGCGATCGCGGCGGTGCCCGGGGCGAGCTTGGAGGTCATCGAGACACCGACCCTGAGCGTGCTCGCGGGACGCGGCGTCGGCGACGAACTGCAGCGCCGGCGCCCGGCCGAACGACCCGACGCGGTGTTCTGCGCGAACGACCTCGTCGCCATGGGTGTGCTGCAGTCGTTCACGATGATGGGCGGCTCGGTGCGGGTACCCGAGGACATCTCGCTGATCGGGTACGACGACATCGACTTCGCCCGTTCGGCGGTCGTGCCGCTGTCGTCGATCCGACAGCCAACCGCACGGATCGGCGCCACGGCCGTGGAGTTGCTCCTCGCGGCGGCCTCGGATTCACCACATCGCCACACCCCGTCGAATCCCGTGTTCCAGCCCCAACTGGTCGCCCGGGCATCGACACTCGGTGCAGGGCACCAGTGAGGGTGCGAGTCACCGAAAGCGGCGTAACAGGTTCTCCAGCGGGCCGGACAGCAACAGGAGCAGTAGCGGCCACACATCAGCGTCCGGCACGACGATGGCGATGATCAACGCGACCATCAGCAACAGCAACGTACCCACCCCGGACCGGTGGGCCAGCCAATCCTCGGTGTCCTCCCCGGCGATCAGCAGTTCCCGATGTCGCCGACCCCACGCCGTCATCGCCACCAGCGACATGATGGAGACCGCCAGCACGCCGATGTACGCGGCGTTGGCACGATCGACATGACGGTTGTCCATCATCGCAGTCACGAATGGCAAGATCACGATGGTCAGCAGCCACACGAAGTGAAGCTCGAACAGCACCTTGTCGTAGGCCCGGAAGTTCTCCATCATCCGGTGGTGGTTGCGCCAGAGCACCCAGATCACGATGAAGCTGACGGCGAAACTGACGATGTCAGATAGGTGATCGGACAGAACCGTGCCGACCGAGGTCTCGTCTGCGATCTCGTCGGGGATGTCGGCGAGCGGAAGCACCAGCAGTGTCAACGCGATCGCCACCACCGCGTCGGAGAAGGCGATCAGCCGCCGGAACCCCTCCTCGGTGCGCCGGGACTGGTATTCGGACATGGGCGCAACCATACGGTGAGTCCTGCGGGTCCGCCTCCGAAAATTCCGGTCAGGGCGCGAACGCCGCCGCGACCGCGTCGTCGGTGAGCCCGTAGTCGGCAAGGCTGTACCGGTGCTGCGGTTTGCGATCCCCCGACCGACTCTCGTCGTCGAGGGCGACCATCGCCGCTCGGGCGTCGTCGGTGAAGTCGGCGCCGAGCGCTGCATAGACCCGCTCGACGGTGCCGAAGGGATCGGCACGAAGATCGGCGAAGTCGACGTCGACGAATTGTGCCGGATCGTACTTGCGTCGCGCGGCCTCGAACTCACGGAGCCCACGCGACCACAACTCCAACTGCGTGCGACCGATCGTGTCGCCGACAAAAGTGTTCGACCATCCCGGTGTCGCGTTCTCCGCGAGACTGCACATCGACGCGATGATGGTCTCGGGTGGGCGATGGGTCTGGATGACCAACGCATCGGGGTAGGCCGCCATCAGCGCATCGAGGGCGAACATGTGACTGGGATTCTTGAGCACCCAGCGCTTGTCCGGGTCGTTGAGACCGATCATCTGCAGGTTGCGACGGTGTCGCGCATAGGCCGGGCTCCAATCCTGCTCGGCCAGCCACCGCGAGTAGGTCGGCAGGTAGGCCAACGACTCATAGGAGATCGACATGACGTTCTGGCGCAACAGCTGCCAGCATTCCTCGACCTCGGCCGCGCTCATGTAGTGCAAGCCCATGAACTCGGGGTTGTCGACGTGATGCTGTTCGAGTCCGGCGTCGATCTGTTGGTAGATCGGGTTCGACGCCCAACTGTCCCGGGGCGGACGCGGCTGCGGGAACTCCGCCAGCCACATCTGTAAACCCTGGTGCGCGGGGTCTGCGGTCAGCAGGCGGTGCAGCGCGGTGGTTCCGGTGCGCGGCAGCCCGGTGACGAAGATCGGACGGGTCAGGGAAACCTCCGCATACGCGGGATTGTTCTTCCACGACGACTCCGACAGCAGGCGTGCGATGAGCGCGCCTTTGAGGAAGAAGCGGAACATCTTGCTGCCTATCTCCGTGAGATCGGCATCGCGTGCATACGATTCCAGCAAGACTTCCAGGGCCGGCAGGTAGTCCTGATCGCCGAAGTCGTCGAGACCTGTTGCCCGGGTGGCCGCTTCGTGCAGATCGTCGACAGTTCCGACGTCGCGCCGAGGTGCGACACTAGTCATGGTATTCCCCGCAGTTCACGTCGAGGGTGTGTCCGGTGATGGCGCTGGCCATCGGTGAGGCAAGAAACACCACGGCCTCGGCGATCTCGTCGGGCTCGGGCAACCGTTTCAGGTCAGACTTGCTCGCGGTCTGCTCGTAAACCTGCTCGGGCGTGATGTCGTACTTCTTCGCGATCTCGCCGAAGTACCACTTCAGCTGGTCGTCCCAGATGTATCCCGGCGCCACGGTGTTGATGCGAATACCCTTGTCGCCCAGCTCGGTCGCCAGCGTCTGCGACATCGCCAGCAGGGCCGACTTCGCCAACTTGTAGCTGCCGTATCGGGGTTCGGAATGGCGGATCACCATCGAGTTGATGTTGACGATGGCGCCGTCGACGTCGGCCAGCCGGTCGGTGAACGCCTTGATGACCCGCAGCGTGCCCAGCACGGTCAACTCCAGGCTCGCGGTGATGTGGTCGAAGTCGGTACGCGCGAGCGGCTTCATCGACGGCAGCGCGAACGCGTTGTTCACCAGCACATCCGCGCGGCCGAACTCGTCGATCGTCGATGACACCAGGGCGTCGACCGCGTCGTCGTCGGAGATGTCGGTCGGCACCACGAAGGACCGCCCGCCCCTGCCGAGCGCATCGATCTCGGCGGCAACCTCTTTGAGCCGGGACTCGGTGCGTGCGGCGAGCACCACATGTGCGCCCGCCGCCGCAGCGCGCAGGCAGATCGACCGACCCAGACCAGGTCCGACCCCGGACACGACGACGACCTTGTCGGCGAGCAATCCGCTACCGCTCACAGCAGCATCCTCTCCGCGAACGCGCGCTGACGCGCCGCAATACGCTCGGCCCAGCCGGCCGCGTCGACCGTGTTGTGGGACAGGTAGGGCAGATGCTGCGCCACATCGCCGATGTCGATCACCTGAGCTCTCGGGCCGTCGTCGGTCGTGATCGGCTGATCGGTCCGCTGCCACCGGAACTGCATGATGCCGCTGGTGCGGCCGGTGGTCTCGATCCAGTTCGCGATGCCGGGGTTACGGCGCGACACCACCATCCGGATCATGCCGTCGGGGTCCACCTGTGCCTGTGCCGAGTTGAGGCTGGTCTGGTGGTTGACGTAGTCCAGCGAGATGTACCACATGCTGCCCAGCTGGAAGCCTTGATATGGGGCCGACGATTTCGGAACGGTGATGACCATTGCCTCGTTGTCGGCGAGTCGGAAGTGCCCGACCGACGAATATTGGGTCGCCAATCCGCCTGGCGTAAGCCGTGGCGTGGTGAAGGTGTTGACCGGTTCGTCGAGGTAAAACCACTTGGGGAAGTTGAACCAGGTGTTGATCCGCGATGTGAGCATCTTGCCTGCGGTGGCGTAACGTCTCGTCACCCGCGCGAGGTCGGGTTCGGTCGGTGCCGTGCCCGCGGTGTCGAGTCGTTCGATCCAGATGGCGCCCTTGTGCTGCGTCCAGTCGCTGTACACCTCTCGAACCGACAGCATCGAGGCGCCGTCGGCGAGTACGAAGTAGTCCGGTCGCTCGCCCTCGATGGGCGGGCCGAAGGTGATCTCGAAGTCGCCATTGGCGTCGATCGGGATGCGCCGGTCGTCGAAGGCGTCGTCGCCGCCGGGGACCGACGACGGCGTGTAGTCCCCGGTGAGCACCTGAAAGCTGAGATCCGCTGTGCTGCCACGATGTCCGCGGACGACGTAGGTACCACCGTCTTCCAGGTCGGCGTGATAGTAGAGGGTGTCCGGGTTGTCGAGCCCCATCTTGGTGGTCGGGCCCGTCGACGTGATGAAGTTCGGGTGGCTCTTCTGTCGCGACCGGACGAGCTGCACGATGGCTGCGATGCTGCCGGCGAGGTAGTCGTACCCTTCGGCAAGGTCTTGTTCGCTGTTCACGAAGTCCGCCGACGCTATCATTTGCTCGGCCTCGGCGATGGCGTCGGTGAGCGGCGCGGTGACGCCGACCGGCGGGGTAATCGAATGGGACACAACTTCGGATTGATCGGTCACTCGTACCCCAACCCGATGATCGAGTAGGCGACGAACGGAGTGAGGAGCCGTATCGAGATCATAGCCAGGTATCGCCTCCGGTCCAGGTGAGGAAGTTCTCCAGTTCGGCTTGCGCCGGTGTCACGCGCGGGTGTTCGGTCGACAGGTAGCCGCCGCGATAGAACAGCAACGGCTTGTCCTGCAACACTTCACCGAGGGTCAGCGCGCGACCGATGACGATGTGATGGTCGCCGCCGTCGGTCACCCGTTCCACGTCGCACTCGACCCAGGTCAGGGCGTGCCGAATGACCGGCAGCCCGGCCGGCGACGGGTCCCAGGTGACATGGCGGAACTTGTCGTCGCCGGGAGCTCCGAAGGCCGCGCTCACGTCCTGCTGCCGGTTGGACAGCACGTTGACACAGAACTTTCCGTTCTCCTCGATGACCTTCCAGCTCCGCGACGACTTCTTGGGGCAGAACAGCACCAACGGCGGGTCGAGCGACAACGCGGCGAACGACTGACAGGCGAAGCCCACCGGGCCACCGTCTGCGTCGGTCGTGGTGATCACGGTGACACCGGTACAGAACTGACCCATCGCGGTGCGGAACTGGCGACTGTCGAAGTCGGCCGAACCGTACGGCGTGCGGGTCATGTCGGTGCTGGTCATCTCACTTGAACCCGACTGTGAAGTCGTGACCCCAGAGGCTGACCGCGGTGCTCTCCCGGGCGATCCATTCGTTGTCGTCGACTGTTCTTCCCTCGCAACCGAATTCGATGTCGAACCCACCGGGCGTCTTCATATAGAAGGACAGCATCAGATCGTTGACATGGCGACCCAGAGTCGCCGACATCTTCACCTTCTTGCGCAACGCGCGATCCAGGCAGAGGCCGACGTCGTCGGAGTTCTCCACCTCCACCATCAGGTGCACGATGCCGGTGCTGTTGGGGATCGGCAGGAATGCCAGCGAATGATGACGCGGGTTACAGCCCAGGAATCGCAGCCATGGCGACTCCTCCCCCTCCTCGCGTCCGACGGCCTGCGGCGGCAGGCGCATCGAGTCACGCAGTGCGAAGCCGAGCACGTCGTGATAGAAGGCCAGCGCAGCCTTGTCGTCGTCGCAGGTCAGCACGACATGCCCCAACCCCTGCTCGCCGGTGACGAACTTGTGGCCATACGGGCTCACCACCCGCCGATGTTCCAGTGCGACGCCGTGGAACACCTCCAGGGTGTTGCCGGCGGGATCGTCGAACACGATCATCTCGACCACCCGACGGTCCGCGAGCTCGAAATCCTTGGCCTCGCGGAACACCACCCCGGCCGTCGACAGGCGATCTCGAACATCTTGCAGCGCTGCGGCGTTCGCACACTCCCAGCCGGACACATCGAGACGGTCGTGTTCGCCCGGAACGATCACCAGCCGCGCTGGGAAGTCGTCCATCCGCAGGTAGAGCCCACCCTCGGTGAGCCCCTTGCCCTCCACCATGCCGAGCACTTTCAGGCCGTATTCGCGCCAGGCATCGACGTCGGTCGCCTCGATCCGCATGTATCCCAGGGATCGGATCGGACTGTCACTCATCTGTTGACTCCTCTAGATTGTCACGCACCAGCGGGACGTGTTCCTCCACCTCACGAGGAGTCACACCATCGTGTCGCCGATGGGAATCCCGAACTCGCCGTTGCCGAATGCCACGTACGCCCGCTCCGGATCGTTGGCGGCATGTACCCGGCCGGCGTGCGCGTCGCGCCAGAATCGCTGGATGGGGGTGCCGTTCTCCAACGCGTGCGCCCCGGAGTTCTCGAAGAGGCGGTCGATTGCCGAGATCGCCCGGCCCGAGGCCCGCACCTGATCCCGGCGCGCAGCCAACCGCAATTCCATCGGGATCTCTTCACCGGCAAGGATCAGATCGTACTCCGCTTGCAGGTTGCCCGACAATTGCCGCCATGCGGCGTCGATGTCGCTGGCCGCCTCAGCGATCCGCACCTTGGCGAACGGATCCTCCTTGGCCTTCTCACCGGCGTAGGCGGCACGCACCCGCTTTCCCTGATGTTCGACGTGGGCGTGGTAGGCGCCGTAGGCCATGCCGACGATGGGAGTGGCGATGGTGCTCGGATGAATTGTGCCCCAGGGCATCTTGTAGACCGGTGCGGTGTTCTGCTCGAGTCCGGGGCTCTGCCCCATGCTCATGGTCCGCATGCTGAGCATCCGGTGACGCGGCACGAACACATCCTTGACCTCGATGGTGTTCGATCCGGTGCCCCGCAAGCCCACCACGTTCCACACGTCCTTGATCGTGTAGTCGCTGCGCGGGATCAGGAAGCTGACGAAGTCGACCGGCTTGCCGTTCTTGATGACCGGGCCACCCACGAACACCCAATCGGCGGTCTCACAGCCCGACGACCACGCCCACGAGCCGTTGACCTTGTACCCACCATCGACCACTTCGCCCATCCCCATCGGCGCGTACGACGACGAGATACGGACGTTGGTGTCGGCACCCCACACATCTTCCTGCGCCTGCTGGTCGAACAGGGCCAGATGCCAGTTGTGGATGCCGATGATCCCGGAGACCCAGCCCGTGGAACCGCATGCGGACGCGATCCGACGCACCGCCTCGTAGAAAGTCACCGGGTCGACCTGATGGCCGCCCCACTGCTCGGGCTGCATCAGCTTGAAGAAGCCGGCACCCTCGAGGCTCGACACCGTCTCGTCCGGGATGCGCCGCAGATCCTCGGTCTGCTGCGCGCGCTGCTCGATCTCGGGGAGGAGAGCATTGATCTTCTCCAGGACCTGTTCGGCCGCTTCGCTACGTTGATGTGCTGGCATCTCGCCCGCTCCTACTCGTTGCTCGACGACCTCGGCGGCCGCCCCTGGTTCCCATCTGCTGATGAGATTAGAACACGTTCTCATTTATGTCGAGCACTGGGACTTTGGGCCCATTTGCTGGTCCTAATCACCGCCACATGCAGCGATCGACTCGTCATTTTTGTAACATGTTCTAGTATTGAGACCGTACCGATTCGAGCGGAACGAGCGAATCACACGCCAGAACAGGAGTAACGGATGTCAGCGACCCCCGAGGCGACCGCAGGCGTCACCGCCCACGGCGACGACGTCGCCGTTCGCGAGATCGACACCGGCACGCCCCCGACCCGGTTCGCGCGCGGCTGGCACTGCCTTGGCCTCATCGACGACTTCACCGACGGCAAGCCGCACTCCGTGCACATCTTCGGCACCAAGTTGGTCGTGTGGGCCGATTCGAAGGGCGAGATCAACGTCCTCGACGCCTACTGCCGACACATGGGCGGAGACCTCTCGCAGGGCAGTGTCAAGGGCGACAACGTGGCATGCCCATTCCACGGCTGGTTGTGGAAGGGCAACGGCCGCTGCGCCGGCGTTCCTTACGCCAAGCGCAACCCGAAGCTCGCCAAGACCCGAGCGTGGCCGACGATGACCCGCAACGGTCAGGTGTTCGTCTACAACGATCCCGAGGGCAACCCGCCGCCCGAGGAGTGCATCATCCCCGAGCTCGACGAGGTCGGCTCCGACGAGTGGACTCCGTGGACGTGGAATCGCATCGTCATCGAGGGTTCCAACTGCCGCGAGATCATCGACAATGTCGTCGACATGGCGCACTTCTACTATGTGCACTTCGCCCTGCCCGACTACTTCAAGAACGTGTTCGAGGGCGAGGTCGCCGCGCAGTACATGAACTCGCACGGGCGACCGGACGTCACACTCGGCACCAATTACGGTGACAGCCGGCTGGAGTCGATCGCCGCGTATTACGGCCCGTCGTACATGCTCAACCCGATGGTGCAGTACTACGGCGGTTTCGCGATCGAGACGATCCTGACCAACTGCCACTACCCCATCGACGAGAACTCGTTCGTGCTGATGTACGGCGTGATGGCCAAGGTTCCCGAGGGCCTGACCGCCGAACAGGCCGCGAAGATGGCGTCGAAGATCACCGCCGGCGTCGAAGTCGGATTCTTGCAGGACGTCGAGATCTGGAAGAACAAGACGCGCATCGACAATCCACTCCTCGTCGAGGAGGACGGACCTGTCTATCAGCTGCGCCGCTGGTACGAGCAGTTCTACGTCGACAAGGCCGATGTCGACGAGGAGATGACGCAGCGCTTCGAATACGAGATCGACACGTCGAAGGCCCTGGAGAGCTGGGGCGTGGAGATCGAGGAGAACCTGCGGCGCCAGGAGGAAGAGGCTGCCGAAGAGTCCGGGGCGCCGGCGGCCGAGCCCACAGAGAAGGCGCAGGTGTGAGGCGATGACACGGGCGGCCGCGCGCCAGGTGGCGTCGGGAGGTCGTGGCTGGGCCAAGGCCCCCGACTTCGACGACGATCCCGAGCGCCTGGCTGCCGTGCACGCCGCCACCGAACGCGATCGCGCACACTATCTACGTGGCGGGATGCGCGAAATCGAGTGCCGGTCGTGTCATGCGTGCGTGCTGGTCAAGAAGACCAGCACGTTCCACACCAGCGTGCAGTGGACCGCCGACGCCCGCGAGCGCTGCAACGAACTCGAGCAAGCCGACGACGGGGGCAAGGCCTTGTTGCCGGGCGCGATGATGCCGACGTGCCCGCGGCTGTCGGCCAGTATCGACCACGGCGTGGCCGAGGGTATCATCCCGCCCGAGTCGCCGGAGAGCGACCCCGACGGGTACTGGTGAGTCCACGCCGCCCGTCTCCGCGCGCTCTGCGATCTCGGGCGCCCAGCGTGATCCCCGCCCTCGGGAAAGCGCCCCACAGATGCGCCCCCGCCAGAGCCGCCGCGAACATTATGTCGACGGAAGGGCTCACCCGGGCGTTTCTATGGGGCGCTTTTCGGGACCCGCGACCACAGTTGGGACGGCACCGAGCACATGTGGTCACAAATTTCTTCACCACTCTCAATCGAAACTTGAGACAAGCGCAGCACCGTCCGTCACTCTGATGTCATGCACAACATCCGACGCCGCCTTGTCGCTGCGCTGTGCGCGGCCGGCATCGTGGTGGGCGTCGGCTTCGGAGTAGGCACTCCGGCGATGGCCGACACCGGCTCATCGGGCTCCTCCGGCTCCGTCGAGATCTACCTCCCCATCCCGACACCGGCAGGTATGCAGGCGCTCTCTGCTGCCATGACCCAGGTCGGGCGACCCTACAAATGGGGTGGGACGGGCCCGTGGTCATGGGATTGTTCCGGTCTGATGCAGTGGGCGTTCTCCACCGCCGGCATCCGACTACCGCGAACCAGTCAGGAGCAGGCGCGGGTCGGCCATGCGATCCCATTGTCAGCGCTGGCCCCGGGCGACATCATCATCTTCTATCGCGACGCCAGCCACGTCGGCATCTACGCCGGCTTCGGTCAGGTGTTCAACGCCTATGGGCCCAACGGGGCACCGATCGGGTTCACCCCGCTGAATCACTGGTCGTACATCAAGACGATCCGTCGGCTGGGGTGAGGGCGGCCGCCACCACCAGTCCGATGAGCGCTATCGCGACGATCAGGATGCCGAGCAGGCCGTAACCCACGTCCACCAACGGTGACTCCACCCGAATCGCATCCTGCACCTGCTGGTCGAACAGATGCCCCCCGGGATCGGCCAGTGCCGGGATCGTCACCGCCAACGTCGCGACGGCACCGAGCCCGACGACCGCCACCGCCGGCCACCGCAGTCGCGGGCGCCACCACGCAAGGAGTGACACGACCGTGATGATCGCCCCGAACGTCACCGTCCACAGCCCGGGACGCAGGGTGTGCTCCTCGAGAAATGCGACATCCTCGGCGGTGGCGCCGGGCACCCGAACCCGGCCGAGTCCGGTGATCGACGGCTGCACTCCTTCGTCGGAGATCCCCCACGGGACGAGACTGAAGCCGATCAACAGCAATCCACCGAGTGCAGCGATCGGCCAGGTGAATCGACGGATCGTGGCTCGTGCCCGGTCGGCTCCGTCGCTCATTCCTCCAGGGTGCCATGCGGCCAGAATGGATCGCGGCCGGTCAGACCGGCCAGTCGGTCGATGAGACGGGCGTCGTCGGGGACAGCGACGACGGGCCCGAACATTCCGTCCCGCTCGCTCTGCGGGCCCGGCGGATGGTGGAAGTCGAACACAACCTGGAGGATTTCCTCGGGCAACGCATAGTCGATGCCGATCGCGCGTGCCACATCCCAGCCGTGCAGCACCAGCTCCGACAGGGCAATGGTGCCCATGACCTCGGCCGGGGCCTCGACACCGCCGGCCTGTGTCATACCGTCCCGGCCCCGGGAGTGTTCCATGCGTCGGCGAGATCCCGCACATGACGACGCAGCGCATCGGGCCAGTCCGGTGCCAGCTCGCTGTGCGCCGGGTCCGGCGGCGTCGATGTCAGCGGGCCGAAGTCCTTTCTTGCGGCCGCGGCGAACGCCTGCGACAACCCGTCGACGTGGCCCAGCAACGCGGCCAGGTCCATCTCGGCGCAGGGACTCGGGCGGCGCAGCATCGCATCGGTGATCGGGTCCGTCATCGCGATCATCTCGTCGGCGGCCACCGAGATCTGCCGGGCGTGGGTGGTGTCGTTGGGCATGTCGGTACTCCTCACGTCGGTTCCACTCATCGGTGTCGACCGATCGGCGGGCCGTTTTTCATCGGTCTGCCGGTTCGCGGCGTGCCTGCGATGACTTTCGGTCACGCTTGAGGTCAGCAGTGGTGTTCTATCCCGAATCCTCGAAAGGATGCATGATGAGCGACTACTCGGCACCGATCGGCGCACCGATCTGGTTCGATCTGATGAGCAGTGACCCCGACAAGGCCGCCGAGTTCTACGGCGCGATCTTCGGGTGGGAAGCGGAGGCGGCCAATCCCGACTTCGCCGGCTATCGCAACTTCCTCAAGAACGGCAAACGGGTCGCCGGATGTGGACCTGTGATGGACCCGTCCGGTCCGTCCGACATCTGGTCGGTGTACTTGCACAGCGCCGATCCGGCCGCCACCGTCGCGGCCGTGGAGAAGGCGGGCGGTTCGATGATGGTGCCGCCGATGGATGTCGGCGACATGGGCACCATGATGGTCGCCACCGACAGCGCGGGTGCGGTGATCGGCTGGTGGAAGCCCAACACCCATCCCGGCTTCCTGGAATGGGGCACCCACGGGACACCGTACTGGTTCGAGTGCCAGAGCAAGGACTACAAGAAATCCATCGAGTTCTACACCGACGTCATCGGCGCGAGGATCGAAGAGGTCGGCACCGGCGGCGACCCGGACGCGGTGGGCCCTGACTTCTACGGACAGGTGTTCGTCGGCGAGAGCTCCTACTCCGGGATCATGGACGCCGCCAAGCTGTTCCCTGCCGAGGTGCCATCGTTCTGGCAGGTCTACATCACCGTCGACGACGTGGCCGCGACGGTGAAGCAGGTCGAGTCGCTCGGCGGTGGGGTGATGATGGCCGGCGAGGAAACCCCCTACGGCACTCTTGCAGCAGTGACCGACCCGTTCGGGGCGGTGTTCTGTCTGGGGCACCCGCCGGCCGGTTGGGAGGGGTAGCCGTCGGGCTATCGATCGGCGCAGGCTTTGCGCGGGTCAGCTCCGAGGGCGCGAGTCGTCGACGGCCTGCGCGGACCGCGCCGACCTGCGCCATCAAGGTCCACCCGCGTTGTGAATACGATGGCACCGATCCGTGCTGTGCTGCGTCCAACTTCTATGGCACCCTTCCCCACCGATCGCCACGGCCTGATTCACCGCGCCGCCGTCCTCGCCGCCCAGTTCTCCGACGACGACTACCGACACTCACTGCGACAGAAGGAGACGGTGTCGATAGCACGGGGCGTCTGTGTGCCCGCAGCCACGCGTACACCGAGCGAGTGGCACAGACTCAAGGCCATCGCGGCGGCCGTCACGAGCGAGGTCACGCCCGTATTGAGCCATCAGTCGGCGGCCACCGTCCACGGTTTGGAGATACTGAAACCCAACCTACGACGCGTGCACATGACCACCGGCAACCCGGACGGCGGCTACCGCACCGCCACCCAGCATCGACACGTCGGCACACTCAACGACGACCACATCGTCGAGGTCGACGGCATCCGTGTGACGTCGATCGACCGCACCGCGGTCGACGTGGCGTGCACGAGTTCCATGGGTTTCGCCGGTGCGCTCGCCATTTTCGACTCCGCGATACGCAACGGAGCCGATGGTGAGGTGATGGCTGGGATGCTCCGCGGAAAGCGCCGTGGAGCACAGCACGCACGACGTGCTCTGCACCATGCGGACGGATTGTCGGAGAACCCCGGTGAATCGTGGGGACGCGTCCAGATGATCGAGGCCGGGCTCCCGATTCCGCGGCTTCAGCACGAGGTCGTCGACGAGGACGGCACTCTCATCGCACGCACCGACTACGACTGGGCGGGCCTGCTGGTCGGCTCGGATGGCGCAAGCCGTCGACGGCCCGCGCGGACCGAACCGACCCGCGCGACCAAGACGGCCCGCGCAAGGCCGCCGAAGCGTCAGACCCCCGCGTTCGCGTCCTGCTTCTTCTTGAGCTCCAGCGCGATGTCGATCAGCTGGTCCTCTTGCCCACCAACGAGTTTGCGGTTGCCGGCCTCGAGCAGGATCTCGGCGGCCGAGACGTTGTAGCGTTCGGCGTGCCCCTCGGCGTGCTTGAGGAAGCTCGAGTAGCAGCCGGCGTAGCCCATCATCATCGCCGAGCGATCCACGAGGCATTCCGACGGCATGGCCGGTCGCACCACATCCTGGGCGGCGTCGGCGATCTTCATGAAGTCCACCCCGGTGGTGATACCCAACTTGTCGCACACCCCGACGAATGCCTCGGTCGGCGTGTTTCCGGCGCCGGCACCGAAGCGGCGGATCGACCCGTCGATCTGCTGCGCGCCGGCTCGAATGGCGTTGATGGAGTTGGCGACCGCGATGTCGAGGTTCTCGTGCCCGTGGAAACCGATCTGCGCATCATCACCGAGTTCGGCTCGTAGCGCCTGCACACGGTAGGTGACGTCCTCGAGGACCAGTGCGCCTGCGGAGTCGACCACGTACACACACTGGCAGCCCGCGTCGGCCATGATGCGGGCTTGTTCGGCCAGCTTCTCGGGCGGCTGCGAATGGCTCATCATCAGGAATCCGACGGTCTCCAATCCAAGATCGCGGGCGAGCCCGAAGTGCTGGATCGACACGTCGGCCTCGGTGCAGTGGGTGGCGATGCGGCAGATCTGTCCACCGTTGTCCTGCGCAGCCCGGATGTCGTCCTTGGTGCCGAGTCCGGGCAGCATCAGGAACGCGATCTTGGCCTGCTTCGCTGTCTCTGCGGCGGCCTTGATCAGTTGCTGTTCCGGGGTTTTGGAGAAGCCATAGTTGAACGAGGATCCACCGAGTCCGTCGCCGTGGGTCACCTCGATCACCGGCACTCCCGACGCGTCGAGCGCGCCGACGATGTCACGTACCTCCTGCTCGGTGAACTGGTGACGCTTGTGGTGGCTGCCGTCGCGCAATGACGAGTCGGTGATCCGGATGTGGAGGGTGTCGGAGTACTTGCGGGCGTTGGCCATCAGGTCCACTGTGCTCATGCCGAGACTCCCAACTTGGTCTTCGCGATTTCCTCGCCGACCTTGGTGGCGGCGGCGGTCATGATGTCGAGGTTGCCCGAGTACGGCGGCAGGAAATCGCCGGCGCCTTCGACCTCGACGAAGATCGAAACCCGGGCGTGGCCGCCGTTGATGGCCGAGGGCGGATCGAACTGCGGGTCCTGCAGCAGCCGATAGCCCGGGACATACGACTGGATCTCTTTCTCACGCTTGTGGATCGACTCGGCGATCGCGTCGGTGTCGGCGTCCTCGGGAATCGCACAGAAGATGGTGTCGCGCATGATCATCGGCGGATCGGCCGGATTCAGTATGATGATCGCCTTGCCGCGCACGGCGCCGCCGATGGTCTCGATACCCTTCGACGTGGTCTTGGTGAACTCGTCGATGTTGGCGCGGGTACCCGGCCCGGCCGAGACCGATGCGACCGACGCGACGATCTCCGCATACGGCACCGGCACGACCGAGGACACCGCATGCACCATCGGAATCGTCGCCTGCCCACCACAAGTGATCATGTTGGTGTTGGGCGCATCGAGGTGTTCACGCAGATTGGCCGGAGGGACCACTGCGGGCCCGACCGCCGCGGGAGTGAGGTCGACAGCGGTGATCCCGGCTGCCTCGTACTTCGGCGCGTACTCACGATGCACGTAGGCCGAGGTCGCCTCGAAGATCAGATCGGGCTTGTCCGAGGAGCCGAGCAACTCGTCGGCACCGCCACTCATGGTGATCAGTCCGTGGTCGGCGGCTCGCTTCATGCCCTCCGAGTCGGCGTCGATGCCGACCATCCAGCGGGGTTCGATGACCTCGGATCGTTGCAGCTTGTACATCAGGTCGGTGCCGATGTTGCCCGACCCGATGATCGCTGCGGTCAGCTTGGCTGCCACGTGCGCCTCCTGTTTCTTGACATGTCGAAAGTCGTTGATGGTCAGTCGAAATCGAGAGTGACCGACCCGAGGCCGGCGAACTCGGCCACGAAATGGTCACCCGAGCTGATATCGATCGCACGGGTCGCGGTACCAGGCAGAATCACATCTCCCTTGCGCAGCCGCACCCCGAAGCTCTCCACCTTGCGCGCCAACCACGACACAGCATTGAGCGGGTGGCCGAGCACCGCCGACGAATTGCCCTTCGCCACGATCTCCCCATTACGGTGCAACACCGCGTCGATGTCGCCGGTGTCGATCTCGCTGATCGGGACACGCTGCTCCCCCAGGATCCAACCGCACGACGACGCGTTGTCGGCGATCGTGTCGCACAGCGTGATCTTCCAATCAGTGATCCGCGAGTCGATCAGTTCGATCGACGGCACCACCCACTCCACGGCGTCGATCACGTCGTCGTTGGTACATCCCGCACCGGGTAGGTCCTTGCCGAGGATGAACCCGACCTCGACCTCCACCCGCGGAAAGCACAGTTTCGCGGCGTCGATCGGGGTCTTCTCGAAGTACTGCATCTCGTCGAGCAGATGCCCGTAGTCCGGCTCGTCGACGTTCATCATCTTCTGCATGGCCTCCGACGCGAGGCCCACCTTGTGCCCGGCGACCTTCGCGCCGGCGTCCAGGCGTTTGCGGATGTTGATCAGCTGGATCTCGTAGGCGTCGACGACGTCGAGGCCCGCGTGGGAGTCCGTAGGCCGATCGATCGCCACCGCCGACTGCTCCGCGTTCCACAGATCGGCCGCGATCTGCTCGCGTATTGCCTGGTCGACCGCCACGTGGTCTCCTTCTCGGTAGAAAGAACGTGTTCTAGTTTAGAACATGTTGCAGTTGTGCGACATGCCCCCGCCATCAACCCCACCAGACAACGGGCACCCTTCGCCCGTCCCCGATCACTCAGTGGGAGCCAACACCGTTCTGACCACGCGGCAGATGTAGCGGGAATCGGCTCCCGGCGACGATTCCCGCTACACCTGCGTGGAGGCAGCGGCCGAGAGCGCAGCCACGACCCTGGCGATCACGTCGTCGGGGTGGTTGACGAGGTCGTTCCAGGTGAAGTTGAGTACCGTCCAGCCGGCGGCGATGAGGTCATTGCGGCGAGTGCGGTCGTTCTGGAATGCATCGGCGTCACGGTGATAGGCCATTCCGTCGATCTCGACAGCGACACGCTCGGCGACGAACGCGAAATCGATGATGTACCGCCCGCTCGAATAGTTGGCGATCCAACCGGTGATGCCGGCCGATTCGAACAAACCGACCGTCAACCGCTCGGCCGAGGAGCGCGCGCCCGAGCCGACGCCCTCGAGCAGGCGTCCCATCGCCGTCGCCCCGACGGTCCCGCGCCTCCTGTCGTACACGGCCCGAAGTTGCCGCTCGGACACACGGCGCAGGAGCAGTGCCCGATCTAGAACGGATACGTCGCCTTCGACTGCGCCCTCGAGAACGGACAACGGCAATCCCGTCACCATGAGGTGGGAACGTTCGACCGCATCACGACCATCGAGACGACGACGAACAGCCCGGACGCCGGGTACACGCTTCACGTGGCCACCGGGAGTGGCGGTGACCGTGACGGTCGCCGGCGGCGAGTTGGCGACGCCATGCCAGTAGGCGGCACCCAGTCCGGACAGAATCGCGGTGCCACCCATTCTGAGAACCGCGATACGGATCGTGCTGCGCGGGGTGACCGGGTGATCGGCGAGACGGTAGATGCCGTAGGCCTCCCGCACCCAATCGCCCGACCCAACCAGCCTGCGCAGCGCCGAGTTGTCGAGACCGTGTACATCGGCCTCTGCCGCGGTCACCACCCCATCACGTTCGAGCGCGAACTGGCGGAGTTGCTTGCTCAACTTCACCCGATTTTGACGCACCAGCCCACCGACCGGTTCCCCGCCCCGGCACGCTGTGCAGACGTAGCCAGAATCGGCACCCACCGACGATTCCCGCTACGTCTGCGGCGGGTGCCGGCCGCGGCCTCTGGCGCCACATTTCTGCAACGTGTTCTAATTCTAGGTGAGAACACGTTCCACCCGTGGCGCATGAAGGGACTTCCATGGCCGGCGCGACCGAACCGACAGAGACCACCACCTCCCCGCAGACCAACACCGAGGCCTACGACGTGATCGTCGTGGGCGCCGGAGCGGCCGGACTCAGCGCGGCCATCACCGCGGCTGCGAGCGGCCTGAAAACCGTGATCATCGAGAAGTCCCCGTACTGGGGTGGCTCGACGTCACGGTCGGGTGGCGGCGTGTGGATTCCGAACAACTCGGTACTGAAGCGCGACGGCGTCGACGACACCGTCGACCGGGCCCGCGAGTACGTGCACGCGATCATCGGCGAACACGCGCCCTCGGAGAAGATCGACGCCTACATCGATCGCGGCCCCGAGGCGCTCGATTTCTTGATGAAGCACGCGCCACTGGAACTCGAATGGGTCAAGAACTACTCCGACTATTACCCGGAGGCGCCGGGTGGCAGGCTCGGCGGACGATCGGTGGAGCCTCGTCCCTTCGACGCCCGGGCGTTGGGCGATGATCTGCAGACACTGCATCCGCAATACACCAAGGCGCCACTGAACATGGTGGTGCTGCAGTCGGACTACCGCTGGCTCAACACCGGGCTGCGGCATTGGCGTGGCCCGTTGCGGATGGCGAAGGTCGGTAGCCGATTCTTCTGGGCCCGTTCCCGCGGTAAGAAGCTGATCGCGATGGGTGCCGCTCTGGCAGCAGAATTGCTGCTCGGGGTACGGAAGCTCGGTGTGCCGCTGAAGCTCAACACCGGCCTGACCGATCTGCTCACCGAGGACGGCCGGGTGGTCGGGGTGCTGGCCGAATCCGAGGGCACCCAATTCGCCATCCACGCTCGTCACGGCGTGATCCTCGCCTGCGGCGGTTTCGAGCACAATGCCGAGATGCGGCAGAAGTATCAGCGCGAGCCGATCGGCTCGGACTGGACCACCGGCGCCCCGTCCAACACCGGCGACGGCATCACCGCGGGGCTCAAGGTCGGTGCGGCGGTGTCATTGATGGACGACTCGTGGTGGGGCCCGACGATCCCGCTGCCGCGCGGACCGTGGTTCGCGTTGTCCGAACGAGCCGTGCCGGGCACGTTCATGGTCAACGAACGCGGCGAGCGGTTCATGAACGAATCACTGCCCTATGTGGAGGCCGTGCACCAAATGTACGGCGGCGACTTCGGACAGGGCGACGGCCCGGGTGAGAACGTGCCGTCGTGGCTGATCATGGATCAGACCTGCCGTAATCGGTACCTGTTCGCGGGCGTCAATGCGCGCCAGCCGCTCCCGAAGAAATGGTTCGAGGCCGGGGTGGTGGTCAAAGCCGGGTCGATCCGTGAGCTCGCCGACAAGATCGGCGTGCCGGCCGACGCCCTGGCGAACACCACCGAGCGGTTCAACGGTTTCGCCCGCTCCGGGGTCGACGCCGACTTCGGACGCGGTAAGAGCGGCTACGACCATTACTACGGCGACATCACCAACAAGCCGAACCCAAGCCTGGGCGCGTTGACCAAGGCACCGTTCTACGCGGTCAAGATGGTGCCCGGCGACCTGGGCACCAAGGGCGGCATCGACACCGACGCGTCCGGCCGCGCACTGCGGGCCGACGGTTCGGTGATCGAGGGTTTGTATGCCGCCGGCAACACCAGCGCACCGGTGATGGGCCACACCTATGCCGGACCGGGCGCCACAATCGGGCCCGCGCTGGTCTTCGGCTATCTCGCCGCGCTCGACGCGGCGTCGAAGTCCACCGCCACCAGCAACCCTGCGACCAGCACAGGAGCCTGACGCCATGCCCATCGATCCCACGGTCGCCGTCGGTGCCGAACTCCCCGAGATCAGCTTCCAATGGTCGGCCTCAGATGTCGCGCTCTATCACCTCGCGGTCGGTGCAGCCGCCGATCCGATGGACACCGCCGGACTGGCCTACGTCGACGACAAGGGTCCGAAGGTGTTGCCGTCGTTCGCCACTGTTGCCGCGTCCTTCCACGCGACCGAGGCTCCCAGGGTCTCGTTTCCCGGCATCGACATAGACCTGGCCAAGGTGGTGCACGGCAGCCAACAGGTGACCGCGCATCGACCGTTGCCGGCCAGCGGCAAGGCCACCACCCGCACCACCATCGCCGAGGTGCAGGACAAAGGTTCTGCGGCAGTGATTATTCAGGAGTCGGTGACCACCGACGACTCGGGCGAGCCACTATGGACTGCACGCTCATCGATCTTCGCCAAGGGCGAGGGCGGCTTCGGCGGCGAACGTGGATCGTCGAACAAGGTCGCGTATCCGGATCGCGAACCGGACCATCGTCTTTCGGTGCCGACACTCCCGCAACAGGCGCTGCTATATCGCCTCTGCGGTGACCGAAATCCGTTGCACAGCGATCCGGCATTCGCTGCCGCCGCAGGATTTCCACGACCGATCCTGCACGGCCTGTGCACCTATGGCACGGTCTGCCGCGCGGTCACCGACGCCGTACTCGACGGCGACGTGGCGGCGGTACGTGACTACTCATCGACCTTCGCCGGTGTCGTGTTCCCCGGCGAGACATTGAATGTCAATGTCTGGGATGAGAACGGAAAGTTGCTGATCACCGCGACCGTCGCCGACCGCGACGACGCGCCTGCACTCGGGAATGTGTTGTTGGCGCTATGAGCGTGAGGCCGCTGGTCGAGTGGTAACGGGTTGACCAACCGCCGGGCGAGTAGTGACAACCCAAGTGACCCACCGCCGGTCGAGTAGCGACGAACGGAGTGACCAACCGCCGGTCGAGTAGCGACGAACGAGTGACCAACCGCTGGTCGAGTAGCGACGAACGGAGTGAGGAGCGTATCGAGACCAGGTGACGTGGTCTCGATACGCCCTCGGCTAGCGCCTCGGACTACTCGACCACCGGGAAAGCCCGGCGCCCCGCACAAATCGAGCCCCGGGAACGCCCGCCCTCCCGAACAAATCGATCACCGAGAACGCCCAGCCCTCCCGAACAAATCGACCACCGGGAAAGCCCGCCCTCCCACATAAACCGACCATCGGGAAAGCCCGCCCCTCCGAACAATCGACCACCGAGATAGGCTCCCACACAAGGAGATCAGGCACCTCAACCGCTGATCGAGTAGGCTCCGAGCCGCCAGGCGAGGAACCGTATCGAGATCAGTCACCTCGCGGCAGCATATCGACCAACTCCCCCAATTCGCCGTCGCCGGGCACCTGCCGCCCGAAGACAATGCGGTACAGCAGAAATCCGGCCCACCCGTCGACCACGACGTCCACCGGCAACGACTCCGGCAGCAACCCGGCAGCAACCCAGCGCTGCAGCATGCGCAGGCCCGGGCCACGTCGGGCCCGCAGGATGTCCCGCAGGCCGGCTTCTCCCTCCTGCCCACGTTCAGCCAGTGCACTGGCCACCACCGACGGATCGCCGAGCAGGGTGAGTGTCTCGACGATCTCCCGGAGGTAGGCCAGCACGTCGGTGCGCAACTCACCGGTGTCCGGCGTCGGCGGCTCGGCCAGTTCGTCGGCGAAGGCATCGGTGATGACCGATGCCCGATTGGGCCAACGCCGATACAGCGTCGCCTTGCCCACCCGCGCACGCCGCGCGATCGATTCCATTGTCACCTGGTGATAGCCGAGCTCACCCACCAGTTCACGCGCTGCGGCCAGTACCCGGTTGTCGACGTGCGGGTCGCGCGGGCGCCCGCGTCCGCGCTGGGCCCCGACGGCGTCACCGCCGATGCAGTCTGCAGACTCGCTGCTCGTTCCGGACGTCACCCTCGTATTCAACACCCGGAAATATCGGAACGCTACGTCTCGTTATTGTGGGTGTAGGCGGCCCGCCACCGCGACGGACCGATTTCGCGAAGGAAGGGACTTTCCATGACCACACGTTTCACCGACAAGGTCGTTCTCATCACCGGCGCCGGTTCGGGCCTCGGCCGCGCCGCGGCCCTCCAACTCGCCTCCGAAGGCGCGTCACTGTCACTGATCGACGTCAGCGAGGCCGGACTCGCCGACACGGCTGCGCAGGTGACCGAGATCGCCTCGGGCACCAAAGTGCTGCAGCTAGTCGCGGACGTCAGCAACGAGTCCGATGTCGAGTCCTACGTGCAGAAGACGGTCGAGGCGTTCGGTCGTATCGACGGCTTCTTCAACAACGCCGGCATCGAGGGCAAGCAGAACCTGACCGAGGATTTCGGGTCCGAGGAATTCGACAAGGTGGTGTCGATCAATCTGCGGGGCGTATTCCTGGGCCTCAAGTATGTGCTGGCAGTGATGAAGGATCAGGGGGCGGGACATGTCGTCAACACGGCGTCCGTCGGAGGCATCCGCGGTGTGGGGAACCAGTCCGGCTACGCGGCCGCCAAGCACGGCGTGGTGGGCCTGACCCGCAATTCCGGGATCGAGTACGGCCAGTACGGCATCACAGTCACCGCCATCGCTCCCGGCGCGATCATGACCCCCATGGTCGAGGGGTCACTCAAGCAGATCGACCAGGACAACTGGGAAGAGGCTGGCCGTCAGTTCGTCAGCGCGAATCCGATGCAGCGGTTCGGACGCCCAGAGGAGGTCGGCCACCTCGTCGCGTTCCTGCTGTCCGACGACGCCTCGTTCATCAACGCCACCACCATTCCGATCGACGGCGGACAGTCCGAGAAGTATTGATCCCCGATACCTCCCGTGGTTCTCACCACACCGTGGTGGGCGTCGTCCCGAGACGACGAATCGGACAGTAGTCTCGACGCGGACCATCCGCAGTCAAACCCCGCCCGCACCGGGCGATCCCGCGAGGAGACCTGATGAGTGATTCGCTGCAGTCCTTACTCGACACCAACCGCCCGGCCGTGGTGGCCGACCTCGTCGACGTCATCGACGCCGAGGTCGCGGATCAGAAGGGACTCGGCGGCGCTGCAGTCAAGACCGCCTACGCCGCCGCGCAGAAGGTGAAGCCGGGTGTGGTCACCTCGGCGACCAACCTGTTGCTACCCGATTTCCTGACCGCGCTGCAGCCGTTCTGGGATAACAAGCCGGCCGACGTATCGTTCGCCGACCATCTGGCCGCCAACAGCGATGCGGCCGCCGAGGCGCTGTTGACCGTCACCGACGATCAAACGGCCACGGCCCGCCCTGCACTCGCCAAGGCCTACGGCTCGCTACGCGGAAAGGCCAAGGGGTATGTCGCGGCGTCACTTCCGCGGGTAGGCGCGGCGATCGAGAAGCACGCCGGCTAGCACGTCACGAATCCGACCCACGCGTCCATCGACCAGCCGTCACAGTTGATCGGTGGGCGCTGTCGTATGCGCTTGCGCCCAGCGGCGGCTGGTCAGGCGGCCGAGGTGACGATGAGCAGCAGGCCGACGACCACGGCGATCAACGCGCCGAGCATCGACAACACCCGCCACACATGCACCCGCGCCGGTGTGTAGTCGGAACGTTGCGAAGAGGCGACTTGTGGTGACGCCATGACTTCTCACTTTCAGTAGTCCGGGTCAACGCTGACCAACTGGACGGCGATCACCGGTCTTGGTACTGCAGTGATAAATGTGTCACATGTTTTCTCGTGATCGCGCTCACCGACGACGCGTGTCATGATCACGAAAAGGCAACAGGTCGGAGGACAGATGGTGCAGACGGCAACCACCAGCACGCGTGGCTTCGACCTTCGCTCGGTATGGTTGATCGCCATCGCGTGTGCGGCCGTGAGCATGGTGGTGGCCGCGATGGCCGCGCTGAACACCGCCCTACCGGAGATCGCCGTCGACACCGGCGCCGATTCCGGTCAGATGACCTGGATTGTCGACGGATACACCCTCGCGTTGGCGGCGTTGCTGTTGCCGGCCGGAGCGATCGGTGATCGGTTCGGCCGACGAGGTGTACTCATCGTCGGACTCTTCGCCTTCGCGGTCGCGTCGATGCTGCCGATCTGGATCAACGATCCGGTGCAATTGGTCGTAACGCGCGTCCTGGCCGGTGCGGCCGCCGCGCTGATCATGCCCGCGACGCTCTCGCTGATCACCTCCGGCGTGCCCGAGCATCGCCGCGCCATCGGCGTCAGCATCTGGGCAGCCGTCGCCGGTGGCGGCGCCATCGCCGGTTTCCTGGTCACCGGTGTCCTGCTCGAGTTCTTCAGTTGGCATTCGATCTTCATCACCTTCGCATCGTCGGCACTGCTCACCGCGTTGCTCAGCCTCACCATCGGCACCTCGCGCGACAGCAACCCGGGACGCTTCGACATCGCCGGGTCGGTGACGTCGATCCTGGCCGTCACCGGTGTCGTCCTCGGCCTGCTGGAGGCCCCGCATCGGGGATGGGCGGACCCGCTCGTACTCATCAGCCTGGTCGGCGGCATCGCACTGGCGGTCGCCTTCGTCGTCCTCGAATTACGGCGCTCCTCTCCACTTCTGGATGTCCGGCTGTTCACCAACCGCGCTTTCGGTTCCGGTTCGCTGTCGATCGCAATGCAGTTCTTCGCGTCGTTCGGCGTGTTCTACCTGATGCTGCAGCAACTCCAGTTGGTGTTCGGCTACACACCGTTGCAGTCGGCGTTCGCGCTGATGCCGATGGTGGCGGGCGTCGGTGTGTTCGCGTTGATCGGCAACTGGATCGCGGTACGGTTCCACGCCCTGCGGTTCGTACTGGCCGGCGGCATCATGCTGAGCGGGATCGGCATCGTGCTGCTGGGCACGATCGAATACGACACCTACTGGGCTGCACTATGGATCATTGTGTTGTGCGCCATCGGTATCGGCTTGGCGACCGCGTCGTCGACGACGGCAATCATGTCCAACACCCCGACCGACAATCAGGGGGTGGGTTCGGCGGTCAACGACACCGCACGCGAACTCGGCGCCGCCATCGGCATCGCGGTGGCCGGGAGCATCATGGCCGCCGGATATGCGTCGCGGATCGGGCCGGTCGCCGACAACGCGCAGGCTCAGCTCACCGCAGCTGGTGAACAACGCATCGCCGCCGGCGACCCGATCGTCGGTCAGATGCTGGTGCAGCAGGCCGGCGAAGCCGCCGAATACATCCGGCGATCGCTGGCCGAGGCGACCGCCGTCGTCGAACGACTCAGCGAACAGGCCGCGCCGCTGGCGATGCAGATCGCCGCCGACGCCCAGAACGCGTTCCTGGAACCGATGCGGCAGGGCTACATCGTGCTCGGGTCGGTGCTGATGGCGAGCGCGGTGGCGCTACTGTGGCTCGCGCCGCGTCGCGTGGTCCCAGAGCCGGACGGTGTCGATGCCACCCGTTCGACCGATGAGATCTCCGTCGGCGCAGCCATCGACACCGAGACCTCGGCGCGCCCTGAGACCAACCGCCCGGACTGAGGGTGCTGTCGTCTGACGGCGTCGTCGGCACCGTCCTCGCCGTCGCCGTTCTGGCGCTCGTTGTCGTCACAACGGTCACCGTGCGGCGCGGTGTCGCGACTGTCATCGCTGTGGCCTCGGCTGTGGCGGTGGTGGCGCTGGGTTTGACCGACGTGCCCGTTGCAGCCGATGAGATCCGTTTCATCGCACCGACGATCGCCTTTCTCGCTGCCATGCTCGTGGTGGCCGACGTCTGCGCCCGGACGGGCGTGTTCACCTGGGTCGGGTGGGTGGTGGAAGGCTGGAGCCACGGGTCACCGAATCGACTGCTGCGCATCGTCTTCGTGGTCGCCGCCGTCACCACCGCGGTGTTGTCGATCGATACCACGATCGTGCTGCTGACGCCGGTCGCCGTGATCACTGCCCGCCGACTCGGTGCGCGTATCACGCCGGTCTCATACGCCGGAAATCATCTTGCCAACACCGCCTCCACCCTGTTTCCGGTCTCGAACCTGACGAATCTATTGGCGTTCAGTGCAACCGGCTTGAGTTTCCTGGGGTTTGCGGGTGTGATGGCGGCGCCGTGGATAGCGGCGATCGTGGTGGAGTATCTGATCTTCCGGTGGTTCTTCGCCGACGACCTGACGGTCAGATCACCACGTCGTAACAGGGATCCCGCAACGCCACCGCACACACCGCGCTGGGTGTTGACGTGTCTGGCACTTCTGTTCGTTGCTTTCGTGGTGTCCGAACCGTTGGGCGTGCCGCTGGCCGCGACGGCGGCGGTGGGCGCAGCGGTCATGTTGGCCCCGATGGCGTTTCGCGACCCAACAGTGACCGCGCGGCATACAGCCCGCGCGCTCAACGTCGGTTTCCTGGCATTCGTGGCAGCTCTCGGAGTGATCATCCTGCCGGTCCGCGAGGGCGCGATCGGGGACGCGGTGAGTCATCTGATCCCTACAGGCTCCGGCTTCCTCGCCATGGTCGCGGTGGCCGTGCTCGCCGCGATTTCGGCCAATGTGGTCAACAACCTGCCCGCCACCCTCCTGCTCGTCCCACTCACCGCCCATCAGCCGGCGCTGGTGCTCGCGGTGGTGCTCGGCGTGAACATCGGTCCCAACCTCGCCTACTTCGGATCGCTCGCGAACCTGCTGTGGCGGGACATCATGCGCCGCGACTCGACGGCGGCCCCGAGATCCCGGGACTACCTGCGGCTCGGCGCGCTGACCGTGCCGCCGACGCTGCTGGTCGCGGTGGTGGCGTTGTGGATATCTGTGCGCCTCGGCGGGTTGTGATCTCGCCAGGGTCTCGATACGCCACTCACTCCGTTCGCGGCTACTCGACCAGCGAAATGGCGCGCGGCCACCGGGCGACCGCTAATCCCACCCCCCCGCTGATCGAGTAGCGCGCGAGCCCCCAGGCGAGCGAGCGTATCGAGATCCACACACGCACCAGGGTCTCGATACGCCACTCACTCCGTTCGCGGCTACTCGACCAGCGAAATGGCGCGAGCTACGTCAGTTCGCGGCGGCCGCGGGCTCGGTGGCTTCGGCGGCGGCATTCTTGGCCCACTTGTAGTCGGCCTTGCCGGCCGGGGTGCGCTTCACCTCCTCGACGAACACCACGGTGCGCGGAACCTTGTACCCGGCGAGCGATTCCCGGCAGTGGGCGCCGATGTCATCGATGGACGGTTCCACTGCATCCTCGGCCACTGCCACCACCGCTGCCACCCGTTGGCCGTACTTGGCGTCGGGCACCGGCACGACGAGCGCGTCGGCCACGGCGGGGTGGGCGTGCAGAACCGCCTCGACCTCTTCGGCGTACACCTTTTCGCCACCGGTGTTGATGCACTGTGAACCTCGGCCGAGGAAGACGATGGTTCCGTCGGCCTCGACGGTGCCCATGTCGCCGAGGATCGAGATCCGTGTTCCGTCCGGCAGGATCGGGAAGGTCTTCGCCGTTTTGGCCTCGTCCTTGTAGTAACCCAGCGGCACGTTCCCGATCCGTGCGATGTAGCCGACGTCGCCCGAGCCGGGCTCGATCTTGTTGAGCCGCTCGTCGACCACCATCATCTTGTCGGTCGGCGGTACCCGCAGGTTGCCGTTCTCATCCATCATGATCTCGCCGTCGTTTCCCGATTCCGAGGCACCGAAGTTGTCGCGCAGCACCAGATCCGGCTTCACCGCGAGGAACCGGTCCCGCACGTGTTGGGACCAGATCGCCCCACCGGAGGTGACCGAGAACAACGACGACAGGTCGACCTCGCCCTGGCGTCGCTCGAACTCCTCCACGAGCGGCATGCCCATCGCGTCGCCGACGATCAGGATGATCTGCACCTTCTCCCGCTCGACTTCGGACACGATGGCCGAGGGTTTGAAGTCACGTTGGATGACCAGCCGACCACCGAGGGTGAAGAAGGTGAACAACGAGTACGACGCCGCGCCGTGCATCAGCGGTGCAGCGAGCAGAAACGCCATCGAGGGGAAATCCTTGACCGCGGTAGCGATCTCCGCGAGGTCCTTGCGTGCCTCACCGTACGGGTTACCCCCGGACAGAGGTTTGCGGAAGAAGTCGTCGTGCTGCCACATGACCCCCTTGGGGTACCCGGTGGTGCCTCCGGTGTAGAGAAGGTACAGCTCTTCGCCGGTGCGCGGTTCGAAGTCACGCTGCGTGGGCGTCGTCGCCGCGTCGGAGAAAGACACGATCTCCACCGACCGGTCGCCGGGCAGGTCCACCGCCGCGTCGGACAACTCCGGAGCCAGCTCGCCGATGACGAAGACCACCCGCACATTGGGCAGCTCCGGCAGGAGTTGCGCCACACTGCGCTGGTGTTCTTCCAGCTCGACGATGATCGCCCGCGAGTCGGAGTTGTCGAAGATGTAGTGCAGTTCGGAGTTGGTGTACCGGTAGTTGATGTTGACCGGAACGGCGCGGATCTTGAGCAGGCCCAGCAGGCTGGTGACATGCTCGACGCTGTTCTTCAGGAACAGCGACACGTTGTCGTGCGCGCCGATTCCCGACTCCGACAACAGGTGCGCGACCTGATTGGCCAGCTGGTCGAGTTCGGCATAGCTGATCTGGCGGCCCTCGTAGCTCAACGCGATCCGGTCAGGTACCGCATCGGCGACCGTCTCGAACACGTCGGCCAGATTGAACTTCATGTCGTCTCCTTGCTGAGCGCGGTGTTAGGTGGTTCGGGTGAGGACCAGGCCGCTGGTCGGAACTCCGGTGCCGGCGGTGACCACGACCTGCGCGGCACCGTCGACCTGGTTGACCGAGGTTCCGCGTACTTGCCGGACGGCCTCGGCGATGCCGTTCATACCGTGGATATAGGCCTCACCGAGTTGACCGCCGTGGGTGTTCAGCGGCAGTTGCCCACCGACCTCGAGCGCACCCGGCTCTCGCACCAGATCTTTCGCCTCGCCCCGTGCGCAGAACCCGAGTTCTTCCAGTTGCATGAGGGTGTAGGGGGTGAAGTGGTCGTAGAGAATGGCGAGGTCCATGTCGGAGGGGCCGAGACCTGACTGTTTCCACAGTTGACGGCCGACCAGGCCCATCTCGGGCAGGCCGGCGAGGTCGTCGCGGTAGTAGCTGGACATGATGAACTGGTCGTCGGCGCTGCCGGCAGCGGCCGCCGCGATCACCGCGGGGGTGTGCGGCAGGTCCTTGGCCCGCTCCGCGGAGACCACCACGATGGCGACACCGCCGTCGGACTCCTGACAGCAGTCGAGCAGGTGCAGCGGTTCGGCGATGTAGCGCGACTGTTGGTGGTCGTCGAGGGTGATCGGTTTGCCGTGGAAGAACGCGTTTGGGTTCACTGCGGCGTGTTTGCGGTCCACCACCGCGATCTGTCCGAAATCCTCACTGGTGACACCGTATTCGTGCATATAGCGCTGGGCGACCATCGCAACGAAAGCCGCCGGCGTGGACAGGCCGTGTGGATATGAGAACGCGTTGTCGGTGCCCGACGAGTTCTCTTGATTGGCCACCGCGCTGTTGACCTGGCCGAATCTCAAGCCCGATCGTTCGTTGAACGCACGGTAGGCGACGACGACATCGGCAACACCGGTGGCCACCGCCATCGCCGCCTGCTGAACCGTCGCGCAGGCCGCACCGCCGCCATAGTGGATGCGGGAGAAGTAGGTCATCTCCTTGATACCGACCGAACGGGCGACGGCGATCTCGGCGTTGGTGTCCATCGTGAATGACACCAGTCCGTCGACATCGGCCGGTGTGAGTCCGGCATCGGCGATCGCGGACTGGACCGCTTCGGCCGCCAGCCGCAGTTCGCTGCGTCCGGAGTTCTTGGAGAACTCGGTGGCACCGATGCCGGCGATGGCTGCTCTGCCCGACAAACCGCCCATCATGCACCACCCCCGATCGTCAGGGTGACCGTCGAGATCACGTGCTTGCCCAGTGAATTGGTTCCGGTCACCGACACCGTGAGGACGTCGTCGGCAATGTCGGACACCTCACCGGTGAAGGTGACCGAGTCGTAGGCGTACCACGGCACACCGAGTTTCAGATTGATCGAGCGGATGCGTGCCGATGGTCCGGCCCAGTCGGTGACGAACCGCTCCACCAGCCCGGTGTCGGTGAGGATGTTGACGAAAATGTCTTTGGACCCTTTGGCCTGTGCCAGGTCCCGGTCGTGGTGCACGTCCTGGAAGTCGCGAGTGGCCAGCGCCGTCGCCACCACGAATGTCGGCGATGCGTCGATGGTCAGCGGTGGCAACGTGTCCGCGATCCGGACCGGTTGCGGGGCAAGACTGGTCACGGCTGTCCCTTCGTTGTCGCAGGGGTCCAGGCATACAGGGTCCATGGGTCGGTTCCTGTCTCGGTGTCGGCCGGGAAGTCCAGAAACGTGACCTCCACCGCCATCCCGATCGTGACAACCGCCGGGTCGACGTCGCGGAGCTCACCCAGCATCCGGACACCTTCCTCGAGTTCCACCAGCGCCACCACGAACGGCAACTGCCGACCGGGCACCTTCGGGGCGTGGTGTACGACGTAGCTGAACACCGTGCCCCGGCCGGAGGCGACGAGGTAGTCGGTGGTGGGTACGGTTCCGTCTGCCTGGCGCGGTTTCCACATCGCCGGAATCGGCGGGTGGCGCAACGTGCCGTCGTCGAGCTGCTGGATGCGCAGTTCATGGGACGCGACACCGTCCCAGAAGAACGCGGTGTCGCGTGATGCGCTCGGCTTGAGCATCCGGGTCGGATCGAGATCATCCGGTACTTGCGGTTCCGCCGGTTCCGCCGGTTGGGTTTTCGCCGACGGCCGGAATTTCAGGATGCGGAAAGACATCTCGGCGACCACCTCGTCACCGACCGACCACACGTTGCGGGTGGTGAAGAACCAACCTTCGCCAAGAGCCGTCTGCTTGGGGCCCACGACGTCGGTGAGATCAGACGAGATGGTGACCTGTTCGCCGGGCCGGGTGTAGCGGTGATAGACGGTGTCGCAGTTGGTCGCGACCACCGAGGTGTAACCGGCCTGATCGAACAGTTCGGTGGCACGTCCCAGCGGATCGTCGGCGGCCCGCTGTGCGTGCAGTCCGCGCATCGTCCACACCTGCGCCATCGCCGGCGGCGCGACGACCCCAGGGTGTCCGGCAGCGCGAGCGGCGTCGTCGTCGACGTAGACGGGATTGCGGTCCCCCATCGCCTCCACCCAGTTGTGGATCATCGGCTGGTTGATGGGATCTCGGCCCGCTCTGGGGGCGCTGGGTCCGTCGGCCTTGATGGCCTCCGCTGCGGAGAGGATGTCGGTGGGTGTGCTCATCGTCGCTCTCGCAATCGAAGGTCGGCGGGGCTGGTCTCGATACGCCGCTCGCCTAGCGGCTCGCAGCTACTCGACCACCAGAGGGAAGCACCCGTCCCCACCGGTCGAAACACCGACCACCAGGGGGAAGCACCCGTCCGCACCGGTCGAGACGCCGACCACCCGAGGGCAGCCCCCGTCCCCACCGGACGAGACACCGACCACCCGAGGACAGCCCCCGTCCCCACCGGACGAGACACCGACCACCCGAGGGCAGCCCTCCGGCGGGACGAGTCCTTTCCCGCCGGTCGAGTAGCCGACGAGCGGCAGCGAGGAGGCGTATCGAGACCTTGTGACACCCCCGCCCTCATCGCTTGGCCCTCGGCAATCCCAATCCGGCGGTGGCGATCATGTCGCGCATCACCTCGTTGACGCCACCGCCGAAGGTGATCACGACGTTTCGCTTCTGCTGCACGTCGAGCCAGTCGACCAACGCTGCAGTCTCGGGATCGGTGAAATCGCCGTAACGCCCGACGATGTCGTTGATCAGTCGGCAGACGTGTTGCAGCCGCTCGGTGGCGAACACCTTGGTGGCCGCGGCGTCGGCCATGGAGATCGCCTCCCCGGTCGAGGCGACCTGCCAGTTGAGGAGTTCGTTGATGCGGGCGTAGGCATCGATCTCGGCCAGGGCCCGCCGGACGTCGGAGTGCTTGGCGATGACGGTGCCGTCCGCGCCGGACTGCTGAGCCCAGGCTCGTACCCGCGCGGCGAGTCCGTCGATCCGGCCCGCGGGCCCGAGCATCACCCGCTCGTGATTGAGCTGGGTGGTGATCAGCTTCCACCCGTCGCCCTCATTGCCGACCCGCATCGACACCGGCACCTGCACGTCGTTGTAGTAGGTGGCATTCACGTGGTGCGCACCGTCGGCGGTGATGATCGGGGTCCAGCTGAACCCCGGGTCGCGGGTGTCGACGATGAGGATCGAGATGCCCTTGTGCTTCGGTGCGTCCTTGTCGGTCCGGACGGCCAGCCAGATGTAGTCGGCGTCATGGCCGCCGGTGGTGAAGATCTTCTGCCCGTTGACCACATAATGGTCGCCTTCGAGCACCGCGCTGGTGGTCAGCGAGGCCAGGTCGGTCCCCGCTTCGGGTTCGGTGTACCCGATCGCGAAGTGCACCTCACCGGCGAGGACGTCGGGTAAGAACTTTCGCTTGAGCTCGTCGGTGCCGTGTTCCTGCAACGTGGGTCCGACGGTCTGCAGGGTCACCGAGGGCAACGGGACGTCGGCGCGGACGGCCTCGTTGGTGAAGATCTGCTGTTCGATCTGACCAAAACCTTTGCCGCCGTATTCTTTCGGCCACCCGACACCGAGCCACCCGTCCTTGCCCATCTGTCGGATCACCGCGCGGTAGGTCTCGCCGTGACGTTCGGTGAGCATCACCCGCGCGTCCTCGGCGCTCACGAGATTCGTGAAGTATTCGCGCAGTTCGACCCGCAGCGCCTTCTGCTCGGGGGTGAGATCAATGAACATCTGTTGCCTGCCCTTTCGGGTCGAGACGGGCGTCGGAATCGTCGGCGATCTCGTCGAGACGGGCGTCGGGCCCGCCGACGAGCCGGGCGAGGTCCTTGGCGATCGAGAAGTACCGGTGCAACGGATAGGTCACGTCCACACCGATCCCGCCGTGCAGGTGGGTCATGGTCCGCAGGGTTGCCGGTATCTCGGTAGCCACCCAGTAGGCGGCGATTCCCAGATCCTGTGTAGCGTCGAGTCCTTCACTCATTCGCCAGGCAGCCGCGGTCGTCGATAGATCCAGTGACCGGGCGACCACATAGATGTCGGCGAGTTGTTGTCCGACGGCCTGGAACATCGCGATCGGCTTGCCGAACTGCTCACGATGGGTGACGTGGTCGGCGGTGAGTCGAGCGGCACCGGCGACGAGTCCCTGCGCATACGTTGCCAGCAGCAGGCGATACCGATCGCGAACGGCTCCGGCTTCGGTGGCGACGAGGTCGTCGGTGCCGACCGCGACGCCGTCGAAGCGCACGGTGTACTCGCCCCACCCGCTCGAGGTCGGTGTGCGCGTCATGCTCACCCCGTCCGCGTCGGAGGCCACCAGCACCGCGCCATCGTCGGTGGTCACCAGCAGCGCCGACGATCCCTCCGCATGCAGGACTCCCGTCTTGATGCCGGTGAGCCGGCCGTCGCGCACGGTGGTGCGCGGCGTCTCGGTGAGGGCATCGCCGAGCTCGCCGATGGCGATGGCATGCCAGGCGCCGTTCGCCACCGTAGGCGACCACGTCCCGCGGACTGACCGCTCGGCGGCACCGAGCGCCAGGGCCGACACGAGTGATCCCACGGCTGGCGTCACAGCCGCCGACTCCCCCATGCGTCGGAGCAGGGGCAGTAGGTCGATCACGGAGACGTCGTCGCCTCCGACATCGCCAGGTAATGCGAGCGCGGCGAGTCCGGCGTCGACAACCGACCGCCACAACGCGGTGTCGAATCCGCCGGGCGCGTTGCTCTGCCGATCGCGCCGACCGAACGTGGATTCCCAGTCCGGTTGGTGCCGCGCGAATACCTCTGCGGCGGCATCACGAACTGCTACCGCCGTGTCGTCGAGGGCGAAGTCCACCCCGGTGCCTCCTTGCCACAAATTAGAACTTGTTCTAGTTGTATCAGATGGCGTGTCCGGTGTGGGAGTTATGGCCTCTCAACTGCAGATTTCCCGCGCTCTCCGGGCGTCGTCACAGGTCAGCCGCGGGGCAGACCGAGAATCCGTTCCGCGGCTGCGGTCCGTAGGATCTGCGTGGTGCCCCCGGCGATGGACAGGCACCGGTTCTGCAGCAATGCGTCCGACGCGTCGGAGGCGGCCACCCCGTCGACGCCCAGCAGATCGAAAGCGAATTCCGGAACCGACTGACGATGCTGGACGCCGATCAGTTTGCGCACGCTCGACAACGCCCCCGGGTCGTGACCTTCCAGACGCCGGGTGACCGCACGGGCGTCGATGACGCGACCGGTGTGGGCTTCGGCCACCAGGCGCCCGAGGCCGGCCAACTCGTCGGGAGTCAGCTCGCGGGCCATCGCCTCGACCTGACGCAGCAGGGAATCCATCTCCTTGCCCAGGCCCGAACCGCCCATCGCCACGCGTTCGTTGGCCAGGGTCGTACGGGCCAGCCGCCAGCCGCCGTTGACCGGACCGACGACGCACTCGTCCGGGACGAACACGTCGTCGAGAAACACCTCGTTGAAGTTCGCGCGGCCGGTGAGTTCGCGCAGCGGCCGGATGTCGATACCGGAGGTGTTCATGTCGATCAAGAAATAGGTGATGCCCTTGTGTTTCGGCGCGTCGGCGTCGGTGCGCGCCAGGCACACCCCCCAGGATGCGTTGTGCGCCTGGGAGGTCCAGATCTTCTGCCCTTGCAGCCGCCAGCCGCCGTCGGCGCGAGTGGCCTTGGTACGCAACGCCGCGAGGTCCGAGCCCGCCTCGGGCTCGCTGAACAGCTGGCACCACACGATGTCGCCGGTCAGGGTCGGCGACACAAATCGTTGCCGCTGTTCGTCTGTGCCGTGTTCGAGGATCGTCGGGATCGCCCACGCACCGATCACCAGGTCGGGCCGCTCGATCCGCGCGCGCTCGAACTCGTCGTCGATGAGCAGTTGTAGGGCCGCGCCGGCACCCAACCCATAGGGCGCGGGCCAATGCGGCATCAGATAGCCGGAATCGGCCAGTCGCGCCCGACGCCGCGACGGATCGAGGGCGGCGATGTCGTCCACTGCTGCCCGGACCTCCGCGCGCCGGTCCTCGACTGCGGACAGATCGATCCGAAAGTTCCTTCGGTGCCCCGCCATTCCGAGCCGGGCCAGTTCCCGAGCCGACGACATACCCTGGCCGATGGCGGCGCGAGCGGTCAGCGCTGCCCGCAAATAGAGATGAGCGTCGTGTTCGTAGGTGAAGCCGATGCCACCGAGTATCTGCACGCAGTCCTTGGCATTGGTCGTGGCGGCCTCGGCCGCGATGACGTCCGCCGCGCACCTGCTGACGGCGAGCTGGGCAATGACCTCCTCGTCGTCGGTCGCGAGACGTTCGTCCACCGCGCGCGCCAGATCCCATGCGACCGCGGTGAGCTCTTCGCTGCGGCAGAGCATGTCGGCACAGATGTGTTTGATCGCCTGAAACGAGCCGATGGGTGCACCGAACTGGGTGCGCACCGTGGCGTAGTCGACGGCGGTGTCCAGCGACCACCGAGCGATGCCGCTCAGGTAGGCGGCGGTCGCGGCCGACAGACTCGCGGTGACCAGATCACCGTCCGGCAGGTCGATGAGGTCCCCACCCTGCACGCCGGTGACCTGCACCCGCGACACCGACACGGTGCCGCTGATGACGCCGTGTGCCTCGTCGGTGGTGGTACCAATGCCCGGGGGCAGGATTCGCCAGGAGACCCCGTCGCCTCCGTCTTCGAACGGGATCACCACCGCGCAGCCGTCGACGTAACCGGGCACCAGGCCCAGGTCGAGCGCACCGTCGTGCGGAGGATTTGCCGCCATCCCGGCGTACGCAGCTGCCGGAGCGACCACGGCCACTTCCCCGGAGGCGACCCGCGCAAGCAAGTCACCGGCGCGCGCGTCGTCGGACCGCGAGAGCCCGAGCGCGGCAGCGACCATCGGACCGATAGGGCCCGGCACCAGGCTGATACCGCACTGCTCGATCATGGCGGCGACATCGATGAAGGTCGCACCGAAGCCGCCGGAGTCCTCGGGCAGTGCGCCCGCGAAGACACCGAACTCGGCGAGTTGCGCCAACAGACCGGTCCACTGGTCGCCAGGCTTGTCGATGTCGGAACGGACCAGTTCGGTGGTCGAGACGCTGCGCGCCCAGGTAGCGATCGCGTCGCAGACGGCGATCTGTTCGCTTGACGTGGCGATTGTCACGTGAATCCTCTGTATGTCAGGTTGTGACGGGCAAATAGAACCTGTTCTAATATGCCATGAGTGTTTGCCAACCGGTAGGCACCGTTCGAACCGACCACGTGAGGATGTCTTCGAGCACATGGCACGATCTGCAGCGGCCAAGGCGCCCGTCGAGCCCGCGGCCCCCACCGCCTCGGCAGCTGGTTCAGCGTCGAGCGGCACCGAGACCGGTTCGGCGGCGCAGCGCGAACGGCGTCGTCGCATCCTGGATGCGACGCTGGCGCTGGCATCCAAAGGTGGTTACGACGCGGTCCAGATGCGCACCGTCGCCGACAAGGCCGACGTCGCCGTGGGTACGCTCTACCGATATTTCCCCTCCAAGGTGCATCTGCTGGTCACCGCCCTCGCGCGCGAGTTCGAACGCGTCGAATCGCGAGTGGATCGCTCACAGCTGCGCGGCGACAACGCAATCGAGCGGCTGCGTCATGTGCTGGACATGATCACCTATGCGATGCAACGCGATCCGCTGCTCACTGAGGCGATGACGCGTGCATTCATGTTCGCCGACGCCTCAGCGACTGCCGAGGTCGATCAGGTCGCCGGCATCATCGATCGGCTACTCGCCGGTGCGATGGTCGACGACGGTGAGCCCGGCGAAGAGGATCTGGCGATCGCCCGCGTCATCTCCGACGTGTGGATGTCGAATCTGGTGCAATGGCTGACCCGCCGCGCCTCGGCCACCGACGTCACCAACCGCCTCGAGCTGACGGTGCGGTTGTTGCTGAAGGATCGGATTCAATAGGTCTGCGGAGTCATCCGGTCTATTCGCGAGAGCCCCAACCCAACTGCTGATCGAGTAGTTCGAGCCGCTAGGCGAGAACGTATCGAGAGCAGCCGCTTCCTACCGCCGCAGATCCGCCGCGATCATCGGCCACGTGCGCTTGAGGTCGGATTCCCAGTACTGCCAGGAATGCGTCCCGTTGGGTCGCGCGATCAGTTTCATCGGCACGCGCAGCGACCGAAGCCGCGCCGCCATGTCCTGGGTGCACTGGTTGACCGCCGCCTCGATCGCGCCGCCGAGCACCACCTGATTCGCCAGCACGAGCGGATTTCCCTGCACCAGTTCGGCATTCATCTGGTCGTACTTACCCGGCAGACCTGTACCGCTGGTCATGTACACCTTGGTGCTGCGCAGCTTCGCCGCCCGGAGGTAGGGATCGTTGGCCCGCCAACCCGGTCCACCGACCGGCCCCCACATGTTGGTGAGGTTGCCCTGCCCGCGGTCAGCCACCACCATCCGGATGTAGGCCTGCCCCAACGGATCGCTGGTGCGCGCGCAACCACTGTAGGCGGCCACCGACCGGTACAGCTTGGGGGCGGCGATCGCGAGATTGAGCACCGACGTCCCGGCCATGGAGATACCCGCGATGGCATTGACCTTGGTGGTATCGAATTCCTTGTCGATGAGCGGCGGGAGTTCTTTGGTCAGGAACGTCTGCCACTTGTTGCGGCCCAGGACCGGGTCGTCGCGCCGCCAGTCGGTGTAATAGGAAAACGCGCCACCGATCGGGGTGACCACATTGACGTTCTTGTCGGCAAAGTACTTCACATAGTCGGTCCTGGCCGTCCAGGTGGCTGAGTCCTCACCACCGCCGGCACCGTTGAGCAGATACAACGTCGGCCGGGGTTTGCTGATGTTGCGCGGACGCAGCACGGTGATCGGGATCATCTTCTGCATCGACGCCGACCACACGATCAGCGTCGTGTGCTGCGGGTTGTCGTGGATCACGGTGTCGACGCGGGAGATCTTGGGGTCGGGGGTCGGTGTCGCCTGCGCAGCTGCCGCGCCGAGGGTGAGCCCCACGGTCGCCGTCATCGCCGCAGCCACCCACACGCGCCATCGACGTCCCCCGAGTGCGTTCACCAACACCTTCCCTCCAACCTCACAAGTCACAGTTGTCACAACCTTAACGGTTGAGCAGCTCAACCAACAGCCGGGACGGTGCTCGTTAGGCACTTGTGACGTGCGGGCGCCGGCCTCTCGGCAGCCACCCCGAATCGCCAACGCCACCTTGCTTGGAAGCAAGGTGGCGTTGGCGATTGGGGGTATATGTCAGGAGTGGGTGAACTTCGGCTCACGCTTATCGACGAACGCGGCCATGCCCTCGGCCTGGTCATCGGTGGCGAATGTCGAGTAGAACAGTGCCCGCTCGGCGCGGATCCCCTCGCCGAGGCCGGACTCGAAGGCGCGGTTGACCGCGTCCTTGGCCAGCGAGGCCGCGATGAATGATTTCGATGCGATGGTCTCGGCCACTTCCTTGGCCGTGGTCAGGCAGTTCTCCTTCGGTACCACCCGCGACACCAGCCCGAGCTTGTCGGCCTCGTCGACCTTCATGTTCCGGCCGGTGAGGATCAGATCCATCGCCTTGGCCTTGCCGACCGCGCGGGTCAGGCGCTGCGATCCGCCGATGCCGGGGATCACGCCGAGATTGATCTCGGGCTGACCGAATACCGCGTTGTCACCGGCGATCAGGATGTCGCAGAGCATCGCCAGCTCGCAGCCACCGCCGAGGGCGTACCCGGTCACCGACGCGATGATCGGGGTGCGCAGGCGGGCCAGATCGTCCCAGGCGGCGAAGAACTGCTCGCCGACGACGTCGCTGTAGGACTTCGACGACATCTCCTTGATGTCAGCGCCGGCGGCGAAGGCTTTTTCCGACCCGGTGATCACGATTGCGCCGATGTCCGGGTCCTTGTCGAATGCGGTTGCCGCGCCGACGACCTCGGTCATGAGCGTGGTGTTGAGCGCGTTGAGCGCCTTCGGCCGGTTCAAGGTGATGACGCCGACGCGCCCGTCACGCTCGACGATGATGGTCTCGTGCTCAGACACTCGAATCCTCCTGCGGTGCGGGGTTGATGACAAGTTCCAGGCCGTCGGGCAGCGGCGCGAAGAAGGCGTCCACGTCGGCGGGGGTGACGGCGGTGTGATCGGTGTGGCGCCACGCCGGGTTGCGATCCTTGTCGATCACCTGCGCGCGGATACCCTCGGCCATATCGGGATTGAGCAGGCTGCGCAGCGACACCCGGAATTCACGCTTGAGTGTCTCGGGCAGGGTGGGTTCGGCCTGCCGCAGCGACCGCAGGGTCACGGCCAGCGCGAGCGGGCTCTTGCCGGCGATGGTGGCGGCGGTCTTCTTGGCATCGTCGGTGCCGGCGGCACTGCAGCGGTCGATGATCTCGGCGATGGAGTCGGCGGCGAAAGCCTGACTGATCCACTCCCGTTGCCCGGCGATCTTCGACTCGGGCGGTTCCTGTGCATACTTGGCGAGCGCGTCATCGAGCGAGGTCTCGCCGATCGCCCGACGGAATGCGCCGAGGTCGGCGGCCGGGATGTAGTGGTCGGCGAGACCGAGCTCGATGGCATCCGCACCGGACAACTGGCCGGCGGTGAGCCCGGCGTAGACGCCGAGGTTGTCCGGCACCCGGGCCAGCAGGTGTGTGCCACCGACGTCGGGCACGAATCCGATCCCGACCTCGGGCATGGCGAGGCGCGTGCGGTCGGTGACGACCCGGGTGTTGGCGTGGGCGGAGACACCGACACCACCACCCATCACAATGCCGTCCATGATGGCGACATAAGGCTTGGGGTAGCGCGCGATGTCGGCGTTGAGCCGGTATTCGTCGGCCCAGAACAGAGCGGACGGGCACGCCGCCGCCTCGGCGTCACCGGCGCCGGAGCTGCTCAGCGCCGAGGCATCACGGTGAATGGCCACGATGTCGCCGCCGGCACACAGACCGCGCTCGCCGGCACCGACCAGCACCACCGCGCTGACCTGCGGATCGGCCGCCCAGCCGTGCAGGAGCTCGTCCATGGCGGTCACCATCGGATGGTCGAGCGCGTTGATCGACTTCGGCCGGTTCAACGTCAGGGTCGCGACCCCGGCGTCGATCGTGGACAGCACGGACGGTTCGTCCACCATGCTCAGATCTCCCTCGCGCAGATTCGTCCGATTACCCCTCAGATACTTGCATATCCTAGTAAAGGAGTACAGCGCAGGTCCCGAGTACCTCAGTCCCGGGCGCGCACGAACACTTCCATCGTCGTCGAAAGGACCTCGCGGTCGTCGCCGTTCACCAGGCGTCCGGCGCAGGTCACCAGCGCACGACCGGGCTTGTCGAAGGTGACGGTGTCGATGGTCATCGACCCGGTGAGGGTGTCGTCCGGCCGGACCGGACGCAGAAAGGCGACATCGACCAGACGGCGTCCGGCGATCACCTGCCAGTGATCGAAGACCGCACGCACGGCCAACCGCTGGAACACCGCCAAGGTGTGGATGCCGCTGGCGATGAGTCCACCGAAGGCACCCGACTCAGCGGCGTCGGCGTCGACGTGAAAGCTCTGCGGGTCCCACTGGGAGGCGAAGTCCACCAGGTCGCCTTCGCTGATGGTGAAGGTCTCGAACTCGTGATGACGGCCCACTTCGAGGTCGTCGGCAAAGGCGCGGGATTCCGTGGTCACCGCGGTCACGCTATCGGGCGTTGCCGGATGAGATGCGAGCGGCCGGGCGGACCGCACGCAGGTGGCCTCGTTCGCACCGACGTGGCCGCCGATGCGCTTGCCGCCGATCTCTTCCGACGATCCGTGCCCTCTCACTCAGTCCGCCCACCTACGGTGAGCTCACCGGGACATGCCACTAGGTCCCACAGTCCAGAAGGAGTAACCACATGACCATCCGCGTCGCCGTCTGCTACGGGCATCCCAACGATCCCGCCGCCTTTGACGAGTACTACGAGCAGGTCCACATCCCCCTCGCGTCGAAGGTCCCTGGATTGACCGACTACACCTGGGGCAAGGCCGCTACCCTCGACGGTTCGGAGCCGCCGTACTACGCCGTTGCGAACCTCTACTTCGCCGACCAAGAGGCCTTGATGGCGGCTGCGGGTTCCGAGGAGATGGCGGCGGCCGGCGCTGACGTCGCAAACTTCGCCACCGGTGGTGTCACGATGTTCACCCAGGAGGAAGCCTCGGTTCTGCGGTAACCGCTCGGCGCGTTCGACGCCACGTCGATGGTGGTCCGTCGTTTCCACCGGTGTGCGGACCCGACGCCAACCACACGGGGAACTGACATCCACGGCGGTTACAACCCTGTGTGGATGTCAGTTCTCCATGTGGTAGATCGCTACTGCGCGGGAGGCGGGTTGGCCGTGCCAGCCTTGGCGACCTATTCGTCGCAATCGCCGGGGAGCGACAACCTACAGTGGACCGATGAGCACCGACCTCCCACCTACCGACCGCCGCACCGTCGACCCGCGCCGTCACCAGCTCGCCGAGGTCATGCAGTTACCTGCCGATCAGCCGGTCACGATGCTCAATCTGCTGCGGTATCGCGATGTGGCCGACTACTCGGCCGCCGATGATCTCGCCCCCGAGCAGCCGATCTCGGGCGAGCAGGCCTATCGCCGCTACGGCGCGGCAGCGACCCCACACATCGAGAAGGCGGGCGCCGAGGTGGTGTACCACGGCGAATGTGGTCCCACCGTGATCGGCCCGGCCGACGAAACGTGGGATTCGATACTGCTGGTGCGTTACCCGAACCCGAAAGCGTTCCTGGACATGGTCACCGATCCCGAGTACCAGTCGATGTCGCGCCATCGCACTGCAGCACTGGCCGATTCCCGGCTCATCGCGACGACCACGTCGTAGCCGGAGCCGCCCGCCGCCGACGGCGCAACCGTTCTGGCCGCAGCTCCGGCTCCAAGCCGGAACCGGGAACTGCGGTCGGAAGTTTCGACAGGCCAAGCTCAGGTCTCGGTCGGGTGGAAATCGACTGCCAGCTCTGGTCCGTCATTTTCTCGATAGGCGGCGAGGTTCGCCGGATCGTAGGCGGCGACGGTGTCCATCCGGCGGGCCGCGCTCGATGCGACGAACTCATGCCCGGAGTCGACGACCCCCATAGGGCGTGAAAGTCCAGCGATCAAGCGGTAGAAGCCTTTCCGTGACTCCTGGAGCGGGACTGCGAACGCGTCGGTGTCGATGAGGAATTGGCTGATCGCGCTGATTACGCTGACGGTCGCCGGTCCCGATGCCGGTGCTTCCTTGTCATCGTTGAACGCGAGTCCGTGACGCCGCGCCCGATCCATCATCCACACCAGTGGGATGTTGCTGATCTTGCTGTCGGCATAGCCACCGCCGACGTTGCAGTGCACTCCGGAAAACCAGACCTGCTCGATGATCTGGCTGTCCGGGGCATCCGGCTGCGCACGCCACAGCGTCGGCTTGAACGGTCCGCGCTTCTCGTCGATGGCCAACGCATGATAAGCGGCCGCGACGGTGGAACTGAGCTGAGTGTCGTGAAATGCCCACCGTCGGTTGATCCATTCGAAGAGCTTGCCGCTAAGTGGAATTCCCAACGAGCCGACGGTGTCCCACACCCCGATGAAGCGGATCGGCACCTCATGTGAATACTGCTCACGGAACTCGACGGCGCGTTCGCCGCTCGGCGCCGACGACCGGTCCCGATCGCGGTACAGCGCGAAGGCCTCGTCGAGACGGCCGCGGTGCTCTCGCGACAGCAGGCCCGCGTTGCGGATGAAACCGGCGATGCTACGCGCGGTATATGCGCCGCGACTGAACCCGAACAAGAAGATCTCGTCGCCGGGTTCGTACATATCGACGAGTTCGAGATACCCCTTCTTCACATTCTTGGACAGCCCCAGTCCCAGTGCTCCTCCGCGAACCTTGTGCCACGGCTTGGTCCCGACCCCGGCCACATAAACGGAGTCCTGGATGACGCCGGCATCGTCGGTGCCGGCGATCGCCTGATACAGCTTGACCACGTTCGTCGGGTGTTTCTGCCCGAACACATTCCAGGTGCCGTCGCAACACACGATCAGCCGTCTCGGCATGATGAGTTGATCTCCTTCTCAGGTGGAACAGGTGCTTTAGATCCTATGCGGCGTCGAATGGTTCATGCGTCGCGTGATTGATCGACAGCTGCCGCCGGGCTCGTCGGCGGGTCACGGCGTCCGCAGCACATCGCGCGCCCGCGCATTGATGGCGTCGTGTATCCAGTCGGGCTCGACGACGTCGAAGGAGTGCTCGAGCAGCAGAGCCCACACCATCCTCAGTGCTCGTGTCCGGTCGGCGTACCGTAGCCGGGCTCGCACGGTCGCTGCGTTGGGCGTCGCGGTGTCGTGAATCGCGACGGCACGCCCGAGTCGATCCAGATCCTCGGCAGCACAGTCGATCACCACCTCGACCGGTTCGAACGATGCCCGAAACGCGCTTCGATGTCGTTGCCAGATCTCGTCGAGGTCGACCTGAGGATCCCGCTGCGCCGGCTCGTCGAGGACCTCGACGTCGGACATCCGCGACACCCGATACATGCGTTCGTCACCGTTCACTGCCGCGACGAAGTACCAGGTCTCGCCAGCCACGATGAGACCGATGGGATCGAGAATCCGTTCGCGTACTTCGTCATCGCCGCGTCTGCGATAACCGACCCGCAGTCGTCGACCATCGAACACCGCCTGCTGCACGGCCCCCAACGCGCTCACCTTTTCTGGTTCACGCACGAAACCCTCGGGCCGGACGAGGACACGTTGAGCGGCGTCGACCGCCCGGCCACGATGAGCCTCGGGCAGCGCGGCGGCCACCTTGCGCATCGCGCTGGCGAATGCCGGTGAATCCAGTCGCCCGGTGCCGGCCAACAACGATGTCGCCTCATCGACGGTCAGCCCCGTCAGATCCGTGCGATAGCCGGGCAGCAACGCGAAACCACCGTGTCGACCGCGCTCGGCATACACCGGCACGCCCGACAACGACAGCGCATCGATGTCGCGCAGCACCGTACGCTCCGAGACACCGAGTTCCTCGGCGATGGCAGCAGCGGTCAGCCGCTCATGCTTCTTCAACAGCATCAGCACCGCGATGAGACGTTCGGCTCGCACATCCCCGATTCTGTCGCACAATCACGACAGAAGATGTCGTGATTAGGAGATTGACTGAGATCACCAGCCAGGAAACTCAAAGGAATCACGATGACGAACTCCCAGACCGCCGATCCCCGCCCCTCCTACGCCGCCGCCACCGCGTGGGTCACCGAATTGCTCAACGGCGTGTCCGAAGATCAATGGTCGGCCCCCACACCCTGCGACGAGTTCGACGTCCGCACGCTCGCCGCACACCTGATCGCCACGGCCAACCGCGCGGTCGCGCTCGCCGAGGGTGCCGACGCCCTCGCACTGCCCCGCCTCGCCGACACCTATGACGCACACTCATACGCCGTCACCGTCGGCAAAGCCATCGAGCTGTGGTCCGACGACGCCACCCTGACCGCGCCGGTCACCGTCCCGTGGGGTGAGGTCCCGGGAGCAGGCGCACTGTGGGGCTACGTCAGCGAGACCCTGGTGCACGGTTGGGACCTGGCTGTCGCCACCGGTCAGTCCGCCGAAACCGATCCGGCCGTGGTCGACCCGGTACTGGCGGTCGCGCGCCAGTTCATCCCGGCCGAGATCCGCGCCAACCCCGACGTGCCGTTCGGACCGGTCGTCGAGCCTCGCCCCGAGGCCGGTCCGACCGAACGGTTGGCGAACTGGACCGGACGTTCATCGTCGCCCTGGGTGGGTGCGGCCGCACAGTGACCGCGCTCATCCGCAGATCGGGTGACCGGAATTCGGCGGCATAGAATGGATCCCTGTGTCTCTCCGTCGTACGCCCGAAGTGAGTACGGACGGCGTGACACCGAAGGGCGCTTTGGCCTCTTTGTCCAACCCGAACTATCGGCTGTACTTCGCCGGGCAGACGCTGTCACTCACCGGAACCTGGATGCAGATGACGGCCCAGGCCTGGCTCGTTCTGACGCTCAGCGGGTCGGCATCTGTACTGGGTGCGATCGTCGCCCTGCAAGCGCTGCCGATCCTGTTGCTGGGCCCCTACGCGGGAGTGATCGCCGACCGGGTCGATCGCCGTCGGTTGATGATCGTGCTGCAGACCATCATGGGGATTCTCGCCGGCATCCTCGCGGTGCTGACACTCGGCGGGTGGGTGCAGATCTGGCATGTCGCAGTGTTGGCGCTGCTCGTCGGCCTCAACAATGCGTTCGAGAACCCGGCCCGCCAGGCGTTCATCCATCAGGTGGTGGGCGAGGAGCTGATTCGCAACGCCGTCACCTTGAATTCGGTGATGGTCAACGCGGCCCGAGCAGTGGGACCCGGCGTCGCCGGTCTCGTCCTCGCGGCCGTGGGCGCCGGATGGTGCTTCGCGATCAACGCGCTGAGCTTCGTCGCGGTGGTCGTCTCGCTCGTCGCGATGAACACCGCGACCATCGAACACGAAGAGCCCATCGCCCGCGCCAAGGGACAGCTCCGCGAGGGTCTGCGGTACGTTCGCGGCTCCCCCGCCCTGTGGATCCCGCTGGTGATGATGGCGCTCGTCGGCACGCTTGCCTACGAGTTCCAGGTGTCGCTGCCCGCGGCCGCCGCCGATACGTTCGAGGGTGGCCCGCAGGCGCTCGGGTTCATGACCTCGGCCATGGGGGTAGGAGCTGTGGTCGGTGGTCTGCTTGTCGCGGCGCGTGGCACCACCGGCCTGCGGCCCTTGACCATCGCGGCAGCCGGTTTCGGAGTGACCATTGCCGCGACCGCGATCGCCCCGTCGTTGCCGGTCGCGATCGCCGCGCTGTTCTTTGTCGGATGGCTCAGCGTCACCTTCATGTCCACCGGGAATGCGACGCTGCAGCTGAACGCGGACCCGCGGATGCGTGGACGGGTGATGTCGCTGTGGTCGGTGGCGTTCATGGGCTCTACCCCGATCGGAGGACCCATCATCGGCGCGATCTGTGAGGTCACCGATGCGCGGGTGGGTCTCGGAGTGGGCGCGGTCTCGTGCTTCGTCGCGGCCGCACTCGGTGCCGCCGTGTGGCGGCGCGGGAATCGTCGTCGACCGGTCCGGATGCGGTCGACGGAGGGCGGCCCTGCGTGACGCTCCCGGCCGCCGACCGCTCTGCTACCGCGCGACGAAGTACAGCCGCTGGTTGGCGAACTCGCCGATCCCGATGGGTCCCATTTCTCGTCCGAATCCGGAGGCCTTCACCCCACCGAACGGCAGCTCTGCGGACTCGGCAGCAATCGTGTTGACATGTGTCATACCGACTTCGAGTTCTGCCGCGATGCGCGCCGCGCGGGACTCGTCGGTGGAGAACACGGAACCGCCCAGACCCAGATGGCAGTCGTTGGCCAGTTGTAGGGCTTCGGCGTCGCTGGAGACCCGATAGATGGTGGCAACCGGACCGAAGATCTCCTCCCGATACGAGTGCGACCCCACCGGGACGTCGGTCAGAACCGCGGGCGAGTAATAGGCGGCGCTCCCCTCTGCGAGTTCGCCGCCCGCCACGAGCGTCGCACCCTCGGCAAGGGCTTTCTGCACTTGTGCATGCACGGTCTCGGCAGCCGATCGCGAAGACAGCGGAACATACTCGCCGTCGCCGAGACTCAGCTGATCGCCCGGCGTGAGCCCCTCGGCACGCTTCTTCAACTGTGCGACGAACTCGTCGTAGATGTCATTCATCACGATGATCCGCTTGTTCGAGTTGCAGACCTGACCGCCGTTGTAGGTGCGGAACTCCCAAGCCTGCTGCGCGACGTCGGCGACATCGTCTGCGTCGAGCACGACCATCGGGTCGATGCCCCCAAGTTCCAACACACACTTCTTGAGGTGTTTGCCCGCCTGCTGTCCGATCACCGCACCCGCACGCTCCGAACCGGTCAGGGAGACCCCTCGCACGCGCGGATCGGCGATGATCGTCGACACCTGCTCATGCGAGGCGAACACGTTCTGATAGCCCCCGCAGGGCACCCCGGCCTGCTCGATGATCTCCTGAACGGTCAACGAGGAACGTGCACATATCTCCGCATGCTTCAGCAGAATGGTGTTGCCCAACAGCAGGTTCGGGGCAGCAAAGCGTGCCGACTGGTAGTACGGGAAGTTCCACGGCATCACCCCCAGCAGCACTCCGATCGGTCGCTGCTCGATGCGGGCCTTTCCGGGGATCGAGCTGGGGATTTCGTAGTCGGTGATGAGGCTCGGACCGTGCACGGCGTAGTACTCGAAGATCGAGGCGGCGAACTCGACCTCCTCCACCGCCTCCGAGGTCGACTTGCCCATCTCCAGCGAGATCATCCTCGCCAATTCGGCCGAGCGCTCCCGGACCAGGTCTGCGATACGTTGGATCGCTCCGGCCCGGTCATGCACACTCCGCATCCGCCACTCCCGATAGACGTCATCGGCACGTTCGATGGCATCGGCGATATCCGCATCGCCGGCCGTGTCAAAGGCCTCCAGCACTTCGCCCGTAGCGGGATTCTGGACGCGGTAGGTGGAAATGGTCACTGGTTGAGATTAAGGCCATCGACGAGCATCATCCGGGTGAGCCGACGCCAACGCTCGTCATCCGGTCGTGCCGATATCGCCGAAACCGCCCATAGAAACCAACTCCTGCGATTAGGTTGAGCGGATCAACTGTCCCACTCTGGGGGGAGTCGGCTGTGTCTCACCGATCGCTGCTCGTCGACGCGCATCGATCCTCGCCCGGCCACCGGGCGCTGGTGTCGTGCGCGCTGTTCGCCATTGCCGTGACGCTCGCGACGATGAGCGCCGCTGCCGCGAGCGCCGCAACCCACTACTTCCCCGACATCTCGGAGAAGTCAGTCGCGAGAGCGGAATGCGGCCCCGGCGACCTGCCCGAACGCGGTCTGCAGGGTGACGTCAGCGCCGAGGACCGCAACTCGGGTCGCACACGCCTCGGCTACCGCTGCAACATGGCAGAAGTCGGCCAGGTGCGTGGCTCCGGCGGCGGTATCGTCTCGGCGACTTTCGACCACTGCAGCTACACCGGAAGCCTGTTCCCCGGCACCAACCTGGTGCCGCAGCCGGGCGTGCAGGTGGTCGACGTCGCCAATCCCCGCAATCCCAGGATCGTCGGCTCGCTGACCGAACCCGCCATGCGCGGCGGGACCTGGGAGACGCTCAAGGTCAACGAGGAACGCAAACTGTTGGCCGCCACCTCCGTTCCGCTGCTGTGGGGCGGTGGATTCTTCTCGGTCTACGACATCTCCGACTGCGCGCACCCGAAACTGCTCAACCACGGCCCCGGCACGGCCACACCGCTGCCGTTCACCTCGCACGAGGGCGGGTTCTCCCCCGATGGCCGAACCTATTGGGCCTCGGGTATCTCCCCCGGCCATCTGACCGCCATCGACATCTCTAATCCGGCTGCACCACACGTGATCTGGCAAGGACTGCACAGCTTCGTCGGACACGGGTTCGGAATCACCCCTGACGGTAACCGGATGTTCCTGTCCAACGCGGCCGGTGTCACCGTCCTCGACATCAGCGACGTACAGCGCCGCGCGCCCTACCCGCAGGTGCCGCACGAGGCGGCATACCTCTGGCCGGACGGGCAGGTGAATCAGCACACCATCCCGGTGACCTACCGGGGCCGCCCGCACATCATCACCGTCGACGAACTCGGTTCCGGCGGTGTGAAATTCTTCGATGTGAGCCGGGTGAACAAGCCCGGATACGTCGCCCAGATCAAACTCGAGATCAACCTGCCCGAAAACCTCGATACCAACCTGCGGTCGTCGATGGGCGGCGGCGTCTTCAGCAGCAACCCGCACTACTGCGCGGTCGACCGACGCGACAACCCCACCGCACTCGCCTGTTCCTGGGAGTCGTCGGGCATTCGCGTGTTCGACATCCAGAACATCAAGAAGATCAAGGAGATCGGCTACTTCAATCCGCCGGCCCAGAAGAACGCGACCGTCGTCGACCTACCCAACTCTCCGCATGTGTTGGCGTCGGCGTCGGGTGTGCCCGCCGTCGAGTTTCTCAGCCTGGGCATGTCGATCCTGAATGGGAAGGTCCGGTTCGAGGAGATGATCGGGCCGCGCACAGGCATGCTGGTCGGCGGCGACATGGCCACCGACTGGTGCTTCTCACCACCGGAGTGGCGCGGCAATCAAATCTGGACCACCTGCGCCGACGGCGGTTTCTATGCCATGACGTTGAGCCCCCGGGTGTACACCCCGCCGCCCGACCAGGACTCGTATCTCGGATGAGTTCTGCGGTACGGATCGTCGGCGCCCTGGGCGTCGCCTCACTGCTGGTCGTGGTGGGTGTGGTGTTCGGCATGGCCTGGCAAACCCACCGTGATTCCGACGCACAGCCACCGGCGCCGAGCGTCGTCGATGTGGGCTTCGCCCAGGACATGTCGACACACCACGATCAGGCGATTCTCATGTGCACCAGCCTGTCCCGTGATGTGGCCCCGCGGATTCGCGGACTCGCCGACCGCATGACGGCTGCGCAGGCCGCGGAAGTCGCCACCATGCGCGGCTGGCTGACCTGGTTCTCACTGCCCGTGACCACCGAGCACCCGATGTCCTGGATGGCCACGACCGACGGGCACTCCCACGCGCCGACCGCCGACGCACCGCCGATGCCCGGCATGGCCAGCATCGACGAACTGGACCGACTGGCCGCCGCACACGGCCGCGACGCGGAGATTCTGTTCCTGCAGTTGATGATCCGACATCATCGTGGAGGGCTGGATATGGCCCAGGCGGCATACAACGACCCTCGGTCGAGCTCGCCGACCAAACAGCTCGCGCTCACCATGATCGGGGAGCAGGGCGACGAGATCGGCCAGATGACACTAATGCTGCGGGAGCGTGACGCACAGCCCCTGCCGACGTGACACCCCGAGCCGTCAGAAGATGTCCGGCAGGTCTGTGGAGACGCGGTCGGAGAAGGTGGCGGGCCGCTTCTCCAAGAACGAGGTGACGCCCTCGGCGACATCGTCCATGGTGCCGCGGTAATAGATCGCCTTGGAGTCGGCGCGATGGGCGTCCCACGGGCTGGGCGCGCCGGCCATCCGCCACAGCAGTTGCCTGGTCAATGCCACCGAGACCGGGGCCGTCGTCGACGTCATCTCACGCGCCGTGGCGATCGCCGTGGAGAGCACCTCGTCCTTGGGCACCACCTGCTGCACCAGCCCCCGCTCATGCGCCTCGGCGACGGGCACCATCTTGGCTCCCATCGTCCACTGCAGGGCCGTCGGCAGTCCGACCAATTTCGGCAGGAACCACGTCGAGGCCGCCTCGGGCACCAATCCTCGTTGGGCGAAGACGAAACCGAACTTCGCGTCGTCGGAGGCGATGCGAACGTCGGCGGGCAAGGTCATGGTCACCCCGACGCCGGCGGCCGCACCATTGACGGCCATCACCACCGGTTTGAGTGATTCGAAGATGCGCAGTGTGACCTGCCCGCCCATGTCACGGGGTACCTCACCCGGTTCCTGCTGTTCGAGTTCGAACGTGGTGGCGCCGCCACCGAGGTCGGCGCCGGCGCAGAAGGCACGGCCGGTCCCGGTGATCACCACTGCCCGCACCGTGTCGTCGGCGTCGGTCTCGTCGAAAACCGCGATCAGCTCCTCCCCCATCTGGTGGGTGAAGGCGTTGAGCCGGTCGGGCCGGTTGAGGCGGATGATCGCGACGTCACCGTCGCGTTCGAGGACGATGTGCTGTTCGGCGGTCTGCTCGGTCGGAGAGGTCACCGACTCAACCTACTCGACGACCGAGCGATCGTTCGTGTCTGGCGAATGGGGCCCGGCACTCCGCCCGACAGCCTCCGCGGACGGTCGTCGAGAAATTATTCTGGGCGCAGTGTCGATCTGCGCTCGTCTCGTTCGACGTAATGGTGAGGGGCACCGAACGAGCCCTGATTCCCCAGAGATGTTCACCAGAGAAGGGCAAGACCATGAAGTACATGCTGATCATGCGTTCCACCGCCGAAGCCGAGGCCGCGGCCGCCGATGTCGACTTCACCGAGATCATCAACGCCATGGGCCGCTACAACGAGGAGATGATCAACGCCGGCGTGCTGCTGGCGGGCGAGGGACTCACGGATGCGTCAGAGGGTTTCGTGGTCAGCTTTTCCGCCGACGAGGACCCGTTGGTCACCGACGGCCCCTACGGCGAGATCCACGAATTGTTCAACGGCTTCTGGATTCTGCAGGTCTCCAGCAAGGAGGAGGCCGCGCAATGGGCGAAGAAGGCCCCCCTCGGCCCAGGCGTGAAACTCGAGGTGCGACGCGTCAGCGATGAAACCGACTTCGAGGAGTACTCCGACAACGAGTACGTCCAAAAGGAGAAGGGGTGGCGCGAACAGCTCGGCACCGCATGACCGATCCCGAGATCCGACGCACGATCGATGCGGTGTGGCGCGTCGAGGGCAGTCGTGTGGTGGCGACGCTGGCGCGCATCGTGGGTGACGTCGGCCTCGCCGAGGATCTCGCTCAGGAGGCGATCGCCGAAGCACTCGAGAAATGGCCGGGCTCCGGCGTTCCGCGGAACGCCGGAGCCTGGCTGACCTCGGTGGCCAAGCGACGGGCCATCGACGGATGGCGCCGGCAGGAACGGCTCGACGAGCGCTATCAGATGATCGCTCGCGATCTCTCCGAAGTCGACGAGGAGGAGTGGGTACCCGTCCGCGACGACGTGCTGAAGCTGGTGTTCGTTGCCTGTCATCCGGTCCTCAAGCGCGACGCGCAGGTGGCGCTCACGCTGCGGGTGGTCGGCGGGCTGAGCTCCGAGGAACTCGCCCGACTGTTCCTCACTTCAGTCCCGACGATCCAGCAGCGGATCGTGCGCGCCAAGAAGACGTTGTCGGCGGCCCGCGTGCCCTACGAGGTGCCCGAGCCGGCGCAATGGCCGCAACGCCTCAACGGCGTGCTCGCGGTCATCTACCTCATCTTCACCGAGGGATACGCCGCCACAGTCGGCGATAGCTGGATGCGGCAGGATCTGGCGGCGCAAGCCCTGCGGTTGGGCCGGGTGCTCGCCGCACTGGTGCCGCGGGAACCGGAGGTGCACGGTCTCGTCGCGTTGATGGAACTGCAGTCGTCACGGTTCGCTGCGCGGCTCGATGCCGATGGCCGTCCAGTCCTGCTCGCCGAGCAGGATCGTCACCGGTGGGATCGTGGTCAGATCTCCCGGGGGCTCGCGGCGCTCGACCGCGTCGACACCCTCGGTCGGGGTCGCGGACCGTACTCGTTGCAGGCCGCAATCGCGGCCTGCCACTCCCGCGCCACGACGGTAGAGGACACCGACTGGCCACAGATCGTGATCCTGTACGAGGCACTCGAACAGCTCACCGGCAATCCGGTGGTCACGTTGAACAAGGTCGTCGCGGTGTCGATGGCGGCCAGCGCGCACGACGCGCTCACGGTGCTCGACGCGGAGGTCGACGTGGCGAAACTGGCCGGATCTCATCTGTTGCCGAGCGTGCGCGGTGAGTTGCTCGCGCAGTTGGGCCGGACCGAGGAGGCGCGAGCCGAACTGTGCCGGGCCCGCGAGCTGGCCACCAACGGCGCTCAACGTCGGGTACTGGAGGACAAGATCGCGGCGTTGTGACGAGTGCTCACCCAGCAGCAGCCACCACACCAAGTCTGACCCAAAACTCACGACCAGACCCAGTAGCTCCCATTAGTAGGCCTGCAGCGCAATCCGCTGATCGTGTAGGCCGAGCCGCAGGTCCATACGCTGATCGAGTAAGCCGAGCCGCTGATCGAGTAGGCCGAGCCGCAGGTCCATACGCTGATCGAGTAGGCCGAGCCGCTAGGCGAGGGCGTATCGAGATCGCTTGCGGCTCACGTGGTCTCGATACGCCGCTCGCCTAGCGGCTCGCGACTACTCGACCACCGGGAACAACGACCACTCGACCACCGGGAACCACGACCACCGGGAACAGCGACCACGACCACCGGAAACAGCGACCACGACCACCGGAAACGGCGACCACGACCACCGGGAACAATGACCACTCGACCAACCGGAAACAGCGACCACTCGACCACCGGAAACAGCGACTAAACACCCCGAAACGACGACACCACCTTGCTTCGGAAGCAAGGTGGTGTCGTCGTTGTGGGGTATCTGCCTCGGGCTTAGCTCGCTTCGCCCTTGCCCTCGCCGGCATTGGTCAGCTCGGCAGGGGCGTCGGGCAGCTCTCGGGGCTTCTCCGAGCCGCTGAAGACGAACCGGGCGTCTTCGCCGTCGTCCTCGCCGTCCCAGCCTTCGACGTCGACCAGCACGATCTGACCCGCGGTCAGCTCGTTGAACAGGATCTTCTCCGACAGCTGATCCTCGATCTCACGCTGGATGGTGCGTCGCAGCGGACGGGCACCGAGCACGGGGTCGAAGCCACGCTTGGCGAGCAGCCCCTTGGCCTTGTCGGTCAGCTCGATGGCCATGTCCTTGTTCTTCAGCTGCTGCTCGACGCGGGTGATCATGAGATCGACCATCTCGATGATCTCCTGCTGCGTCAGCTGGTGGAACACGATGACGTCGTCGATACGGTTGAGGAACTCCGGCCGGAAGTGCTTCTTGAGCTCGTCGTTGACCTTGAGCTTCATCCGCTCGTAGTTCGACTGCGAGTCGTCTCCGCTGGTGAAGCCCAGTCCGACGGCCTTGGAGATGTCGGACGTACCGAGGTTCGAGGTAAAGATCAGCACCGTGTTCTTGAAGTCGACCGTGCGTCCCTGACCGTCGGTCAGACGGCCGTCCTCGAGGACCTGCAACAAGGTGTTGTAGATCTCCTGATGGGCCTTCTCGATCTCGTCGAACAGCACCACCGAGAACGGCTTGCGACGCACCTTCTCGGTGAGCTGGCCGCCCTCTTCGTACCCGACGTAGCCGGGAGGAGCACCGAACAGCCGCGACGCGGTGAACCGGTCGTGGAACTCGCCCATGTCGATCTGGATGAGCGCGTCGTCCTCGCCGAACAGGAAGTTCGCCAAAGCCTTGGAAAGCTCGGTCTTACCGACACCGGACGGGCCGGCGAAGATGAATGAACCGGACGGGCGCTTCGGGTCCTTCAGGCCGGCACGGGTACGACGGATCGCCTTGGAAACGGCCTTGACCGCGTCCTCCTGGCCGATGATCCGCTTGTGCAGCTCCTCCTCCATGCGGAGCAGACGGGTGGTCTCCTCCTCGGTGAGCTTGAACACCGGGATGCCGGTCCAGTTGCCGAGGACCTCGGCGATCTGCTCGTCGTCGACCTCGGCCACGACGTCCATATCGCCGCTGCGCCACTGCTTTTCCCGCTCGGCACGCTCGCCGACGAGCTGCTTCTCCTTGTCGCGGAGATTCGCGGCCTTTTCGAAGTCCTGCGCGTCGATCGCGGACTCCTTCTCCTTGCGCGCCTCGGCGATGCGATCGTCGAACTCGCGCAGGTCTGGCGGAGCGGTCATCCGGCGGATACGCATGCGGGCACCGGCCTCGTCGATGAGGTCGATCGCCTTGTCGGGCAGGAACCGGTCGTTGATGTAGCGGTCGGCCAGCGTCGCAGCCGCGGCGAGTGCACCATCGGTGATGGACACCCGGTGGTGGCTCTCGTAGCGATCGCGCAGACCCTTGAGGATCTCGATGGTGTGCTCGACGGACGGTTCGCCAACCTGCACCGGCTGGAACCGGCGCTCCAAGGCGGCGTCCTTCTCGATGTACTTGCGGTACTCGTCGAGGGTGGTGGCACCGATGGTCTGCAGCTCACCGCGGGCCAGCTTCGGCTTCAAGATGCTGGCGGCGTCGATCGCGCCCTCGGCGGCACCGGCCCCGACCAGCGTATGCAGCTCGTCGATGAACAAGATGATGTCGCCGCGGGTGTTGATCTCCTTGAGCACCTTCTTGAGGCGTTCCTCGAAGTCACCGCGGTAGCGGCTGCCCGCGACCAGCGAACCGAGGTCGAGGGTGTAGAGCTGCTTGTCCTTGAGCGTCTCGGGCACCTGGCCGTTGACGATGGCCTGGGCGAGGCCCTCGACGACGGCGGTCTTGCCGACGCCGGGCTCGCCGATGAGCACCGGGTTGTTCTTGGTGCGGCGGCTCAGCACCTGCATGACCCGCTCGATCTCCTTCTCGCGCCCGATGACCGGGTCGAGCTTGGCCTCGGCGGCGGCCGCGGTCAGGTTACGGCCGAACTGGTCGAGCACCAGCGAGGTCGACGGGGTGCCGGACTCGCTGCTGCGTCCGCCGGTGCCGGCCTCCTGCGGCTCCTTGCCCTGGTAGCCGGACAGCAACTGGATGACCTGCTGGCGGACCCGATTGAGGTCGGCACCCAGCTTGACCAGCACCTGAGCGGCCACGCCCTCGCCCTCACGGATGAGGCCGAGCAGGATGTGCTCGGTACCGATGTAGTTGTGTCCGAGCTGCAGCGCCTCGCGCAGCGACAGCTCCAGGACCTTCTTGGCGCGCGGCGTGAACGGGATGTGTCCCGACGGCGCCTGCTGGCCCTGGCCGATGATCTCCTCGACCTGGCTGCGGACACCCTCCAAGGAGATCCCGAGTGACTCGAGTGCCTTGGCGGCCACGCCCTCGCCCTCGTGGATGAGACCCAGCAGGATGTGCTCGGTGCCGATGTAGTTGTGGTTGAGCATCCGCGCTTCTTCTTGGGCGAGCACGACGACTCGTCGAGCGCGGTCGGTGAACCGTTCGAACATTGTTCTCCCTCACGTTGCTAGCGCCCCGGCCGTCGGTGACCACAGCGGCGTCGACTGCAGCGGTGTCATAGGTGACGACCAGCCTGCTTCCACTCTAGTGGTCGCTTCAGGTGCAGCTACAGTTAACGCCGGTCGCAGATCATTCACGAAATGGTCATGGCGGGGGTTCTGCTTGTACAACCGCGCACGTCGGCGCTGTGTTCCGGCCTCAGTACGCCGAGAGCGAACGGCTCGTTGACGTGGTCATTTCTGCTGCAGGGCGAGCACGTTTCCGGACGGATCGGTGAACCAGGCGAGGTCGGGTCCCTGCTCGCCGCCCCGCGCGATCCCCCGCTCGTCGTGATCGAATTGCTCGTATCTGAGGAATTCGACGCCTCGGGCGACGAGATCGTCGACCGCTTCCTCGAGGTTCTGTACGGGGATGTTGAGGACGGTGAACTCGGCCGGCCGGTGGTCGGGTTTCGGGTAGACCAACACCGTGGTGGTGCGGTTGATGCGCACACCCAACACCCCCACCTCCAGGTGGAGAACCCGCATACCCAGCACATCGCGATAGAACGTCGACGCGGCATCGAGGTCGATGACGGCGAAGCTGCTGTACGCCGACGTCGGTGTGCTCATCTGCGCTTCGAGTTCGTCGGAGATCCGGACGATCTGCAGCCAGTTGCCGTCGGGATCGGTGACGGTGCCGAAATAGGTGCCTCTTCCTTTGTCCGCGAGGGGGCTGATCCAGTCCGCCCCCAGGTCGTCGATCCGAGCGGCTGTGGCGACCGGGTCATCGACTTCGACGTTGAGGATCAGGCGTGCACCGCCGGTGGCGCGCCCCGACACGTCGTCGCGCTGGTCGAACATGATGTAGAAGCCGTCGAGTTCCATGATCTCGTAGCCCGGCGCATCCGGGTCGGTCTGGATCTCGGCTTCGAAAACGGTGGCATACCAGCGCGCGAGGCGCTTCGGGTCGTCGCTGGACAGGAGCATGGAGGAAATCGTCGCGGTGGCCATGTTCCATACTGACCGGCCCCGCGCGCCGAAGTCATCGGTATCGGCATCGTCTGGGCTGCGATACAGCTCAGCGTCGGAACGAGTCGATGACCCGATCGAGCACGACGAGGACCTCGGCGGCAGCGGTGCCCTTGTCATCGGCGGCGGCCACGTACAGCGCGGATTCGTCGAGCGCGCCGATGGCGACGTGCGCGATCGGACGCACCGGCTGGTCGTCGATCTGCCCGACCGCGATGGCGGCCTGCAATATGCCCTCGATCAGCGCGAAGCCGAACTCCTCGCCGCGGGCCCGCCACTCGCTCCACCCGAGCACCGACGGCGCATCCACCAGCGAGATCATGTGCACCGCCGGGTCGGTCACCCGTTCCAGGAAGACCCGCACCCCGGCCTTCAGTGCAGCCAACGGATCAGTGACGGCAAGATCCCCGACGCGCTCGGCCACTTCCGTGGTGATGTCCTGTTCGACCTGGTCGTAGACCGCGGTGAACAGACCCTTTTTGTCGTCGAACTGGTGATAGAGGGCGCCGCGGGTCACGCCCGCCGCCACCACGATGGCCTGGGTGCCGACGGCGGCATAGCCGTGTTCACCGAACAGGCTTCGCCCCGCGGCGATCAATGCCGAACGGGTCGCTGCTGTTCGTTCCGCCTGCGTACGACGATTGACTTTCATACAGTCTGCACGTAACTTTCATACCGAGTGTTCGTAAGTGAGATATCAGCCTATGCGAGAGGCGCCGCCATCATGACCACGACCTCGACGATCACACTTCCCTCCGGCACCGTGGAGTACGCGTCCTACGGCCCTGACAAGAGTGCGCACCCGCCGATCGTGTTCATGCACGGCGTCGCCGTCGACCATCGGCTGTGGCAGCCGGTGGCCGAGATCCTGGCGGCGCGGGGATACCGCAGCTATGCGCCGACGATGCCGCTCGGGTCGCATCACATCCCGTGGGGCCCGTCTGCGGACCGGAGTCCACGCGGTGCGGCGCGACTGCTGCGCGAGTTCGTCGACCGACTCGGCCTGGCCGACGCCACGCTGGTTGCCAACGACACCGGCGGTGCGATCACCCAGTACGCGCTCGACGCAGACCCACACTTCGTCCGGGCCCTGGTGTTCACGAACTGCGATGCATTCGATCTCTTTCCGCCCCAACCGTTTCAGCTGGTGTTTGCGCTGCTGAGACAGCGACTGCTCCTCAAGCCGCTGATCGAGACGATGCGGTGGCGGGCGCTGCGGCATTCGTCGCTCGGCGTCGGTCTGCTCGTCACCGATCCCGACCCTGACCTGACCCGGTCAGTGTTCGAACCGCTGCGCACCGACGCGCGCATCCGCGACGACCTCATCGCATTCCTGCACGAGATCGATCCGGCCGACCTCGCAGCGGTCACGCCACGGATGTCGCGAGTCCAGGTGCCGGTGGCCATGGTGTGGGGTACCGGCGATCGGTGCTTCACTCCCGAGCACGGCCGCCGCTTCGCGGACGTCTTCGGCGACGCGCAGTTCATCGAGGTGCCGCACGCACGCACCTTCGTCTCGCTCGATCAACCTCAGGCCGTCGCGGACGGCGTGGTGGCGGCATCGGCTCGGTCGGATCGCTGACGCCTCAGCCGTCGCCACGAAGAAATTTCCCCGATCGGGCGTCGGGTTTCGCCTCCCACGGACGACGATGAAGGTGTGAGCAGCGAACACGAGGGCTCTCCCGGAGGTGGGGCGCCCGCACTGCTGGCGGTGTACGACGATGCGCTGCCGGCGGTGTACGGCTACCTGCTGCGCCGGTGCACGGATCAGCGGGTCGCCGAGGACCTCACCTCCGAGACGTTCCTGGCCGCGATGGACGCCGTCCGACGCGACGACACAGCGCGGCCGACGACGCCGTGGCTGATCGGGGTGGCCCGGCACAAGCTGGCCGACCACTGGCGGCGGATGCAACGCACACCCGACCCGGTCGAGGAGGTGCCCGACACCGGCGACGACGAGTGGGACGCCCACCTGGACCGGATGGTCGCCCACCACACCCTGGCCACCCTGTCCCCGACCCATCGCGCGGTGCTGACTCTGCGCTACGTCGATGACCTCCCGGTCGGCGACTGTGCGGCACTACTCGACCGGACCGTCGGGGCCACCGAAGCGTTGCTCACCCGGGCCAAGCGGGCCTTCCGCGCGGCCTATCCGGATACCGACACCCGATCCGGATCCACCGGCTCGCGGAGAGGAGGTCACGCATGAGCGAGTACAACCGCACCGAACACGGCGGCAGCACACCGCCTGACCCGTTCGTCGCCCTGCGGGCCGCCGATGCCCCGGGCTGGACCGACCCGGTCGCACCCGACGCCGAGTTCACCCGGCGACTGCGGGACCGACTCGAACGCGGCGCGACCCTACCCCAAGGAGTTCTCATGAGTACCGCCACCGAACTGAACGCAGCGACCACCCACGACGACGAACCCGCCGTCGAACGTCCGGGCGCGCTGCCCTACCTCACGGTGCCCGACGGGCGGGCCGCCCTCGACTGGTACGTCGAACATCTCGGCGCACGCCTGCGCGGTGAGCCGATCATCATGGACGACGGGCGACTCGGCCACGCCGAACTCGAGATCGGCGGGGGCGCCATCTATCTCGCCGACGAATTCGGGGACATGGGCCTGCGTGCACCGCAGCCCGGCCACGTGTCGGTCAGCCTGATGCTGGCCGTCGACGATGCGGACGCCGCCGTCGCCGCCGCCGAACGCGGCGGGGCTGCGGTGACGCGCGAACCCTACGAAGGGTACGGACATCGCACCGGGACGATCATCGATCCGTTCGGGCATCGGTGGATGCTCACCGGGCCGTCGGAGATGGGCGCGGAGGCCGCCGACCGCATCCGCACCGGCGACATCGTCTACATGTCATTGCAGACCCCGGATGCCGCACGCGCGGCCGCGTTCTATGGCGCGGTACTGGGATGGGACTACGACCCGCAAAGCCGACAGGTCACCAATCTCGGCCACCGCCTGGGTATCTCGGATGCCGGCGGATACGGCTCGAACACATTGTTCTGCGTGTACGCGGTCGACGATTTCGACACCGCACGAGCTGCGATCCGGGCCGCGGGCGGTCGCGCCGCCGACGAGGTCACCGAGGTGGGCCGCGACGGTGCGCACGTTCTCGACGCCGTCGACGATCAGGGCGTCGCATTCTCTGTGCACGTCCCTGCACCCGGGGCGACGCGGACGGATCAGCATCCACGTGGAGTCGGTGAGATGTCGTATCTGACCGTCCAGACGCCGTCGAGCGCTCGCTACCGCGCCTTCTATGGCGCCGTGCTCGGCTGGGAGTTCCGCGCCGGTCGGATCGACGACGGCTGGGAGGTCGACGACGTGCATCCCCAGATCGGGATCGCCGGTGGCGCCGACGATCAGCGGGCCGTTCCGATGTGGAACGTGCCCGACATGGACGCGGCGGTCGGCCGGGTTCGCGCCGCGGGTGGACGGGTCATCACCGACCCGGACGCGCAGGCCTACGGGATCATGGCCTACTGCTCAGACGATCAGGGCGCCGAATTCTATCTGGGTCAGCTCTTCTGAGCGTCGTAGACCGCCCGCGACCGGTCGACGTCGTCGACATGTGCTTCGACGAACTCGATCAATCCGGTCAATCGGGCGGCCACGGCCGCTCCGAGATCGGTGAGCGAGTACTCCACCCGAGGCGGGATCGCTTGCAGCACTGATCGATTCACGAATCCATCCCGCTCGAGGGCCTGCAGGGTCACCGACAGCATCCGTTCACTGACACCGTCGACCCGGCGCCGCAACGCATTGAACCGCATGTCACTCTCCCCCAAAGCGACCAGCGCGAGCAGACCCCAGCGACTGGTCACGTTCTGCAAGATGTCTCGCGACTGACAGTTCCTCGCGAAGACGTCGGCCACAAACGCCTGATCGGCCTCGTCACGCCCTGGATGCGGGGCGGGGTGCGCTGCGGACATGGCCTTCATCCTACCCAGACCGTGCACACCGTGCTTACCATCACGCTTGCACTATATAAATAGTAAGTGCACCATCGATGGATAGCGGTGGTCGCCCGGCGATGGGCGCGACCCGTAGCCACCACAGACGCACACCGACACAGAGGAGAAGTCATGACCACATACGCAGTGACCGGAGCGACCGGCGGACTCGGCGGCTCAGCCGTTCGCGCCCTGATCAGCCGGGGAGTCGAACCCGGTGACATCGTTGCGGTGGCACGCGACGCCGCCAAGGCGGCCGACCTCAGTGATGCGGGCGTGAATGTCCGGGTGGCCGACTACACCGACCGCGCCGCACTCGACACGGCCCTCGCGGGAGTCGACAAGCTGCTCATGGTCTCCGGCTCCGAGGTCGGACAGCGCGTCGCGCAACACACCAATGTGATCGAGGCCGCGGTGGCCGTCGGCGTCGACCTGATCGCGTACACCAGCATCCTTCGCGCCGACAGCTCTCCCCTGGCACTGGCCACCGAACACGTCGCCACCGAGAAGATCCTGGGCGACAGCGGAATCGGGTTCGTGCTGCTCCGCAACGGATGGTATTCGGAGAACTATCTGTCGTCCGCGCCGACCGCGATCGAGGGCGGGGTGTTCTACGGAAGTGCCGGCGACGGCCGCGTCGCTCCGGCGGCTCGCTCGGATTACGCCGACGCCGCCGCGTCGGCACTGCTCTCCGCCGGCCCGGGCGAGATCTTCGAACTCGTCGGTCCGCAGCATCTGTCGTATGCCGACATCGCGGCAACCTTTGCCGAGGTCGGCGGGCGGGAAGTGCGCTACCAGAATCTCCCGGAGGCCGACTATGCCGCGGCGTTGGTCGATGCCGGAATCCCCGCGCCCTTCGCCACGGTGTTGGCCGATTCCGATGCGGGAGTGGGTTCCGGTGCGCTCGACTCCGACTCGACCGACCTGGTCGAACTACTCGGGCGTCCTGCCGTGTCGTTCACGGAGGTCATCCGCAGCGGGCTCGCCTCCACGGTCTGACCCTCGGTGGCGTCACGGCTCAGGATCCCGCCCCCACGAGTCCCACGACGATGACCGCGACACCCGCCGTCGACGCCACCGCACGGATCACATTCCAGCGCACCCAGGGTCCGACGAAGTCCGCCCACGGCGCCGTCGCCGCATCCGCCTCGACGCGGCCTACCGCGTCGAGGCGATTGTTCAACGGCACATTGAATCCCAGGGTGATCGCGACGGACATCGAGGCCAGGGCAAGACCCACGACCAGATACCAGCGCAGCGGGTCACCCCAACACAGCAGCACCGCCAGGCCGCCGAACACCAACGGGCCCAGAAAGATCAGCGCGAACAGCGGGTTCACGATCGCCACATTGATCCGCTGCATCGCGGCCACAGCCGCCGGTGCGGCGGTCCGCTGCAGTCCGGGCATGATGGCGTAGGCGAAGGCCGACAACAGCCCGGCGGTCAGCGCCGAGGTCACCACGGTGAGGACGACAAGCACGTCGCGGAGTGCGCTCATCACGAGACTTGTTGCATCATCTCGGAATTCACGAAATCGGCGAAATCACGGGCCGGTCTGCCCAGCACGTGCTCGACATCGTTGCCGATGCGACTGTTACGACCGTCGAACAGGGTGCCGAACAACGTCATCAGAACGCCGATATCGGCGGAGGAAAGACCGTACTGCGACAACATCTGCCGATAGCCGTCGAGGGTGACCTCGGTGGCGAGGATGTCGACTCCGCGCGCCCGGCCGATCTCTGCCGCAGCCTCGGCGAAAGTGAGCAGACGGGGCCCGGTGAGATCGTAGGTCTGTCCGGCGTGCGGGTTCACACCCGCGGCCCGGTCGAGCAGCGCGGCGACCGCAACCTCGGCGATGTCGTCGGTGTGGATGAACGGTTCGCCGACCGCACCCACCGGGAGGGTGAGCGAACCCATGGCGATCTCGGGCGCGAAACCGCCCTCGGAGAAGTTCTGGTCGAACCAGGCACACGACAGCACCGTGGAATCGATGGCGGCGGCATGCACGACGCGACCGGCCGCCTCGGCCTCGGGCTCGCCGCGCCCGGCAAGCAACACCAGTCGCGTGACCCCAGCGGACTCCGCGCGCCGTACGAGTTCCGCGACGTCGTCGACAGCGCCGGAGGCGATCAGGTCTGGCTGGTACGAGATGTAGACCGGACCCGCACCGTCGAGCGCCGGGGCCCAGGTGGTGCGGTCGGTCCAGTCGAACCGGGTCGCACTCGACCGGCTGGCGCGCCGGACGTCGACGCCACGGGTATCGAGCAGGTCGGCGACGCGCCGCCCGACTTTGCCGGTCGCGCCGATCACCAGTACGGAGTTGGTTGTTGTCGAAGATGCGTGCTGAGTTGTCATGTCCTCAGTCCACCCGGCTCGGGCGAGACGATCCATGGCCATTTCGCTCGATTCCATACGCACTCGTCTCGGCGGCGTAGCATCGAGCCCGTGGACGCACTGGGAAGCCTGCTCAACGGGCCGCGGGCCCGGAGTCCGATGATGCTGCGGGTGGTGATGCGATCGCCGTGGTCGATCAGGATCGAGGACACCGCACCGCTCACCGTGGTCACCGTCACCCGCGGCACCGCCGTCCTCACCTACGACGATGGGACCACACACCGCGTGGTGCCCGGCGACGTCGCCCTGGTGCGTGGCACACACCCATACGCGGTGGGAGATCAGGCGGGCACCGACTGGGTGGCCCGGATCGACACACACGGCGACTGCTTCGACCCGACCGGCACCCACAGCGTGGCCGAGGACATGTGCTTCGGCGTGCGGTCGTGGGGCAACTGCGACGACGACACGTCCGCCGACGCGATCATGTTGATCGGCACCTACGCGACCGGCGAGGTCAGTCAACGACTACTCGACGCACTGGACCGGTGCACCGTGGTCCCCATGGGAGACCACCCCCTGGTGGGGTTGCTGGAGGACGAGATCGTGCGTGATTCGCCGGCCCAGGAAGCCGTCCTGAATCGACTGCTGGACCTGCTGCTCATCACCGGGTTGCGCCAATCGATGGAATCCGGCCGGATGCGTGCGACGCAGTGGTATCGGGCCCATTCCGATCCGGTGGTGGGCAACGCACTCCGGCTGCTACACAACGGTATCGAGGAATCGTGGACGGTGAGCTCGCTGGCGGCCGCCACCGGCGTGTCACGCGCGGTGCTGGCTCGGCGGTTCACCGAGCTGGTCGGCGAGCCGCCGATGGCGTATCTGACCGCATGGCGGATGTCGGTGGCCGCCGACCTGCTGGCCGATCCCGCACTGTCGCTGCGCGCCGTGGCCCGCCGGGTGGGATACGGAACTCCGTTCGCATTCAGCGCCGCCTTCAAACGGCACCGCGGGATGAGTCCGGCAGCGTTTCGTTCTGCGCCATCGCGCGACGCTGCAGAACTCTCGGCACGCGCCACGTGATTCACTGATGGCCATGCCCGCCCGCTCCCCGCTGTCCGGTCCCGCACGGCGCCCACCCTTCGGCATGGGCACGGTCACGATGATCCTCGTCGCCGCGATGGTGGCGGTGTTCGCCGCAGTACTCGCCATCGGCACGCCGGCCGACCCGCAGCTGGACCATTCTGCCGGGCAACTCCGCAGCTACGACCGTGAACCCGATGTCGCCTGGACGCTGTCGGACGACACCCTGCCGGGCTACGGCGCCGGTCGGCGCATCGAGGTCGTCGATACCTGGCAGGATCACTGGCTGATCAGCTATCCCTCGGGCATCGGACGCGCATTCCTGCTGGTGCACCGGTCATCCGGCACCGCCGTCTGGGATGAGCCGATCGTCGCAGGCCTCGGCGACTGCGCTTTCAATGAGTTCGGGCAGGTCGGCTGTGCGATCAAACTCGGCGGCGACGTCGGAGACGGTTTCTATCTCGTCGACGAGCGCGGCAGCCTCGCCACCCCCACCACGCTCGACGACACCAAACAGGTCGTCGGCGTGGGCACCGATTTTCTGCGCATCGATCAGGCGGGCTATCACGTGACCCTCCGCACCCCCGACGGACGCGAAATCTGGTCGCGCACATTCGCTGCGGCCGCATCCGCAGAGGTTCGTCCCGACGGAATGCTGGTCGTGGCGACCGCCGACAGCGGCCGGTACATCCTCGACCCGGCCACCGGCGCCGACCGACTGTCCTGCACGCAATGCATCATCACCAGCTACCCGACCGGGATCACCGTCGAGTACGACGCAACCGCAGAACAGCGAGTGGAGACCTACGCCGTGGACGGCGACGACCTGCGCACCCCGGCGACGTCGGTGTCGGACGGGCTCCGCGTCGTCGGCGGGCCGTCGGTCCTTCCGGTACTCACCGGCACCGGCGACAGCCAAGTGCAGATGGCGCAGGGACGCTACGAGATTCGCGATCCCGCACAATCGGATGCACTGTGGCAGATCACCGATCCCGAACTGTCGAAGGCCAACACCAAACCCTGCGGAACCGAAGTGGCCTTCGCACTGAAGGACCGGTCACGGATCTTCTACGGCCTCGCCGACGGTGATCGGATCGGCGCCATGGCGCCACCGAGCTTCGAGACACCCGGCGAGAACATCGACAATCTGAACTGCATCGGCTCCGCCGGAACAAATCTCGTCTTCGCCAATGCGGATCAGCTGACCGCGGTCGACGCCGAGACCGGCGAGATCGCGTGGACCAGGTCGATCATGGGCGCCGCCGACGTCGTCGACGGATACCTCGTGCTCCAACAGGGTTCGAGCCTGTCGGTGCTGCGACCCAACTGACCTACCGATCACCGATCGATGTGGCAGGCATCACAATTGCAGTGTGACGCGCTCGACCTGCGTGCCGTCGCCGACGATCAGCAAGCGGCCAGGAAGCTCTCAGACTCGGCAGCGCCGCGCTCCCACCACGGCGCGGGTTTCGGGTACGGTCGGGCGCGGCCATGGCCAACCGGGCTTGTGTGCCGGCCCGTATTGTCCGAAATCGTTGTCCGCGAGGTTGATCCGTTTGGGAAAGCACTCCGCTCCGCGTTCGTTGCCGTTCGCCGGAAACCCTGGTCCGACGTCAGCACCCTCACGCAGCCGGTCGCACCGATCACGCCGGCCCCGCCCGCCATGGCTGGCCGCCACCGTCGTCCCTCTGGGCGTCCTGGCTGCGGCGGCCACCACCACCGCGGGTGCCGGGCAGTCCGCAGCACCGCTGGCCTCGACGGTTGACTCGGTGGCGACACCGGCACCCAACCCGCTGCCCCCGGAGGCCGCCACGTCGCCTGCTGCACCACCCCCACCGCCACCACCGGCACCCCCACCGCCGCCACCCGAGCCCGCCAGTGTCGTCAGTGGAGCGGTCCCGGTGGCCAACTATGATGCCTATCGTGATGCTGCACAGTCGATATCGCGGACAGACCCCGGCTGCGGCATCGAATGGCCGATGATCGCCGGGATCGGTCGGGTGGAATCCCACCACGCCAACAACGGGGACGTCGACCCGTCCACCGGAGACCTGCACGCCCCGATCTACGGCCCCACACTCGATGGCACGCTCGCGGGCAACGAAGTGATCGCCGACACCGACGGCGGTGAGCTCGACGGCGACACCCAGTACGACCGCGCGGTCGGCCCGATGCAGTTTCTCCCGTCTACCTGGGAGCACTACGCTGCGGACGGGAACGGCGACGGGAAGGCCGACCCACAGAACGTCTACGACGCGGCCCTGACCACAGCGAGTTACCTGTGCGACGATCACGACGACCTTCGCGACCCCCGCGCCCAGGTGAGCGCGATCCTGCGGTACAACAACTCGATGGACTACGTCGACGACGTACTCGGTTACGCTCGCACCTATTGATCCCAGGCGGTCAGGGCTCGCTCAGAAAAGCCTGCAGCGCAGCCGAATACATCGGCACGTCACCGGCGCCCATCAGTTCGCGGGCGCTGTGCATGGCCAGCTGCGGAGCGCCGACGTCGATGGTCGTCAAGCCTGTTCGGGCTGCGGTGATCGGACCGATCGTCGAGCCACAGGGCAGGTCGGCGCGATGCGTGTACCGCTGCATCGGCACGCCGGCGGCATCGCACGCGACGGCGAAGATCGCCTCCCCCACCGCATCCGACGCATAGCGCAAACTCTGATTCACCTTCAGCACCGGGCCGCCGTTGACCGCGACCCGGTGTAACGGTTCATGCCGTTCCGGGTAGTTGGGGTGGGTGGCGTGCGCCATGTCGCCGGACACGCACACACTGCCCGCCATAGCCTGCAGATAGTCCGCTCGAGATCCCCCCCGGGCCAACACGATTCGTTCGATGATCGTCGCCAGGAAATCCGAGGCGGCACCGCGTTCCGAGCCGCTGCCGACTTCCTCGTGGTCGAACAGCGCCAACACCCGCGTCGGGATCGTGGGCGCGCCGTCGAGCAGCGCTCGCAGACCGGCGTAACAGGTGCCCTGGTTGTCCAGCCGCGGCGCGCTCAGCAACTCGTCGTCAGCGCCGATCAGCCGGCTCGGCGCCACATCGTGGGTCATCAGTTCCCAGCCGCGCACGGTGGCGGGGTCGATCCCGGCGTAGCCGGCGGTCCACTCGAGCACGTCGGGTGCGTCGCTGTCCAACGACCAGATGCCGTCGAGATGGCGCTGCGGGTCCAGGGTGACACCCTTGCGGTCCTCGGACAGGTGGATCGCCAGTTGCGGCACCCGGATCACCGGTTCGGTGACGTGCACGAGCACGTGGTCCACGCGGTCGCCGGCTCGGTAAGCCAGCCGCCCCGATATTCCGAGGTCGCGGTCGAGCCAGGAGTTGAGCCATGCTCCGCCGTAGGGCTCCAGCGCCACCATGCCGATCCCCGCGGACGTGCGTCCGGGTTTCTGCTTGACCCGCAGGTTCGGGCTGTCGGTGTGGCCGCCGACGATACGGAAGGTGTTGCCGTCTCCCGCATCCCAGGCGATGATCGACCCACCCCGGATGACGTAGTGACGTCCGGCGAGCGCAGCCCACTGGTCACCCTCGGCGAGGCGGGTGTAGCCGGCCGACTCCAATTGCGCGGCGACGGTTGCGCAGACATGGAACGGCGACGGCGAGGCGTCGATGAATTCGCCGAGTCCCGCAGCCGTCGCGCTGGTGGTCAAGGTGGTCACAACAGGGCCTCCGATCTCTTCAGTGTCATCTCGGTCGCGGAATCGGCCGCGTGGTCGGGACGGGTAGACCCCCGACGGCCGCCATGGTCACCAGCATGGACAGCATCAGCACGAGTTCGCCGAGGTTGCCGACCCACAGCAGCATGGTGCCGATCGGTGCGGCGATCAGCATGACCAGCGCACCGACGAACAGCCATGGGAATCCGGCGTAGCGGAACGCCATCACGCCGAGGACCAGAATTGCGAGCACGGTGATGATGGCCGGTAGTGGCGGTCCGTCGAAACCGGCGTTGACATACCGCAGGGCGTCACCGGCGTCCTCTGGTTCGAGATCGAGGCGCACCACGTCCTCGACGAACCCGATCACCATCAGCATGACGACCAGCGCCCATCCACCGAGGGTGACGTTGCGGGTGCGTGCCTGCTCCACACCGAGGCGACCGACGAGGTTGCCGGCGACGACGATCAGGAGGGGCACCGCGATCGCGTGAATCCAGAAGCGCGGCAGGTTGATCGCCGACAGGGTGTCGCCGTAGCCAACCAACCGGCCGACCGCGACGGCGATGTTGTCGTAGGCCAGGCCGAGGCTGATCGCCCCCAGCAGGATCGCCACTGCGCCCACCCGCGACGTCAGACGAAATGCGAAGGCCGCCACCACCAGCATGGCGGCGCCGATCGCCACCATGATCACCGATGTCATCGGATCAAGCCGCGGCCAGTACCGAATCTATGACGGAGTAGAACAGACCCAGACCGTCGTCACTGGGACCGGTCAGCGGCTCGGTGGCGTGTTCGGGGTGCGGCATCAGCCCGACGATGCGACCGTCGGCGCTGGAGATGCCCGCGATGTCCAGTGACGAGCCGTTCGGGTTACCGCCGGAGTAGGTGAACACGATCCGACCTTCGCCCTCGAGTTCCTCGAGCTTGTCCTGTGGTGCCACGTAGCGGCCCTCGCCGGATTTCAGCGGGATGAGGATGTCGGCGCCGAGTTCGAAACGGGTGGTCCATGCGGTGGTGTTGGACTGCACCTTGAGCCACTCGTCGCGGCAGATGAAGTGCAGACCCTCGTTGCGGGTCAGCGCTCCGGGCAGCAGACCTGCCTCGCACAGCACCTGGAAGCCGTTGCAGATACCCAGAACCGGCATGCCCTTGGCGGCGGCGTCGACAACCGAACCCATCACCGGGGCGAATCGGGCGATGGCACCGGCGCGCAGGTAGTCACCGTAGGAGAAACCGCCGGGCACGATCACCGCATCGACCGACTTCAGGTCAGCGTCGCCGTGCCACAGCTCCACCGGCTCGGCGCCGGCCAGTCGGGCAGCGCGGACCGCGTCGACGTCGTCGAGCGTTCCCGGGAAGGTGATGACCCCGATACGAGCTGTCATCGTCGATTTACTCCGCGACCCGTGAGACGTTGAAGTTCTCGATCACCGTGTTGGTGAGGAGCTCCTCGGCGATGCGCTCGAGGGTCACATCGTCGACGTTCTCGTCGACCTCGATCTCGAAGCGCTTGCCCTGTCGGACGTCGGCGATTCCAGAGAATCCCAAGCGGCCCAGGGCCCCCACGATGGCCTGGCCCTGCGGATCAAGGATCTCAGCCTTCGGCATCACATCGACCACCACTCGCGCCATGGGCAGTTGCTCCGTTCTCACAGGTGCGCAGTTCCGCGCTCAGCTTACCGGTTGGTCGCCCCCCGTCGAGCGGGCGCCATGACTCCTGACTCCACCAGCCGAGTGGACGCGACAGGGCGTCCACTCGGGCGGGGATGGGACGGGTGGGCTAGAGGACGGCTTCGATGGCCGACACCACGGCCGGGTCGGTCGGCTCGGTGCGCGGACGGAAGCGGTTGACCACGGTGCCGTCGGCGTTCACCAGGAATTTCTCGAAGTTCCACTGCACGTCGCCTGCCTCCCCGTCGGCATCGGCGGTCTGGGTCAGGGCCGAGTACAGCGGGTGTTGATCGTCGCCCTTCACATCTGCCTTCTCCAGCAACGGGAACGTGACGCCGTAGGTGGTCGAGCAGAAAGTGGCGATCTCCTCGGCGCTGCCGGGCTCCTGGCCCATGAACTGGTTGCACGGCATCCCGAGGACGGTCAGACCGCGCTCGCCATAGGTCTTGGCGATCGATTCCAGTCCGGTGTACTGCGGCGTCAGGCCACACTTGCTGGCGACGTTGACCACCAGCAACGGGCCGGCGAAATCGGCGAGGTTCAGTGCGCTGCCGTCGAGCGCCTTGACGGGGATGTCCTTGACATTGCTCATGGCACCCGACGGTAGTCCCTCGCGACGAAGACCCGGGTACCACTCGTCGTTTCGACGACGAGTGGCAGAGGACCGTTGACCAAGCGATCGCGAACACGTCCGGTGAGCCCGGTCACTCGGCGCGAGAGCTTAGGGTGGATCTCACCATAGATTGCGTTGAAGAAATAGTTGCGTAGGCGTTAGCTTTTATCAGTGCTCTCGAACACCCCGTCTGTCGACGACCCTTCGGCTACCTCGGGATCTGTCGACGCCACCACCGGCAAATTGACCGAGTTCCTCGATCGACTGGCGTGCGTTGCCAAAGCGCAGACGATGGACTCGCTGGCCGCGGCCGATCTGACGTTCTCGCAAATGCGCGTGATGTTCGCGCTCGGAGCGCACGGTGACGGCGCCGAATCGATGTCGTTGAACGAGATCGCCGACCACATCAACCTTTCTCTGGCGGCGGCGGGCCGCACCGTCGACAAACTCGTCGGTGCCGGGCTCGTGCACCGTCGCGAGGATGCGACGGACCGCCGCGTCAAGCGCGTATCCCTCACCGCAGAGGGCAGTGACGTGATCACCTCCCACGTAAACATCCACCGGGAACTCCTCCGCACCTTCGTGGCCGGACTTCCCGAACCGCTGCAGGTCGACCTCGGGGCCGCCATGGCCGCCATCGTCGACAACGACGTCGACTACTTTGCCGGACTTCACGGCGAGGAGATGCCCGACGCTACTGCCCGCCCGTTCCAGGACAACACACAGAAAGTCACCTCATGACCTCCTCTTCGACTCCGGCGCACGCACATGCGGGCCCACCGGACACCAAACTGGACCGGCATGTCTTGATGGTTGCCGGTGTGGTGGTGCTCGGCGCCATCATGTCGATTCTCGACGTCACCGTGGTGGCGGTCGCGCAGAACACCTTCCAGCAGGAGTTCAACACCGACGCCGCAGGTGCGGCGTGGACCGCCACCGGCTACACCCTGGCGCTCGCCGCGGTGATCCCGCTGTCCAGTTGGGCGGCATCCCGATTCGGCACCAAGAAGGTGTATCTCACCTCACTCGTGCTGTTCATCCTCGGCTCGGTGCTGTGCGCGCTGGCCTGGAACATCGGCTCACTCGTGGCGTTCCGCGTCATCCAGGGCCTCGGCGGCGGCATGCTGATGCCCATCGGCATGATGATCCTGACCAAGGCCGCCGGTCCGGAGCGGGTCGGCTCGGTGATGGCCGTCCTGGGTATTCCGATGCTGCTCGGACCCATCGGCGGCCCGATCCTCGGTGGCCTGCTCATCGAGAAGGCCAGCTGGCACTGGGTGTTCCTGATCAACGTGCCGATCGGCATCGCGGCGCTGATCTATTCGTGGTTCGTGCTGCGCGATGACGAAGAGACGTCCCGGCCGAAGATCGACGTCGTTGGCCTGCTGCTGCTCTCGCCCGGTCTGGCACTGTTCCTTTTCGGTGTGTCGTCGAGCGCCGAACATCGCACATTCATGACCGCTGGCGTGTTGATCCCCGCCATCATCGGCGCCGTTCTGATCGCCGGCTTCATCTGGCACGCACTGCACACCGACAAGCCGCTGTTGGATCTGCGACTGTTCCGCAACCGCACCCTGTCGATCGCGGTCATCACGATGACCCTGTTCATGATCGCCTTCTTCGGCGCCGCACTGCTGTTCCCGCAGTACTTCATCGGCGTGCGCGGTGAATCGACCCTGACCGCCGGCTTGTTGCTGGCGCCGCAGGGCTTGGGCGCGATGATCACAATGCCGATCGCAGGCCGCATGACCGACAAGATCGGGCCCGGAAAGTTCGTCCTGACCGGCATCGTGCTGTTGACGGCGGGCATGAGCGTGTTCGTCTTCCTCGGCGCAGAGACCTCGTACCTGCTGCTGTGCGGTGCACTGTTCGTGCAGGGTCTCGGCATGGGTATGACGATGATGCCGATCATGTCCGCCGCGTTGGCGACGCTGAACAACGCCCAGGTCCCCGATGGCTCCACGCTGATGAACGTGGTGCAGCAGAGCTCGTCGTCGATCGGTTCCGCGGTGATCTCGGTGGTCCTGGCCAGCGGGCTGGCCGGCAGCATGCAAGCCGGTATCGCGATCACGTCGAACACCGCGCCGCAGAACCTGCCACCGGAGATGCAGGGCACTGCCCTGCCGCCGTCGTTCTTCGAGTCGGCTGCCGATGTCTTCGGGTCCACCTTCCTGGTCTCGGTGGTCCTGATCGCTTTGACCTTCATCCCGGCGCTGTTCCTGCCGCGCAAGAAGATCGCCTCGCCGCTGATCGAAGAGGACATGGATCAGCCGGCGCCGATCATCATGCACTAGGACCGCCGGCACCCACGTCCTGATCGCCACCAGCACGGCGGCCGACAGAACCCCGAAAATCACCGAGAGAACCCACCCGCGTCACACAGCGCGGGCCGTCATCCAAGACGGTGGGTTCTCTCGGTGATTTTCGGGGTTCTGTCGGCGTCGAAGCGGGGGTCTCGATACGCCGCTCGCCTAGCGGCTCACGACTACTCGACCAGCGGACGGCAGGCCTCGCGACTACTCGACCAGCGGTGCCGAAGGCTTCACCGCACCAGTCTGCTGCAGGATCCACGCCAATTCGAAGGCCACTTCCTCCCACTGCTTGTACCGCCCGCTGACACCGCCGTGGCCGGCCGACATCTCCGTCTTGAGCAGGATCGGATTCCCCGAGGTGCTCAGTTCTTGCAGTCGCGCAACCCATTTCGCCGCCTCGGTGAACAACACCCGGGTGTCGTTGAGTGAGGTGAGCGCGAGGATCGGCGGATATGGCTTCGCCTCGACGTTCTCGTATGGTGAGTAAGAACGCATATAGGCGTACACATCCGGATCGTGCAGGGGGTTTCCCCACTCGTCCCATTCGATGACCGTCAGCGGCAGCGACGGATCGAGGATCGAGGTGAGGGCGTCGACGAACGGAACCGACGCGAGGATGCCGTTGAACAGTTCCGGCGCCAGATTGGTGACGGCGCCCATCAACAGCCCGCCGGCCGAGCCGCCCTCGGCCACCATCTGTTGCGGTGTCGTCCACTGAGTGTCGACGAGATGGCGCGCTGCGTCGACGAAATCGGTGAAGGTGTTCTTCTTGGTCAGTGTCTTGCCGTTGTCGTACCAGTAGCGGCCCATCTCACCACCACCGCGGACATGGGCCAGAGCGAAGACCACCCCGCGGTCCAGCAATGACAGCCGCGACACCGAGAACGACGGGTCGATACTGGTCTCATAGGAGCCGTAGCCATAGAGCAGCAGTGGCGCCGGGCGATCGGCGTCGACCGTCTTGCGCCGCACGATCGACAGCGGGATCCGGGTGCCGTCGCCCGCGGTTGCCCATTCCCGCGTCTGCACGTAGTCGGCGGCGTCGTACCCACCGAGCACCGGCTGCCGTTTGAGCAGAACCAATTCGCCGGTGGCCACGTCCAGGTCGAGCACCTCGGTCGGGTCGACGAAACTCCCGTAACCGATCCGCAGTTTCGGCGTCACCCATTCCGGATTCGCTGCCAGCCCGGCCGAGCACAGCTCTTCACGGAACTCGACCTCATGGAAGTCCGCGAGGGTGGGTACACCGTCGATGCCGCGAAGGTCTGCGATGGCCAACTTCGGAAGTGCCGCTCGACGGTAGGACAACACGAGGTAGTCGCGGAATGCATCGAGGTCTTCGATCCGACGGTCCCGATCGTGCGCGATCAGTTCGCGCCGATCCGTGGGGTCGTCGACCGGCGCGATGTCGATCGCAAAGTTCTCGGCCTTCACCCCGTCCCGAATCTCGTTGTGCACGATGATGAACTGATCGGTTCCGTCGATCACCGCATGCTCCACCGAGTACTCCACCCCATCGACTCGCGGAGCGACACTTCGGAACTCGCCGGTGGGGTCGTCGGCAGCGAGCACATATACCTCGGTGGTGATCTTGGAGCCCACCCCGATCATGAGGTACTTGTCGCTGCGGGTGGCTCCCATGCCCACCCAGAACCGCTCGTCCGGCTCGTGGAAGACGCGAACATCATCGGCGTCGGCACCGATGTCGTGCCGCCACACCGTGTCTGGCCGCCAGGCATCGTCGACGGTCTGATAGAACACATGCTTCGCGTCGGCCGACCACACGGCGCCACCCGCAGTGTTCGGGATAACATCGTCGAGTAATTCACCGCTGCGAAGGTCCTTGAATCGCAGGGTGTATCGCTCGTCACCGACGATGTCGGTGCTGTACGCGAGCCAGTTCCCATCGTCGCTGACGGTCAACCCGCCGAGACTGAAGAAGTCGTGTCCGTCGGCTTCCACGTTGGCGTCGAGCAGGACCTCCTCGCCGGGCAGCGAGGCGTCGGCGGCCACCTCCGGTGGTGTCCAGTCATCGGGATCGACAATGGGACAGCGGCATCGGATCGCGTACTGCTTGCCCTCTTCGGTGCGGGCGTAATACCAGTACTGGCCACGGCGACTCGGGACCGACATGTCCGTCTCCTGCGTGCGGCTCTTGATCTCGCCGAAGATGTCCTTGCGTAGGCCGTCCAACTGGGCCGTGTGCGACTCGGTGAACGCGTTCTGGCCTTCCAGATAGGCGATGACCTCGGGATCGTCCTTGTCGCGCAACCACTCGTAATCGTCGACGAACGTGTCGCCGTGGTGGGTGCGCTCGCTGGGAACCTTTTTGGCGACCGGCGCGGTCACGTCGGTGGTCACATCATCTCCTAATCATGGTCCGGCCAGTCGGCGAAGGATCTCTGCGAGATCCATTCGTAGGCCTCGATATAGCGTTCGCGGGTGCGTGCCACCACATCCTCGGGCAGCGCTGGCGGTGTTGTGTCGGCAGCCCGGTCCCAACCGGAATCGGGACCGGTGAGCCAGTTGCGCACGATCTGTTTGTCGAAGCTGGGCTGCACCTGCCCGGGCTGGTAAGTGGCCGCCTCCCAGTAGCGTGACGAGTCCGGTGTCAGCACCTCATCGGCGAGCACGAGCTCCCCGTCCGCACCCGATCCGAACTCGAACTTGGTGTCGGCCAAGATGATTCCACGTTCGGCAGCGAGCTGCGCACCCCGTCGGTAGATGTCGAGCGTGGCCGACCGCAGTCGGTCGGCGAGATCGGCACCTTCTTGTTCGACGACCCGCTCGAAGCTGATGTTCTCGTCGTGGTCGCCCTGAGCTGCCTTGGTGGCCGGCGTGAAGATCGGCTCGGGAAGCCGACTCGCCTCATCGAGCCCGGCGGGCAGCGCTACGCCGCAGACGCTGCCGCTCGCACGGTAGTCGAGCAGGCCCGATCCGGTGAGATAGCCACGGGCGACGCACTCCACCTGCACCATCGGCAGGCGGCGCACCACCATCGACCGACCCAGCGCCTCGGCGGGAATCCGTTCGTCGGTGGGCCCGCCGGCGAGGTGGTTGGGCACCCCGAGCGTCTCGAACCAGAAAAAGCTCATCGCGGTGAGGATGCGCCCTTTGTCGGGGATGGCGGGGCGCAGGATGTGGTCGTAGGCGGAGATGCGGTCGGAGGCGACCAGCAACAGGGTGTCGGCGTCGATCTCGTAGATCTCGCGCACCTTGCCCGATGCCAGGTGCCGGTACGACTGCAGTTCAGGACGCATGGCTTCGACCCTAGGACATGCCCGGGAAGCCGCGTGCCCCGGCAGCACGGACACAGAGTGGAAAGTCGTTCTATCTCGACCGCAGGGAGACCCTGCGAGCTCTCGGATCGGGCCCGGCATCGGTCGTCGGCGCGTTGTGTTCCCCGGCGACGTTGGCGATCATGGTCGGCATGAATCATCGACCTCGGCGTCTGCGCGCACGATTCGGCCCGAGCCGGCAGTCCGACGAGACCACCGTCGTGGCGGGATCAGCGTGACCGGCCCGCAGATCACCATTACCTACTGCACGCAGTGCAATTGGCTGCTGCGGGCGTCGTGGATGGCCGGCGAGCTCCTGAATACCTTCGGCACCGACCTCGGGGCGGTGACGCTGGTACCCGGAACCGGGGGTGTGTTCCACATCGACGTCGACGGTGAGCAGGTGTGGGAGCGCAAACGCGACGGCGGCTTCCCCGATGTGGTGACGCTCAAGAAGCTGGTACGCGACGTCGCACTGCCGGACTGGAACCTCGGGCACGCGGATCGGGCGTCGGAAAGCACTTCGTGACGGTCCTCCGCAAGCTCCGAACCTCATCAGGGACCAGGGTGGCGAGCAGCTACAGGATCGGCGCCGGCGTGTAGGCAGCCGCGTCGGGGTACTGCGCGACGACCTTCTCCGCCGCGGCCAGCACATCGGCGACCTGCTGTTCGGCGGCGCCCACGAACACCGACTTGTCGGCGAGCAAGTCCTCGAGCTGGGCGCGGTCGAGCGGAATTCGGTCGTCGGCGGCGAGGCGGTCGAGCAGGTCGGGTTCGCGCCCTTCCTCGCGCATCGCGAGCGCTACGGCCACCGCGTTCTCCTTGATCGCCTCGTGCGCGCTCTCCCGGCCGACGCCGGCGCGCACCGACGCCATCAGCACCTTGGTGGTGGCCAGGAACGGCAGGTAGCGGTCAAGCTCATTGGCGATGACCGCCGGATAAGCCCCGAACTCGGCAAGCACGGTGAGGAAGGTCTCCATCAGCCCGTCGATGGCGAAGAAGGCATCGGGCAATGCCACCCGACGCACCACCGAACAAAAGACGTCACCCTCGTTCCACTGGGCGCCGGCCAGCTCGGCCGCCATGGAACCGTAGCCGCGTAACACCACCTGCAGGCCGTTGACCCGCTCGCAACTACGCGTGTTCATCTTGTGCGGCATCGCCGAACTGCCGACCTGGCCGGGCTGAAATCCTTCGGTAACCAGCTCGTGGCCGGCCATCAGTCTGATGGTGTGAGCCAGCGACGACGGACCGGCCGCGAGCTGCACCAGTGCGGACACCACGTCGTGGTCGAGGGAGCGCGGATAGATCTGGCCGACAGAGGTCAGCGACCGTGCGAAACCGAGGTGATCGGCCACCCGAGCCTCGAGATCGGCGAGCTTCACGGCGTCGCCTCCGAGCAGGTCGAGCATGTCCTGCGAGGTTCCCATCGGGCCTTTGATGCCCCGCAACGGGTAACGGTCGATCAGTTCGTGCACGCGGGTCAGCGCGATCATCAGTTCGTCGGCGGCACTGGCGAAACGTTTGCCCAAGGTGGTGGCCTGCGCGGCGACGTTGTGACTGCGACCGGCCATCACCACCGATGAGTACTGGGCGGCGCGGTCGGCCACCCGGGCCAGAACCGCAACGCCATGGGCGTGCACGTGTTGCAGCGATCGCAGGATCTGCAACTGTTCGACGTTCTCGGTGAGGTCGCGGCTGGTCATCCCCTTGTGGATCTGCTCGTGTCCGGCCAGCGCGTTGAATTCCTCGATCCGCGCCTTCACGTCGTGTCGTGTGATCCGCTCACGCTCGGCGATGGAGTCGAGGTCGATCTGGTCGACAACTCTCTCGTAGTCGGCGATGGCGTCGTCGGGGACATCGATCCCCAGGTCGCGCTGCGCCTTGAGCACTGCGATCCACAGCTGACGCTCCAGCGCGATCTTGTGGCGGGGTGACCAGATCTCGGCCAGCTCAGCAGAGGCGTAGCGACCGGCCAGGACGTTGGAAATGGAGGGCTTCGACACGCACACAGTGTAGTCGCGGCCCACTCACCCATTGCCGAACACGTCCGCGCCGCCGCTCACAAAGCGAAACAGGCCCACCCCGACCCATAACCCTGATGCACGCGCAACACCGCGACCGGGCCGGTCACCCCGTTCTGCGTCGCATACAACTGTGTGGTGGCCACCCGGCGCGGCACCCAACTGATGGTCGCGATGGCCCCGTCTGCCTCGGCCGAGCCGAGGACTCGGGCGGGCGCGCCCTGCGGCCTCTCCCAGAAGGTCACCGTGCCGACCGAGTTGACGTCGACGGTCAGGTCGTAGCGGCATCCGGTGCCGTAGACGACCGACGAGAACGGCACACCGGCATCGACCTTGCCGACCGGAACTGCCGTAGCCGACCCGGGTGAGACCATCATCGCCGTCGCTGCTGCCAGCAGCGCTGCCGGCACGATCCGCACCCGCGGCCATCCCCGTTGTCGCATCTCTGGCGCCCTCCCTCGCTTCATGCGCCCGCGCTACTCGCGAGGCGCAAGTACCTCGATCACCTCGTACAACGCCTCCCGCGTCGCCGTGTAGGCGCTCGCCTCCCGACGACCCAACACCCCGACCACGGCTCCGTCTTCTACCGCGATCAACTGCTGCACGCGTGCGGATTCGGCGATCCGGAACGACTTCTGCAACACATCGGAATGCATCTCCGCCAACAAGATCCGACGATCCGCCACCACATCGTGCAAACGCGGATAGCGGGCGGCCAACGCGATGGTCTCGTAGCGGGCGGCCAAGGTCTCGATGGTGGTGTCGGGCCCCACGAAGACCTCCGCCAGCGCATCGGCGGTGGCGTGCCCGCCGCGACGTCGACGCGAGACGGCGTCGCGGCGGGCCGCAATACATTTCTCCTCACGGTGGCAGACCTCGGCCGCCGCCTCCGCCATCAGATCTTCGAGAGATCCGAAGTAGTAGGTCGTCGACGCCAACGGCAGCTGGGCCCTTTCGGCGACTGCCCGGTGACGAACCGCGTCGAACCCGCCTTCGAGCAGCAATTCACCAGCGGCCTCGATCAATCGGGACCGACGTCGCAGCCCCTTCGGGGTTGCCGCCGAAGTCATGAAAACATGCTGCCAAAGGGTTGGCTGCCGGGTGTTGCTTTGGCAAAAGCCGCTTCACGAACGGTGAATTCGGCGCTATCCCGGCAACGGAGGTGGCACCGTGCTGAGATCATCGAGGGATGGACGACGTCGCATTTCTGCATCAGGCCATCGATCTGGCGGCCGAGTCACGGGCCCACGGAAACCACCCCTTCGGCGCCCTGCTGGTGAACGCGGACGGTGAGGTCGTCTGCACCGCCCTCAACACCGTCGACACCGACAACGACCCGACCGGCCACGCCGAGACCAATCTTGTTCGGGTCGCGGGCAAGCGGTTCGATCCGGACATCCGCGCGACGCTGACGCTCTACACCAGCACCGAGCCGTGCGCGATGTGTGCGGGTGCCATCTATTGGGCCCGCATCCGCACGGTGGTGTTCGCGCTCGGCGAGGACGAACTGCGCGCGATGACCGGTGATGACGTCAAGAACCCGACCATGTCGCTGCCCTGCCGGGAGGTCTTCGCCCGCGGCCGACATCCGACCGCGGTGCGCGGACCATTCGACATCCTGGCAGCCCGCGAGGTACATGCCGGTTTCTGGCACTCCTGAGCGGTCAACGAAAGTAGTGGCCGGCGTCGATGTCGGCGATGAGCCCTGGGTGTTCGGGCTGCCATTGCAACAGCTGTTCGGTGCGCGCGGCAGATGTCGGATTATCCACGGGCACAAAGGCGGCGAGGAAGCCGAAACGAGCACTGGCATCGTCGGGCGCCACTCGACGGGTCGGGATATCCAGCCCACGTCCGATGGCAGCCGCGATGTCGCGGAACTCAACCCCCTCGTCGCCGACCGCGTGCAGCCGGGTGCCCGCGGGCGCCGACTCCACGGCGAGCCGGTAGAGGCGTGCGGCGTCGCGGGTGTGCACGGCCGGCCACCGATTGGTGCCGTCGGCCAAGTAGCCGGCGAACCCGTTGTCGCGGGCGAACCCGATCAGTGCGGGCACAAAACCGTGCCGATCGAGGTCGCTGTGAACCGAGGGCGGCAGCCGCACCACCGATGACCGCACACCCTGCTCGCCGAGGGCGATGATCTCGTTCTCGGTGTCGATCCGGTACCCACCGTCGCCGACGTCGCCTTCGGTGCCGGCACGGCCGCGGACACCCATGTGCGCCAGCATCGCGGTGCCGGAGGTACCCACCAACGACTTGCCGGTTCCGACCAGCGGCTCGGCCATCGCCCGGACCGCTGACAGATCGGCCTCGGCAGCCGCCGCGAGGTCGCCCACTTGCATCAGGTCGTGCCGAAAGGCCAGGTGGATGACGGCGTCGGCCTCGGCAGCGGTCGCGGACAGCACATCGAGGTCATCGAGTCCGCCGCGCCGCACCGCAGCGCCGAGCGCCTGCACGGATTCGGCCGCCTTGCCCGAACGTGCCAGCCCGACCACGGAATGGCCGGCGGCTACGAGCTCGGGGACCACCGCGGAACCGAGGTGGCCAGATGCGCCGGTGACGAAAACCTTCACGAGAGTCTCCTTGAAAATCGCGGAACCCGCCCTCGGGTCCATGGATTTGTGATGTCACAATCTGACATCACGAACGGTACGCCTGATGTCACGTTCTGTCATCACGTATCGTGTCGGCCGTGGGACGATGGCCGACAGGATCGCGGGAGCGCCTGCAGAACGCCGCGCTCCACCTCTTTGTCGAGCGGGGCTACGAGGCGACGTCGGTGGCCGACATCGCCGCCGCCGCCGGGGTCACCGAGCGCACGTTCTACCGCCAGTTCGGCGACAAGCGCGAAGTCCTCTTCGACAGTGGACACACCCTGGAACACGCCATCGTCGATGACCTGAACCGGCAACCGCCCGGCCGCCCGCCACTGGAATCCGTGGCCGCGACCTTGCACCGCGCCGCGGGCACATTCTTCGCCGACCGCATGCAGTTCGCGCGGACCCGACAACGCGTCATCGACGCGAATCCCGAACTGCGCGAACGTGAAGCGCTCAAGATGACCTCGCTTGTCGACGCCGTCGCCACCTCCCTGGAGAACCGCGACGTCGACGCCACGACCGCCCGACTGTCCGCCGAGATGGGTATCGCCGCATTCAAGGTCGCCTTCGCCGAGTGGGTGGCGGCCGACAACGTCGAAACACTCGACGCATTGCTGCACACGGCGGTGGCCCGATTGCGCAGCCTGGCCACCGACTGAAGGTGCTGCTCGTAAATTCTTTCGGGATTGCCTCGAACACCGAAGACGCCCGACGAATTCACAGACGGGACCACTAAGACTCCCAAACCGAACCGAGGGGCCATCCGAGTAGATGATCCCCCTTGCCTACTCATACCCCCTGGGGTATGGTCGCCTACGTTCCGATCAATACCCCCCTGGGTATATTCCCGGGCGTCTGGAGGCAACCTCGTGACAACAACGGCAGAAACAGATACCGAGGAGTCCCGGAAAACCGGGCCCCTCGGGCGATTGGGTGGCGCCACCGCCACACACCGACGCTGGGTCTTCGCGATCTGGGCGCTGCTCGTGATCGGCCTCGGCGCTTTCGCACCCTCGGTCTTCAACTCACTGGCCGGCGCCGGGTGGCAGGCCAATGGTTCGGAGTCGGTGGCCGTACGCGAACTCGCCGAGGAACACTTCGGCGGCAACTCGTCGGCGGCGGTCCAGGTAGTCGTCCACTCCGATGACCAGGACATCTCGAGTCAAGACATGCAGCGGGTCATCGGGCAGGTCACCGATGTCGCCACGACCGACGACCGCTTCGGCGCGGTCGTGCCGCCACAACCAGGCATGACCATCAGCCCGGACGGTCATACCGGTATCGTCCTGATCGGAGCCAACGGCACCACCGACGACATGGTGAAGGCTGTCGACGACCACAAAGACGAACTGACAGCGTTGTCCGGCAACGGAATCGACGTCTATCCGACAGGTGCGTCCGCCCTGTGGAGCGACTTCAACAAGGCCAACCACGACGCGATGATCAAGGCCGAGATGGTTTCCTGGCCGATCACACTCGCGATCATGGTGCTCGCCTTCGGTTCACTGGTCGCCGCCGGCCTGCCGCTGCTGCTCACCATCGCCGGCCTGGTCGCCTCTGCCGGCGGCCTGGTGCTGCTGAACATGATCACGCCAATCTCGGTGTGGGCCATGAACTTCGCGATGATGTTCGCGCTCGCCCTGGGCATCGACTACGCCCTGTTCATCGTCTCTCGCTTCCGCGCCGCGATGGCTCACCGCAAGGACAAGGTCGCGGCCACCGTCGAGACCATGGACACGGCCGGCAAGGCCGTGATGTTGTCCGGCCTGACGGTGTTGGTCAGCTTGTCGGCGGTGCTCCTGGTGCCCGCGCCCGCGGTCCGAACCATGGCGGTGGGCATCATGCTGGCCGTCGTGTTCGTGCTGGCGGCCACGATGACCTTGCTGCCCGCGGTGCTCGGCGCCATCGGTAACGGCGTCAACGCCGTCTCACTGCCGTGGGCCAAGCGCCAGCAGCATCGCTCGCCGGTGTTCGCCAGGTGGGGTGAACTGCTGCACCGCCACCCGTGGCCGTTCGCGGTCGGATCGCTGGCGATCCTGATCGTGTTGGCGTTGCCGGTGATCGGTATCAAGGTCGCCATGCCGTCGATCAGCGTCGTCCCCGAGGACGCACCGGTGCGCCAGGGCTACGAGGTCGTACAGGAAGCCATGGGCCCGGGTGCACCCGGTGCGCTGCAGATCATCGCACCCGAGGCTCAGGCCGCACAGACCGCCGAGGTTGCGTCCTCGACACCCGGCGTCGCGATGGTCACTCCCCCGCAACCGGACGCCGACGGCTCCGGCTACGTGATGCTGCAGGCCATCCCTGCGGTCGACCCCTCCGATGACCAGATGAACACGATCGTCACCGAGCTGCGCACTGCACTTCCGCCCGACGCCCTGGTCGGCGGCGCTCCCGCGGAGAACATTGATCTGCAACAAGCCCTGAATGACTGGTTCCCGATCGTGGTCGGGGTGATCCTCACGCTCGGTTTCCTGTTGCTGCTGATCGCGCTGCAGGCCCCGTTGATCGCACTCCTGGGCACCGTGGTGAGTCTGCTGTCGACCGCCGCCGCCTTCGGCGTCGCGCGGTTGATCTTCCAGGAAGGCTGGGGATCGGGGGTGCTCGGTTTCCAACCTCAGGGCTTCCTGAACGGCTGGGGCCCCGTGTTCTTCTTCGCCATGATCTTCGCGATCGCGATGGACTACACCGTGTTCCTACTCGCCACCGCCAAGGAGCACTATGAACGCTCCAAGGACCCCAAGGTGGCTCACGTGGACGGGCTCGCCCATTCCGGTCGGGTGATCTTCGCCGCCGCTGCGGTGATGGTCGCGGTGTTCTTCACTTTCGCCCTGGCAGATCCGCTGCCGCCGAAGGAGATGGGCATCATTCTGGGTGTCGCGGTCCTGCTCGACGCCACGCTGATTCGGTTGGTACTGCTGCCCGTGCTGCTGCGGATCACCGGCCACGGTGCCTGGTGGAGTCCGGCGTGGTTACGGCGAATCCTGCCCAAGGTGTCGTTCAGCCACTGAGGATCGCTCTCCCGATACCCCGAGGGGTATACACTGAGAGCGTCACTGAATGAAAGAAGGAACCTCATGGTAGGCGATCAAGAATCGATGACCGTGGTGCTCAACCGGTTGCGGCGGGCGCACGGCCAGCTCGCGGGCGTCATCTCGATGATCGAGCAGGGCCGCGACTGCAAGGACGTCGTCACCCAGCTCGCCGCGGTGTCTCGGGCTCTCGACCGGGCAGGATTCAAGATCGTCGCCACCGGATTGCGTCAGTGCATGTCCGGCGAGGAGGTCGAGAACGCCGAACCCATGACCGAAGAACAACTCGAGAAGCTGTTTCTGGCACTGGCCTGACCCACCGGGGGTCCGGGCGGTCGGACAGCATGAGAACACCCCCAACAGAAAGGATGAGAGCGATGCAACTCGGCTACACCGCGACATTGCAGACCACCTTCGACGACGCCGTGACTCGCACCCGCGAGGCCCTGTCCGAGCAGGGATTCGGCGTGCTGACCGAGATCGACGTGAAGGCCACGCTGAAGAAGAAGCTCGACGAGGACATGGAAAACTACCTGATCCTCGGCGCCTGCAATCCACCGCTGGCGCATCGCGCCCTCGACGTCGACCGGCAGATCGGGCTGCTGTTGCCCTGCAACGTCGTGGTCCGCGACGACACCGAGCACGACGGCACCGTGATCGTCGAGGCCATGAATCCCGACATCATGGTCCAGGTGACCGACGCCCCGGGCCTCCCCGACGTCGCGGCCGATGCCTCGACGAAGCTGCAGGCCGCCATGGACGCGCTGAAATCGGCATGAGGGGCGGAGACACAATGACCGACACCGACGTCAAGATCTACGGAGACCCAATCTGCCCGTTCACCTGGGTCACCTCGCGATGGCTCACCAGCGCCGCCGAGCACAGCGACGTCCGCGTGACCTGGCGTCTGATGAGCCTCGCCGTACTGAACGAGGACCAGGACGCCGACGACGCCCAGGCCGCGCGCCTACAGACATCGCGCCGCATCGGACGCCTGGTGGCCGCGGCAACGGGGACCGAGGACTTCGGCGAGCTGTACACCGCTCTCGGCCGACGACTGCATGCCGAGGGCAACGAGCTGACCGACGAACTGGCCCGCGAGGCGCTCAGCGAGTGCGGGCTGGAACCGTCACTGGTCTCCGCCATGGACGACGAGAGCTGGGATGACGCGGTACGTGCGGCACACCAACGCAGCCAGGATGCACTCGGCGACTCTGGTGGCAGTCCGATCACCGTCGTTAACGGTCGCGCCTTCTTCGGCCCGGTACTCACCGAGATCCCGGCACCTGAGGAAGCGGTACGCCTCTTCGGCGGGTTCACCGCACTGGCTTCGTCACCGGCCTTCGCGCAGGTGGAGCGACCGAAGTCCGGCCCACCGAACATGCACGAAACGCCGGCCTGACATGTGCCATCCCACCCGTTGCCCCCAATGCGGCAAGACCACGTGGGCCGGCTGCGGCAGCCACGTCGACGCTGTGCGGCGGATGGTGCCCGCGAATAAGTGGTGCCCGGGGCACGCCGATGCCAGAAAGCGTGGCTTCTTCCGGCGCGGCTGACCGTCACGACGACACCAGTACGCTGTGGAGTCGATGCCCCGCGAACCACGTTTCCCGATCGCAGCTGACCCGTTCACCCACAGCGGTGGACGGGTCAGCCGGCGTTCGGTCCTCGTCGGCGGTCTGGGTGCGGCGATGATCGGTGGATTGTCCGCCTGCGCCCACGACGAGCAACCCGACATCGACCCGCCGCGTCTGGGCGCGCACGCCGCCGACGACGAACTACCCCCCGAGCAGAGTCCGGCGGAGATCCCCAGCGAGGGTCCGGCGCTGATCACCGGCAGTTTTCGATCGGCCAAGATGGGCGGCCGCGAGACACGCTGGGCGGTCGCACGCCCGGACGGCGTCACCGGGCGACTGCCGGTCGTGGTGGTACTGCACGCGCTGAACACCAACGAGCAATCGATCTTCTCCGAGAAGCAGCAGATGCAGAACGTGCTGCAACGCTACGTCGACGACGGCGGTGTGCCGTTCGCGTTGGCGTCGGCCGACGTCGGGCGCAACTACTACCACCGGCGCACCGATGGCGCCGACGGTGCCGCGATGATCCTGGACGAGTTCCTACCAATGCTCGAGGCCGACGAGGCGCTGAACCTGTCCACCGAGCGAATCGGCCTGTTCGGCTGGTCGATGGGTGGCTACGGCGCGCTCCGGCTCGGCGCGCTGGTCGGGCCACCCAAGGTCGCCGCGGTGTCGGTGAGTTCCCCTGCGCTGTGGGCAGATCCACGCAACTTCCCACCCCGCGCCTTCGATTCGGCCGCCGATTATCGAGTCAACTCGCTGTTCGGGCAGCAATCCGCGTTCGCCAGGATCCCGCTGCTGATCTGCATCGGGTCGTCGGACCAGTTCTTCACCTACACCCGACAGTGGGCCGCCGACCTCCACCCGCCCGCCGCATTCGGCACTTCCGCAGGTGGGCACACCAACCGCTACTGGCGCAGCGTGTTACCCGATCACGTGGAGTTCCTCGGCCGCAGTCTCGCACGATGAGCGTCCTCGGCCGCCACGTCCCGCCCTCCTGTCCGAACGGCCAGTGCCGCGCCTGACCAACTCGGTTGCAACGTTGTCTCAATAGTGTCAGGGATCACGTTTGTCAGTCAGTGTTGTTCACATCATGAACCGGTGCGCAGAAGGAGGCCGACCGTGGCAACCGAGGACCCAAGGCATCCGCATCACCTCACCGGTGGTGTCGACACCCACTCCGAGTCACAGAGCTATCTCGCAAAACGCCAACTACAGGGCGGCAGCGCCGGCTGGCTGCTGCTGGCCGGACTCGGCGTCAGCTACGTGATCTCCGGTGACTACTCCGGCTGGAACTTCGGACTCGGCGAGGGCGGATTCGGCGGCCTCGCCATCGCCGCCGTCATCATCGCGGCGATGTATCTGTGCCTGGTTCTGGGCATGGCGGAATTGTCCTCCGCCCTCCCGGCAGCCGGCGGCGGCTACACCTTCGCCCGGCGCGCCCTCGGCCCGTGGGGCGGATTCGCCACCGGCACAGCCATCTTGATCGAGTATTCGATCGCCCCGGCCGCCATCGCCACGTTCATCGGCGCCTACGTCGACTCGCTCAACCTGTTCGGCATCGTCGACGGGTGGTGGATCTACCTCGCCGTGTACGCGATCTTCATCGGTATCCATCTCTCCGGAGTCGGCGAGGCGCTGAAGGTGATGTTCGTGATCACCGCCATCGCCCTGGTCGGTCTGGTCGTCTTCGCGATCGCCGCAATCGGGCATTTCGACGCCGGAAATCTCACCGACATCGCGGCCACCGACGCGGCCGGCTCATCGTCGTTCCTGCCGTTCGGCTACCTGGGAATCTGGTCGGCCATCCCGTTCGCGATCTGGTTCTTCCTGGCCATCGAAGGGGTCCCCCTGGCCGCCGAGGAGACCTCCAACCCGGAACGGAATGTCCCGCGCGGCATCATCGCCGCCATCGGCGTCCTGTTGATCACCTGCGTGACGGTACTGGTGCTGACCACCGGTGCCGGTGGTGCGGGCCCGATGTCGGAGTCCGGCAATCCGCTGGTCGAGGCGTTGGGCGATTCCGGGATGGCCAAGGTGGTCAACTACATCGGCCTGGCGGGCCTGATCGCGAGCTTCTTCTCGATCATCTACGCCTACTCACGACAGTTGTTCGCCCTGTCACGCGCCGGTTACCTCCCGACGATCCTGTCGGTCACCAACCGACGCAAGGCTCCGACACTGGCGCTGATCGTGCCCGGCGTCATCGGGTTCTTGCTGTCCCTGACCGGCGAAGGTGACCTGCTACTCAACATGGCGGTATTCGGCGCCGCCTCGAGCTACGTGCTGATCATGGTGAGCCACATCGTTCTTCGTCGTCGCGAGCCCGATATGAAGCGCCCCTACCGCACACCGGGCGGCGTGGTGACCACCGGATTCGCCTTGGTGATCGCGGTCATCGCCGTGATCGCGACGTTCCTCGTCGATGTGGTGGCCGCGCTGTGCTGCCTCGGCGTGTTCGCACTTTTCATGTTGTACTTCGCTGTGTACAGCCGTCATCGGCTCGTCGCGAACTCGCCGGACGAGGAGTTCGCTGCCCTGGCGCAAGCGGAGGAGGAGCTGCGGTGAAGTTCAGCCAGACCATCTCGGGGACGACATATGAGTTCGATGGCCTTGTCGACCTCATGGCCAAGGCGACGCCCCGACGATCCGGTGATGAACTCGCCGGATGTGCCGCAGAGTCGGATGCCGAACGGGCCGCCGCGGCCTGGCAACTCGCCGATCTGCCGCTCACCACATTCCTCGACGAGCAGGTCGTTCCGTACGAGTCCGACGAGGTCACCCGCCTGATCATCGACTCCCACGACCGCGAGGCGTTCAGAGTCATCTCCCATCTCACCGTCGGCGGACTGCGCGACTGGTTTCTCGAGACCGCTGCCCGCGACGACAGCGCCGCCCGGATCGCCTCTGTCGCCAGGGGTTTGACGCCCGAGATGGTGGCGGCCACGTCGAAGATCATGCGCAACCAAGATCTGATCCTGGTGGCCTCGGCCGCGACGGTGACCGCAGCCTTCCGCACCACCATCGGACTGCCCGGGACCATCGCGACCCGACTGCAGCCCAATCACCCCACCGACGACCCGCGCGGAATCGCGGCGGCCACGCTCGACGGGCTGCTGATGGGGTGCGGTGACGCGGTGATCGGGATCAACCCGGCCACCGATTCCCCCCACGCCACGTCCGATCTGCTGCATCTGCTCGACGACATCCGGCAGCGATTCGCCATTCCCATGCAGTCGTGTGTGCTGTCGCACGTCACCACCACCGTCGACCTCATCGAACAGGGGGCGCCGGTCGACCTCGTCTTCCAGTCGATCGCCGGCACCGAGGGCGCCAACCGCAGTTTCGGCGTCGACATCGCGCTGCTGCGTGAGGCCAACGAAGCGGGACGCTCGCTGCGTCGTGGCACCGTCGGGAACAACGTCATGTACCTCGAGACCGGGCAGGGGTCGGCGCTGTCGGCCGACGCCCACGTCGGGACCGGCGGCAAACCCGTCGATCAGCAGACCCTCGAGACCCGCGCCTATGCCGTCGCCCGCGACATCGAACCCCTGCTGATCAACACGGTCGTCGGATTCATCGGCCCCGAATACCTCTACGACGGCAAACAGATCATCCGGGCCGGACTCGAAGATCACTTCTGCGGCAAGATCCTCGGACTCCCGATGGGCGTCGACGTCTGCTACACCAATCACGCCGAAGCCGATCAGGACGACATGGACACCCTGCTGACCCTGCTGGGCGTGGCCGGAGCCGCGTTCGTCATCGCCGTGCCCGGCGCTGACGACGTCATGCTCGGGTACCAGAGCCTGTCATTTCACGACGCGCTGTACGTGCGTCAGGCACTCTCGCTACGCCCCGCCCCCGAGTTCGAGACGTGGCTGGCCGGCCTCGGAATGGCTGACGACGACGGACGGATCCTGCCCGTCGATCTGGCCGGCTCGCCCCTGCGATCCCTCACTGCGGCTCGATGACCGGCGCACACCGCCCCGCCGAGGACATCTGGTCCGAGCTGCGGCGCACCACACAGGCCCGCATCGGTCTGGGACGAGCCGGCAACTCGATGCCGTCGCGTCGGGTGCTCGAATTCCAGGCGGCGCATGCCGCCGCACGCGACGCCGTGCACGATCCGCTTGACCTCGACGACCTCCGAAAGCAACTCGCCGACCTCGACATCGCGCCCGCGCTGGCAGTCGAGAGCCAAGCGCATTCCCGCAGCGAGTACCTGCGCCGCCCCGATCTGGGTCGCCGACCTGCCGACGTCGCCCATCTCCCCGACACGGGCGCCGACATCGCCATCGTGCTGGCCGACGGACTGTCGCCACGCGCACTCACCGATCACGGGTCGGGGCTGCTGGCGGCGCTATTGGCGAGACTCGGCTCGCGGTTCACCCTCGCGCCGCCAGTCATCGCCACCCAGGCCCGCGTGGCACTCGGCGACCACATCGGGCAGGCGCTCGGGGCGCAGACGGTGATCATGATCATCGGAGAACGCCCCGGACTGTCTGTCGCCGACAGCCTCGGCATCTACCTGACCCACCGACCGCGAGTGGGCCTCAACGACGCCGACCGCAACTGCATCTCCAACATCCATCCGCCCGACGGACTCGACTACGACACCGCTGCCGCCATCACCGCCGCCCTCGTCGACGGCGCCCGCAAGCTCGGTCGGTCCGGCGTCGCACTCAAGGACACCTCGCGCGCCGAACTCCCCGACAGCGCCCGCGAAGTGTTGGATCAGTCGTGACGAGACGGTCACTCCGCCGGTCCGAGGACGTCAGAGACTGATGCGCCCCTCTAGTGCGGCCTGACCGATGTCCGTGCGGTGATGCGATCCGGGCAGTTTGACCGCCGCTATGCGGTCGTAGGCCTGTGCGCGCGCCTCGGCGAGGTCGACGCCGGTCCCGACGACCGAGAGCACCCGTCCGCCGGCCGAGACCACCGCACCGTCGTCGGACCGCGCGGTGCCGGCGTGGAGGACACCCTCGCCCTCGGCACCACCGATGACGTCACCGGTGCGCGGCTTGCCCGGATAGTTCTCTGCAGCCACCACCACGGTGACCGCGGCACCGTCCGCCCATTCCAGCGGCGCCAGCTCACCGAGCGTCCCGGTGGCAGTCGCGTTGAGTGCTTGCCCCAGAGGCGATTTCAGCAACGCCAGTACCGCTTGAGTCTCCGGGTCGCCGAAGCGGCAGTTGAACTCGACGACGGCCGGCCCGTCTTTGCCGATGGCCAGGCCGGCATAGAGCAGACCCGAGAACGGGGTGCCGCGCTTGGCCATCTCGGCCGCGACCGGCTTGACCACCTCGTCGACGATCTGCTGGGTCACCTCGGCGGGCAGCCACGGCAGCGGTGTGTAGGCACCCATGCCTCCGGTATTGGGGCCGGCGTCGCCGTCGCCGACGCGTTTGTGATCCTGCGCGGGGATCAGCGGCACCACGTCCTCGCCGTCGACCAGCGAGAACAACGACACCTCGGGTCCGTCGAGGTAGCTCTCCAACAGCACCGGGTGACCGTTCTCCAGCAATTCGGCCGCGTGGTCGCGTGCGGCCGAACGATCCTCGGTGACCACCACACCCTTGCCGGCGGCCAACCCGTCGTCCTTGACCACCCAGGTGGGTCCGAAACGGTCCAGGGCGGCGTCGAGTTTGGCCGGGTTGTCGACGATCTCACTGTGTGCGGTACGCACGCCGGCCGATGCCATCACGTCCTTGGCGAACGCCTTGGATCCTTCGATACGTGCGGCGTCGGCGCTGGGTCCGAATGTGGCGAAGCCGGCGGCGCGCAGGGCGTCGGCGACGCCTGCCACCAGCGGCACCTCGGGTCCGATGACCACCAGATCCGCCTCGACGCCCTTGGCCAGCGCGACGACGGCATCGGCGGAGACGATGTCGACCGGATGATTGGTCGCGATCGCCGAAGTGCCGGCATTCCCGGGCCCGGCGTGCAGTTCGGTGACCGAGGGGTCCTTTGACAGTCCGATGAGCAGGGCATGTTCGCGGCCGCCCGAGCCGATCACGAGTACGCGCACGCAGATGACTCTAGTGGGTCTTCGGTGCACCGCCTCTCCTCCGGTTCGTTCGTACCCGGGTTTGTGGTCCTCCGCCCGCCGTTTCCGGACGGGTAACCGACACCGGGCGGAGGAACCGGCTCACTCAGTTGGCGCCGTCAAGTCGTACACCGTGGTGCCGTCGACGGTTTCGGCGGTGAAGTTGTCGGCCACCCACTGGGCGATCTGCGCCGAGGGTTGCGACTCATCCGACATGCCGAACCCGCGGCCACCACCGAGGAAGTAGTGGATCTGCCCATCGGAGACCAACTTCTGGAACTGCTCCAGCGTCGGCGATGGGTCGGTCCCGTTGAAGCCGCCGATCGGCATCACCGAGTACCCGGACTCGAGTTGGTATCCCGACGCCTCGTTGGATCCGACCGCCGCACCCACCCAGGTGTAGCTGTCGGCGTCGGTGCGCAGCATCGCGACGAGTTCGGCGCTCGGTGTCGAGCCGTTGAGCAGCCCGCCCGGTCCGCCGGTGCCCGCCTCAGGGCCCATCATGCCGGGACCCGCCATGCCGGGGAATCCACCGTCGGCGGGCATGGCCGGACCGGCACCGTTCGCACCGGCGTTTCCGCCCGGCGTCATCCAGGGCGCACCGGCCGCACCACCGCGCGCACCGTCGCGTCCCCCACCACCCCGGCCGCCGGGTCCACCCCCGCCGGGGCCGAATTCGCCCTCGACACGGGGGCCCGCACTGATGATCGACCCTTGTTTGGGTGTGGCGATGGTGTCAACCGTGTAGGCGATCGGCCCGGCCAACCCAGCAGCCAGTGCGGTGATCGCCGCGACCGCCGACAGGTAGGTCCGATGTGCCAACAGCATCACGACACCGCTGACCAGCCCGACGAGCAGCACCATCCACCTCAGCCACGGCACGAAGTCCGGTGACCGGTTCAGCAGTACGAAACCCCAGATCGCGGCGATCCAGACGGCCGCGGCGAGCACGATGCGCACCCACAGCCGATCCCGCTGCGACCAGCACACCGCTGCCCCACCAGCCACTACCGCGGCGACCGCAGGTGCCAGCGCCGCGGTGTAGTAGCTGTGGAAGATACCGGCCATGAAGCTGAAGACCGCCATCGTCACCAGCAGCCACAGTCCCCACACCGCGAGGTAGGCGCGGCGTGCGTCGGTGCGTCGGGCCTTGCCGATCAGTACCAGCGCAGCGATCCCCAGCACGATGCCGGTAGGGATCAGCCAGGCGATCTGACCACCCTGCGCCGGTTCGAACATGCGCAGCCAGCCGGTCTGCCCCCACATCCCGCCACCGCCGCCGGGTCCACCACCGGGTGGCCCGCCCGCACCGACGTAACCGGCGGGTCCGCCCATCGCTCCGGTGTAGCCACCGCCCCGACCACCAGGGACGACGCTGCCGGTCTCGTTGCCGTTGAGTCGACCGAAACCGTTGTAGCCCAGCGTGAGTTCCAGGATCGAGTTGTTCTGCGAGCCACCGATCCAGGGGCGCGACGACGCCGGCCACAGTTCGACGGCGAGAATCCACCAACCGGCGCTGACGATCATCGCTCCCAACGCGGCGAACAGGTGCCCGATGCGCTTGACCCAGGTGTGTTGGCCGAAGGCCAGGTAGGTGATCGCCAGCGGCGGCACGATGAGCATCACCTGCAGTTGCTTGGTGAGGAAACCGAAACCGACGAAGACACCGGTCAGGACCATCCAGCGCAGTCTGCCGTCCTCGACCGCCTTCAGCGTCGCCCACACCGCCGCGATCATCAGCAGCAGGAGCAGGGCCTCGGGGTTGTCGAAGCGGAACATCATCGCAGCGACCGGCGTGACCGCCAGCACCAGGCCGGCGAGGATGCCCGGCCAGTGGCCGAAGTATTTCTTGGTGATCAGGTAGAGCAACGCCACCGACGCCACACCCATCAGCACCTCGGGCACCAGGATCGACCACGAGTTGAGTCCGAAGATACGCACCGAGATCCCCGGAATCCACAGCGAGGCAGGCGGTTTGTCGACGGTGATGGAGTTGGCCATGTCCGACGACCCGAAGAACCACGCCTTCCACGACTCCGATCCGGCCTGGATGGCCGCCGAGTAGAAGGAGTTGGCCCAGCCGTTGGCGGAAAGATTCGCGAGATACGCGATCGCGGTGCCGAGCAGCAACGCGACCAGTGACAGACGCTGCCACACAGGGGCGTTCCGCCCGGACGCGGGTGCGTCGGGCGGAACGGGTGCGGCGGAGTGTGCGTCGACAACGGCGGTCATTCGGCGGCGCCTTCCATCGCGCCGGCCGGGCCGGCGACGTCACGGGCATTGTTGTGGCTGCGGAACACCCAGCGCAGGCCGACGAATCGGGTCAGCGTGGCAACGAGGTTGGCCACCACCAGTACCACCAGTTCGACATGCTTGGACGCCTCGGGCGCGGCCCCGTGCAGGATGACCAGCGAACCGGCGGTCACTGCCCAGCCGAACAGGAACACACCGAGTCCGAAGAATTGGTGCCGCATCATCCCCGCACGCCCCTGCACGCCGAAGCTGAAGCGCCGGTTGGCGGCGGTATTGAGGACGGCGGTGATCGCGAGTGCAGCGAAGTTGGAGACCTGAGCGCCGAGGAAGGCGTGCAGCATCAGGTACAGAACGGCATACGCGATGGTCGAGGCGATGCCGATCACGCAGAACCGGGCGAGTTGGCCGACCAATCCGAACGGGACGCCGTCGATGTCGGGGCCGGGCCCTCGGCCGCGGCCGAGGGCGGCACGCAGTTCGGCGATGGGCAACCGGCCCGTCGTCAAGGCGTAGCCGACGCGGGCGCAGCCTTTCAGGTCGGCGACCGCAGTGGAGACGATGTCGACGGTGCTGTCGGGGTCGTCGACCCAGTCGACGGGCACCTCGGCGATCCGCAGGCCGATCCGCTCGGCCAGCACCAGCAGCTCGGTGTCGAAGAACCAACCGGTGTCCTCGACATAGGGCAGCACCTGCCGGGCGATATCGGTGCGCATGGCCTTGAAACCGCACTGCGCGTCGGAGAACTTGGCGCGCATCGTCGTTTTGAGGATGAGGTTGTACGAGCGGGAGATGAATTCGCGCTTCGGTCCGCGCACCACCCGTGACGACCGCGACAGCCGGGTGCCGATCGCGATGTCGGAGTGCCCGGAGATCAACGGCGCGATCAGCGGCATCAACGCGTTGAGGTCGGTCGACAGGTCGACGTCGCAGTAGGCGACGATCTGCGCGTCGCTGGCCCGCCACACCGCGTTGAGCGCGCGTCCTCGACCCTTCTGGTCGAGATGCACCACCCGCAGACCGTCGATCTCGCCGGCGAGTTCGGCGGCGATGGCCAAAGTGGAATCGGTGCTGGCATTGTCGGCGACGGTGATCCGGGACGGGTACGGCACGTTGACCCGTAGATGGTCGCGCAGCCGCCGCACCGCTCCGGCGACATCGGTCTGCTCGTTGTACACGGGGACGACGATGTCGAGGACGGGCGCGGGTGTCGAACTGTCGGCCACCGTCACCACGCGCTCGCCTGTCGTCGGAAGGGCTTCTGCTGTCATGTGTACGAGGATCGGATGCCTAACTTCGCCCACTCTGCGCTGAAGCTGTCAGGTTCCTGTGAGGGCCTGACGTCTGTGGACAACGGATCGAGTCGACCATCGGGTGTCGGTCACGACCGATAGGTTGGCGTCATGAACTCCCCCACATCCCTGCGCCCTGACCAGCAGACGGCCGCCGACCGGGTGATCGAGAGTCTCGCCGGGCCGGGTGCACGCCTACGCGACGATCAGCTCACGGCGGTGGCAGCGCTGCTGGAGCCGTCGGCGCGCGTGCTGGTGGTCCAGGCCACCGGGTGGGGTAAGTCAGCGGTGTACTGGTCGGCGACGGCGATCCTGCGCAGCGCGTCTGCCGGGCCCACCCTGATCGTCTCGCCCTTGCTGTCGTTGATGCGTGATCAGGTCGCTGCGGCCGAGCGGGCCGGGCTACGGGCGGCGACCCTGAATTCGTCGAATGTCGACGAGTGGTCGATGATCGAGGCACAGCTGCGCGGCGGGGATCTCGATGTGCTGCTGGTGTCCCCGGAGCGTTTGGCCAATCCCGGGTTCGGCCGGCGTGTGCTCGACGCGCTCACCGGTCAGCTCGGGCTGTTGGTGATCGACGAGGCCCACGCGATCTCGGACTGGGGTCACGATTTTCGACCCGATTACCGTCGCGTCTCCGACGTGCTGCAGACACTGAACCCGCAGACGCCGGTGCTGGCGACCACCGCAACCGCCAACGCCCGGGTCACCGAGGACGTGGCCGCCCAACTCGGCTCGCACACCCTGGTGCTGCGGGGCGCACTGGCACGACGATCGTTGCACCTCAACGTGATCGATGCGCTCTCGCCGATCCAACGCTACGGCTGGGTCGCCGAGTACCTTCCGCAGCTGCCGGGGTCGGGCATCGTCTACGTCCTCACCGTCGCCGATGCGGACCGCCTGGTCGACGCCATCACCGCTGTGCACGGCACCGAGTATCCGGTCGCGGCCTACACCGGCCAGCTCGACGCGCAGCGGCGGCACGAGCTGGAGGATGCGTTGTTGCGCAACGAGGTCAAGGCACTGGTGGCCACCTCGGCCCTGGGCATGGGCTACGACAAACCCGACCTCGGTTTCGTGGTGCACGTGGGCGCACCACCGTCACCGGTCTCCTACTACCAGCAGGTCGGTCGTGCCGGGCGCGCACTCGACGAGGCGGTGGTGATGTTGCTGGCATCACGCACCGATGACGCCATCTGGGATCATTTCGCCACCGCGACCATCCCCGAACCCGACAAGATGCACGCACTGCTCGATGCCCTGAACTCAGCGGACGGCCCAATGTCGGTTCCCCAACTCGAGGCATCCACCGGATTCCGCAGGGGCCGAGTGGAACTGATGCTCAAGCAACTGGCCGTCGACGGCGCCACCGACCGGGGGCCCGACGGATGGCAGGCGACCGGGGTCGAATGGACCTACGACCAGGCACACTACGACGGCGTCATCGAGGTGCGCCGTCGCGAGGCCGACATCATGCGCTCCTATGTAGCCGGGCGGCAATGCCTCATGCAGCTGCTCACGTCGTCGCTCGACGACCCCGAGGCACAGCCGTGCGGGCGCTGCTCGGTGTGCCGCGGCCGGTTGACCGAACCATTGTCGGCCGACGTGCCCACCGAGACGGTGCGGACGATCACCGGCGCACTACGTCGTTCGGCTTTGCGGCTCGAGCCACGCAAGATGTGGCCGGGCGGCGTGTTCGGCACGCGCGGACGCATTCCGGCCACGCTCGCGGCGGAGACCGGACGAGTGCTGGCGCATGCCGATGCCCCGGAGTGGACCGAGTTGCTGGCCGGAGCACGTCGAGGTGACGACGCCGCGCTGAGCGATCTCGGCGACGCGGCAGTCGCGACTCTCGCGGCCTGGGTGCGCGAAGGCGGCGTTCGTCCGGATGTGATCGCGTCGCTGCGGCTGACCGGTACCACGCTCGCCGAGCAAGTCACCGAGTATCTGTGTCGGGTGGGCAAGCGTCCGGGCCTCTCGATCCCGGTACGGATGGGCGAACCCCCGGGTCGCGACGCGACCGGCGCCACCGAGGCCGTCTACTGGCGCGATCACCTCGGTGACATGCCCGACGTCGCCGGTCAGAACGTGCTCCTCGTGGTCGACGAGAACGCGTCGGGCTGGCCGATCACACTGGCCGCCGCCGCGCTGCGCGAGGCCGGCGCCGCCACAGTGTCGCCGCTGCTCATCCACCGCACGGTCTGACCCGGATCCGTAGTACGAACCGTGCAGAAATCGCCGGTTCATACTACGAAATCGGGGGTCAGGCGTCGGCGACGTACTCGCCGTAGCCGGTGGAGCGCAGGGCTGCGCGGATCTTGGCGGCCGCGTCGTCGAGTTCGGCGGGGTCGGGATCCTTTTGCGCATTGCCCAGGTCGAAGGCGTCCATGCTCTCCAGCGGGAACACGTGGATGTGCACGTGCGGCACCTCCAGCCCCGCGATCATCGTGCCCACCCGGGACGCCCCGAAGGCTTCTTTCACCGCCCGGCCCACCTTCTGCGAGACGTCGGTGAGGTGGGTGTAGGAGGCGGTGTCCATCTGTTCCCAGTGGTCTACCTCTTTGCGGGGCACGACGAGCACATGTCCGGGCGTCACCGGGTTGATGGTGAGGAAGGCGACGGCCTGGCCGTCACGCCACACGAACCGTCCGGGCAGTTCTCCGTTGATTATCATGGTGAAGACGGAAGCCATGGGGATCACTGTAGCTGCGAGCCCGGTGCCGCCCGACGTGTTGTCGGCGACCTGTCGGAGGTCCATGACATTCTTTTCGTGTGAGTCGACCAGAGTTCACCCGCGGCGGACCGTCCCGGGTCCACACCGTTGCCTCGACCGACGTGGTCGAGCACGCCCAGCGGTTCCCGCGGTTGCGGTACATGGGTTCGAAGTTTCGGCTCCTACCGCACCTGGAACGCACCTTCGCAGAGATCGGCGGCAGCACCGCCGTCGACGCGTTCTCCGGTTCGGGCGTCGTGTCGTACCTGTTGAAGGCGCAGGGTTTTCAGGTGCTGAGCAACGACTTCCTCACCTTCCCGCACATCATCACCCGGGCCACGGTCGCCAACTCCAGCGTGCGACTGGAGTCGGACCTCATCGACGAGATCTGTGGTCCGCCCGCCGACGATCGGGATTTCATCCAGACCACCTTCGACGGCCTGTACTTCGACGCTGAGGACCGCGCATTCCTGGACTCGGCCTGGTCACACATCGACCGGTTGCGCGGTTACCGCCGCGACCTGGCCATTTCGGCGCTTGTGTTGTCGGCGGCCCGTAAACAACCGCGTGGGGTGTTCACCTTCACCGATTCGTCGCGCTATGCCGACGGCCGCCGTGACCTGCGGATGTCGTTGCGCGACCATTTCCGCACGCGGTCGGCCGCCGAGTACAACGCCACCGTGTTCAGCAACGGGCGGTCCAACCGCAGCGTGAGCAGCGACATCTTCGATCTCGATCTGTCGGCGCTCGACGCCCCACCGGACCTCGTCTATCTCGATCCGCCGTACGCGCCGCCGACCGACGACAACGATTACATCAAGCGCTACCACTTCCTCGAAGGCCTCAGCGCGTATTGGCAGGGTATGACGATCATGGAGCACACCAAGACCAAGAAGCTCACCAAGCGCTACACACCGTTTGCTTACAAGCATTCGATCGAGGACGCACTGGTGCGCACCTTCGAGCATTTCGAACAGGCCGGGGCGATCGTGCTCTCCTACTCGTCCAACGCGCTGCCCGGCGCCGACCGGATCGTCGATCTGCTGGGTAAGGTCAAGCCGTCCGTGGAGGTGATCGCGATCGACCACAAGTACAGTTTCGGCACGCACGTCGCCGCCACCCGGCGGGACGTGAGTGAGTACCTTTTCATCGGTCGCGACTGAGCGGTGATGACGTTCTCGGTAGCTGCATCTGGTCTCGATACGCCCGCTCGTTCCTCGCGGGCTACTCGACCAGCAGAAACCACGCCCGCTCGTTCCTCGCGGGCTACTCGACCAGCGAAGAAAGCCACCTCCATCGGTGGTCGAGTAGCGAGCGAGCCCCCCAGGGCGAGCCCGCGTATCGAGACCACGCAACCTGGTCTCGATACGCCCGCTCGTTCCTCGCGGGCTACTCGACCAGCGAACACCACACCCCCTCGTACCTCACGGGCTACTCGACCAGCGAACACCACACCCCCTCGTACCTCACGGACTACTCGACCAGCGGAAACCCCACGGGCTACACGACCAGCGGAAGCAGCGTCGGATGAGTGACGCGGGAGACTTCGACGACTACCTGAAGACGCTGGGCCGCTTGACCTCTCACGTCGACCCGACCGCATCGACGCCGGAGGCCGAGCGGATCACCACGGCCACGGGCAGCCTGGGTGAGCTCCTCGACACCGACGTCGCCGGGCTCGCGGCCTGGGTCCGCGATCATCCCGCCGACGTCCCGGTTCTCGGGCTGGCGGTCGGTCTCTCCCAGGAGAAGCTGAAGAATGTGTTGCGTGACCGGTTCGGCACCACCGGATGGCACGGCGTCGCGCGCACTCAGCCGGTGGATCTGGTCACCTGGCTCGACACCGAGTTCGACCTGGTCCGGATGCTGCGCACCCAACTGGAACGTACGTACACTTTTGCCGACATCCTGGTCGCCCGTGCCGGCAGTCGGGTGACCGCCACCCGGGCCGGCGCTTCCGGACGCCGCATCGAGGACGAGATCGAGTCCATCGCACAGGATCTCGGACTCGACTACACCACGCGGTCGCGCTTCACCGGCCGCAACGGCCGCACCGCCCCGGCCGATCTGATCATCGGCGATCCCGACACCGCCGACATCGTGGTGGCCGCCAAGGGTTTCGACTCCACCGGCAGCAAACTCACCGACGCGGTCCGCGAGATCGAGGAGATGGCCGAGGTGCGGCTGCCGCGACAACTCGTCCTCGCGGTGATCGACGGAATCGGCTGGAAATCAAGGCAATCCGATCTACGGCGTATCCACCAACTGTGGGCCGACCGGCAGATCGACGGCATGTACACATTGGTCAGCCTGGACCGGTTCCGGGAGGACGTCCGCGAGTTCGCGACGCTGCGCCGACTGATCTGACTGCTATTCGCCGTAGAGCCGAGCGATGTCCGGCGAATCCAGCCAGCCCGAATACGTCGGGGTGCGCGGCCAACCGTCGGGGGAATCCTGCCATTCCTCGCGCCGCCCGTAGGGCAGGGCGTCGATCAGTGGGAAGGTGTGCGAGAGCTGCTCGGTGCCGCGACCATTCGTGTGCCAGGTGCGGTAGACGGTGTCGCCGTCACGGAGGAAAACGTTGACGCCGAATCCCTCACCCGGCCCGGCGTCGACGTCGGCGCCGAATGAGCTCTCCGACGACGAGTACCACTCCATCTGATTGCCGACGCGTGCCTTGTAGGCGAGGGCTTCCTCGATCGGCCCGTTGGTGACGATGACGAACCGCGCGTCATAGTTCGCCAGGAAGTCGAGCCGGGTGAACTGTGCGGTGAAGCTCGTGCAGCCGCCGCACTGGAATTCTGCGCCGTCGCTCCACATGTGGTTGTAGACGATCAGCTGGGCGCGGCCGTCGAAGACGTCAACCAACGAGATCGGCCCGTCGGGTCCGATCAGTGTGTAATCGGGCATCTCGACCATCGGTAACCGGCGTCGCTGCGCGGCGATCGCGTCGAGTTCGCGGGTGGCGGCCTTCTCCCGGGCCCGGAGTTCGGCGAGGGCGGTTCGCCAAGACTGTTCGTCGACGACCGGCGGCATCTGTGCGGACATGAGTGATCCCCTTTCGCTGTCCCACTACTGACCGTGCCGGGCGACGAAACTCATCGGTCTAGTCGATCCGACGCGGCAATCGCACCCAGAACCGCGATCCCTGCCCTGGTGTCGAGTCCACCCCGACGGTACCGCCGTGCGCGTCCACCAGTGCCGAAACAATGGACAACCCCAGCCCGCTGCCGCCGCCACGGTCGCCGCGATGACGCGACGAGTCGCCCCGGTAGAACCGCTCGAACACATGCGCGGCCTCCTCGGGGGTCAGACCTTGCCCGGTGTCGGCCACGGTCATCACCACGTCATCGTTCTCGGCGGTCGTGTCGACGTCGATGCCCACGGTGATCGACGCGTCGTCGGGTGTGTGCGCGATGGCATTGTTGATCAGGTTCCGCAGCACTTGCAGCAACCGCGGCGCGTCGCCGGTCACCACGGGCGGCTCACCGGTGGTACCTATCTCGACGTGGATCTCACGGTGCGGGGCGGCCGCCGCAGCACCGTGCACCGCGTCGGCGACGACGGCCAGCAGATCGACCGGGCGGTTGTCGACGGGGCGGTGGGCGTCGAGGCGAGCCAACATCAGCAGGTCCTCCACCAGCAGACCCATCCGGCCGGCCTCGGCGTCGATCCGGCCCATCGCATCGGCGGCGTCGGGCACTGCGCCCTGCTTGTACAACTCCGCGAACCCCTTGATCGAGGTCAACGGTGTACGTAGCTCGTGGCTGGCGTCGGCAATGAACCGGCGCATCTTCTCCTCCGAGGTGCGTGCCTGTTCTTCGGATGAGCGAGCCTGCTGTTCAGAGGCGGCTGTTCGTGCAAATGCCCGCTGGATCTGGCCGAGCATTGTGTTCAGCGACTCCGACAGACTGCCGACTTCGGTGTTGGGCGGGGCCGGCGGCACCCGCATGTTGAGGTTGCCCGCCGCGATCGCGTGGGCGGTCTCCTCAACCCGACGCAGCGGCCGCAGACTCGACCGCACCAGCAGATAGCTGAGCACACCGATCGCCAGCACGACCAACGCACCTATGCCCAACTGCAGCCACATCAGCCGTGTCAGCGTGGCGTGGACATCGCTGAGCGGGGTGGCCACGATCGACACACCGTAGGGCGTCTCGTCCTTGATCACCCGCCACTGCGGGCCGTCGCCGTCGGCCGAATCGACGGTCATCGGTCCGGTGCTGCCCTCGGGAAGCGACTCCAGATCGGGTTGCGACGAGAAGTCGTTGTTGACGATGGTGTTGCCGTCGCTGGTGACGATCATCGAATAGAACTGCGACGGCGGGCGACGCGGCCCCAACGGCGGTCCCGGGGTGAAACTGACCGGGTCGCGCGGCTTGGCCCAGGTCTCCACCGACGACGTCAGACCTTCGTCGGTGCGCGAGAGCAGGTCCTGCTTCATCGCCGACGTCACCGCGATGCCTGACGCAAACAGTCCCAGCACCACCAGGACCAGGGTCAGGCCGACCAGCGACAGCCGCAGCGGCAGCCCGCGCTTACGGGCCGGCTCCGGTGCGTGTCCGGTCGGGTCGGTGGTAGGTGGGGAGGTCACTCGCGGGGCTCTCGCATCACGTAGCCGACGCCGCGCAAGGTGTGGATCAGGCGCTTGTCGCCGGTGTCGAGTTTGCGGCGCAGATAGGAGACGTAGGACTCGACCACATTGACCTCGCCACCGAAGTCGTAATTCCACACGTGGTCGAGGATGCGGGGCTTCGACAACACGGTTCCGGCGTTGACCATGAAATAGCGCAACAGGGTGAATTCGGTGGGTGAGAGCGCCACCAAGTTGCCCGCCTTCCACACCTCATGCGTCTCGTCATCGAGTTCGATGTCGGCGAATGTGATGCGGGCCGACTCCTTGGCCTGCTCGTCGAAACCGCTGCGACGCAGCAACACCTGCAGCCGGGCGACGACCTCCTCGAGCGAGAACGGTTTGGTCACGTAGTCGTCGCCGCCGATGGTCAGTCCGTTGATCTTGTCCTCCACCGAATCGCGGGCGGACAGGAACAGCACCGGGGCGTCGATGCCGTCGGCGCGCAGCCGGCGCAGCAGCCCGAAACCGTCCATCCCCGGCATCATCACGTCGAGAATCAATACATCGGGTTTGAAGGTGCGGCAGCGGTCGAGCGCCGACGGCCCGTTCTCGGCGGTCGAAACCTCATAGCCCTGGAACTTGAGCGACACCGACAGCAGCTCGCGGATGTTCTCCTCGTCGTCGACGACGAGTACCTTGGCGCCCTGGCCGCCTGCCGGACCGTTCACAGATTCGCTCATGCCATCACTCTCGCCGACCAGCCTGCCATGGATCTGGACGGTTCCTGGGAGAACTCTGTGAATGCTCACCAGCCCTGATGCCGGATGTCGACCAGGCCGCGGGCTCAGCCACGCATGAACGGCGCAGGGTAGCCCGGGGTGGGCCGAACCTCCCCCAACCACCCCGCCAGCGCCTCGGCCTGCTCGGTCAGCGCGCGCATCGCCACCGCCGGCAGTTCCTCGAACGGGTGTAACTCGATGTGTCCTTCGTCCTTGTTCTGACGCCAACCGCCGACGATCCGCCCGTCCCACCAGGCCGTCTGCCCGCCGTTGCCGTTGCGGTCGAAGACGTGCTCGGCATGTGGGCCGAGGTAGAAACCACGCTCCTTCCAGCCCATCGTGGTGGGGTCGAGTTCGGGCAGCAGATGGGCCTGCGGTGGCGGCGCATCGTCGGCACCGTCGGGCAGGTCGTCGGGCAACAGGTAGCCGACGGCGCCGCCGTCGAGGTCGACCTCGACCGCGTCGAGGTCGGCCAGCGCGGTACGCACGACACGTTTGGTGCTGCCAACCACCAGACGATATCGGTCTCGGTGCCCGGTCCGAATGCTCGCAACCAGCGGCGCACCATGGCGCGGTGACCGTCGGCCGCCGACACCTGCGGGAGTTCGTGGCCCAGCCAACGTTCCATCGCCACCCACGATGGCCGCGACAACGTCCAGGTCGCCGAGTTGGGTCCGCGCACGATCTCCCCGGCCGCGCTCATCATGTTCAGCACACGCGGTCCCATCGCGACGCGACCACCCCACGACTTGCCCTGGCCGTAGACCACGTGGCCGTCGAGGACCGGGTTGCGGCGACGGAGTTCGGTAGAGGTCCGCGCGCAGCCGTCGGCGAGGTCGGTGGCCACCGCGGCCCGCGCCGCGTCGATCCAGGCGTCCGGGTCGTCGAAGTCGGGGCTGCGACGCAGGTCGCGGAGCATGTTGGTGCGCTCGGACGCGGTCACGCGGGGGCCGACCGCACCGATCGCCTCGGCGAGCACGGTGTGTCCGAACACGAACAACGTCCGGCGCATGGCGAGTTGTTTGATGAGAGTCCGATCGGCGTACAGCGCGCGGTCCATCGTCTCGGGATCGAACCCGGGAAGCCGCGCCCACGCCGACAGGTAGACCGTCGACGGTGTGGTGGCGTGCAGTCCGACGAGGTCGTCGACCATCTCGGTCAGCGCCGCGGTGGGGTCGGTTCGGTCGAGGTGATGACGTCGGATCAGTCGTCGGCGGCGTTCGGCGTCGTCGACGACGGGTCGGGTCGTCATGCCGCGGGTGCGGCGATCGCTTCGATCTCGACGAGCTGGTCGTCGTAGGCGAGGACGGTGACGCCCATCATCATCGCCGGCGGTACCGGGGTGCCGAACTCGGCGACGATCTCGTCCCAGGCGACCACCAGATCTGCCTGCAACTGCTCGGCGACGTAGATCGTCAGCTTCGCGATGTCAGCCATCGAGGCACCCTGATCGTCGAGCACGGAGCGCAGGTTCGCCAGACAGGTCCGCGTCTGGCCGACCACATCGCCGGGCGGGACGATCGCGCCGGCCGCGTCGAGCGGGCTGATGCCCGCGGTGAAGATCAGCGGTCCCGCGGTGACTGTCGCGCTGTAGGCGAAGCCGGCGGCCGGGAGCGTGGACGAACCGTTCAGACGGAGACGGGCCATGCCCGCGATCCTACGTCGACGCTCGAGAGGTCGACTGCAGCCGTTGCACGACCCGCACCCCCGACCTGACGGCGTCCGTCGCGCCACCGCGCGTCGGGCAACGGCTGCAGTCGCGCGTTCGATGGCGGTCTCACGCGCTGATGTCAGTTCACCCCGATCGCCGCCGCCAGGCCAGCGACCGGCGCCGGGACTCGACATCGTCGCTGTTCAGGGCGTAAACGCACATTCCGGACCGGACACCGGAGGGGATCCGGCAACGCGAAACCCCCTGGCGTGGGTCATTCACCCGAGGTGTTCGGCCTCACTGGAATGGCGATCCGGGCGACGTTGGGCGCATGATGTTCCGGAGAGTGTCGGTCGGGGGATTTTCGGTGATGGTGAGTGGACTTCGGTAGTGCGTTGGCGCGCCTGTTCGTGCAGGCGGGCCGGCCGACACTGCGGGCTGCCGCGGCACGCTCGACGGTGTCGGCGCAACGGATCAGTGACTGGCGTAACGGGCGCCACTTGCCGCGGGATTTCGCGACCGTCGAACCGCTGCTGCTGTGGCTGACGGCGCGCGCGGTGGCCGATGGGCAGGACGAGGTGTTGAGCCTGCCGCAGTGGAAGGACCTCTGGGACAAGCACCTGACCGAGGCGGACGAGCCCGACCTCGCGCGACCGACCACTTCCGCGGTGGCCCGCCCGTACGCCGGGCTCGCGACGGTCACCGCCGCCGACAGCGCCGTGTTCTTCGGCCGCGACGATCTGATCTCGACGCTCGTCGACACCATCGTGGAGGCCGCCGACGCCCCGACCGGTCCCCGACTGATCATCGTGGCCGGTGTGTCGGGCTCCGGAAAGTCTTCCCTGCTCGACGCCGGCCTGGCGCGCGACCGCCGCGTGCGGGCCCCCCGCCGGGCCGTGATCACCCCGACCGGACTGCAGCTACCCACGGCCTACCCCGGCACACATGCCGAGCCCGAGCCGGCGGACAGCGGGTCGTCGCGTCGGCTCCCCGAGGTGATCGTGCTCGATCAGTTCGAGGATGTGTTCGCGCTGCCGCCGACCGTGCTGGTCGAGACGATGCGCGCGGTCGAGGAGCTGTCGCAGGACTCGGTGGTCGTGCTGGGCGTGCGTGCCGACTTCTTCGGCCAATGCGTGGAGTTCGGGTTCCTCGCGCAGGCCTGGCAAACCCGCTGTGTGATCGTGTCGGAGATGACCGGCGCCCAGTTGCGCGAGGTCATCACCGGTCCGGTCCGGCTGGCCGGCGGGCGGATCGAGTCGGGCCTCGCCGACGTGCTGATCAGCGACCTGCATGCGGCGTCCACCGTGGGCGACCGGGCCGGCCGACTCCCGCTGCTGGCCCACGTGCTGGCGGCGACCTGGACACGCCGGTCGGGTAACCGAATGACGATCTCGGGGTATCGCGCCACCGGCGGCATCGCGCGTGCCGTCGCCGACACCGCCGAAGCCGCCTGGTCGGCTGTGGAACCCGACGACCGCAACCTGGCCCGCGCACTGCTGCTGGCGCTGGTGCATGTGGGCCCGGGCGGTGCGGCGCTGCGCGTGCCGCTGCACACCGACACCATCGCCGACCGGTTCCCGGCCCGCATCTCCGCGGTCATCGACATCTTCGCGCAGGCCCGTCTGCTGATCGTGACGTCGGACTCGGTGATGCTGGTCCACGACGTGGTCCTGACGGCATGGCCCCGGCTGGCCGAATGGATCGCCGCCGACTCCGGCATCCACCAGTGGCGACAGCAACTCGACACCGACACCACCGCGTGGCTCGACACCGATCGCAGCCGCTCGTTCCTCTACACCGGATCGCGCCTGGACGACGCCCGCCGACATCGCGCCGCGCTGCGCCGCACCTACCAGCATCTGCTCTCCGCCGAGAACGAGGCATTCCTCGACGCCGCGTTCACCCAGCAGCGCCGACGACGACTGATCCGGGTGCTGTCGATCACGGTGGTGGTGGTGCTGGCCGTGGTGTCGACGATCACCGCGGCCATCGTCCTACGTCAGGCCCACGACCTCACCCAGCAGCGCAACAACGCCGAACGGGCCGCGCTGTTGTCGCACATCGACAGCCTGCAGCAGACCAATCCGTCGATGGCGGCGCGCCTGCTGCTGGTGGCGCTCGATCTCTATCCCGACGACCCGACCATCAGCCAACGCGTGTTGGGCGCGTCCACCAGTCCGCTGTCGGAGCCGCTGACCGGGCACTCCGGTCCGGTGTACGACGTCCGGTTCTCCGCCGACAGCACAATGTTCGCGTCCGCCAGCGGCGACCGCACCGCCCGGCTGTGGCAACGTACCGCCGACGGCTCGTATCGGACGGTGTCGACGCTGGGCGGCTACGGCAACTATCTGACCTCGGTGGCCTTCCACCCCAGCCAAGCCCTGCTGGCGACAGGCAGTGGTGACGGCACCGTCCGCGTGTGGGACATCAGCGAACCGTCGGCGCCACGCCAACAGGTCTCGGTCAGTCCCGGGCACGGAACCGTCTACATGGTGCGCTTCGCGCCGGATGGGCGCCACCTCGCCGCGTCGTCAGACGACGGCACGGTCACCATCTTCGCCGTCGACGCGTCCGGGGCGGTACGCGAGACGGCCATGCTGGCCGCCCATTCCGCGGCCGCACGCACCGTGGCCTACAGCCCGGACGGTCGACTGTTGGCGACCGGTGGCGACGACAAGGTGGTGCGACTGTTCGACACCTCAGACGATGACCGACCGGTGCCCGCAGCCCCGCCGATCACCGGTTTTCCCAGCATCACCCACGCCGTCGCGTTCAGTCCCGACAGCCGCACCCTCGCGGTCACCGGCGACAGCCCCAACGCCCAGCTGTGGAATGTCGCGACGCCCTCGCGTCCCACCCCGGTGACGACCTCACTGCCCAACACCACCGCCGGTTCCTGGTCGATCACCTTCGACGACGACGGCGATCAACTCGCCTCGGCCCGCGCCGACGGGCGGGTGACGGTGTGGAACACCATCGACCCGGCGATGCCGGTGACGCAATGGACATTGCAGTCGGCCAGCATGCAGGGCACGCCGGAGCAGGGCTCGGTCCGGACGTTCTCCAGCATCTTCAGCCCGGATGGGTCGAGCATGGTGGTCGGGCGCTCCGACGGCGCCATCGACCTGTGGCATCTGCCCACCGGCGTCATCCCCGATCGTGGCGGCACCGTCACCGGCCTGGCCAACAACGCCGACGGCACGGTGCTCACCACGGTCGGCACCGACACCACCCTCAATGTGTGGTCCACCAGCCCGGAGGGATGGGCCCGGCAGTCACGCACTCCGATCCAGCGGCGGGTCAACGATCACCCGTCGGTCAGTGTGAACGCTGACGGCACGTTGGCCGCTACGGCGAACAACAACGGCGGGCTGGTGCAGCTGTGGGATATCGCCGACCACGCCGATCCGCGTCGCACCGCCGATCTGCGGGTGTCGACGCGATACACCAATGCGATCGCCTTCTCCCCAGAAGCCGACCTTCTCGCCACCGGCACCACCGACACCACCGTGCAACTCTGGGACGTCGGCGATCCCCGGCAACCGAGGGCCGTCGGCGCCCCACTGACAGGGCCCGAAGACCTCATCCGCAGTGTCGCGTTCAGCCCCGACGGCCGACGGCTGGCAGTGACCTCCGACGACAAACGCACCTACGTCTACGACCTCGACGGCGACCGGCGCGCGCCGACCGCCGTCGTCACCGACACCAGCCCGGCGGCGCGGGCGGTGTTCAGCCGCGACGGCACGGCACTGATCATCGCCGCACGTGACCTGTCCACCTGGGACGTCGGGGAGGGCGGCGCCAAGGAGATCGATCGCAAACCCAACATCCACGCGGCGACGTTGTCGCTGACGCCGACGCGACTGGTGGTGGGCACCGCGACACATCACCTCACGACCTTCGTGTTCGATCGCGGCCGGCTCGGCGCCCAGCAGTCGATCGTCCCGTTGATCACCACCACCGATACCACCACGAAGTGGCAGTTCCCGGATCACATGTACAGCGACGACACCATCATCACCGCCGGTGACGTGACCGGGAGCATCCACCTGCAGACCACCGACCTCGCCACCGCCAACCGGTGGATCTGCGACAGCACACCGCACCTGACCGAGTCGCAGCGCGAACTGTATCTGCCGCACACCGACATCGCCGACGAATGCCATAGCTGATCGCCGCGCGAGCGGCCTCGGGTCACGCGCCAGCCGATTGGGCCCGCGCGATCGTCGCCGTCACGGTCCACAGACGACGGAACCCGCCGCAGGCGTATCTGCGACGGGTTCCGGCTCGGCGTTTCGCGAAGTATCAGTACTCCGGGAACAGCGTCAAGGCCCACTCGCCGACCGACTCGAGTTCCGGATTGGTTTCGACGGCCTTGGTGATGCCCAGCTTGATGTTGTCCAGCGTCGGCGCCGCGTTCTCCACCGTCGGCTCGATGGTCGGCAGCGGCTGCGCGCTCGCGGGCGCCGCGGCGAACGCCATCGCCCCGGCCATGGCTGCCCCCGCAAACCCTGCTCCGACCACCCGACGCACGACCTTCGCCCGCGTACCGCGTGCGCTCGTCTCGTTGATTCCCCGGCCCATCTCGTCGACCGCCTTTCCCCCGCCTCAGGCGCGAGTGTCGTGTGAATGACTGCAGTGAACCAATGTATGCGGTGATCGGGCCGCCGGGCACATCGAGATGGCTTGAGTCACAAAAGTTATCGGGCAGCGACAATTGCCAGTGAGGACCGGCGGTTCACCACAGCGCAGCGACTACCGGAAGCTCAGCACCTCGTCGCCCCACGCCCGGCGAATGTCGCCGTCGAGATCGTCGACGACGCGGTCGTCGGAATCGACGACCAGCGTGGACCGCGTCTGTTCGTCGAACATCGGCCACGGCAATGCACCGCCGTCATCCGGCACGCCGTGGTGGGCGAACGAGGTCCAGCGCCGTTGCAGCCGACCGGAGATCTCCTCGCCGGTCTTGCGTCCCCCGAGCTTGAACGTGATGTCTTTGGGCCCGGCGACGAGATTGCCCCAGACGTAGGGCAGTTCGGTGGCGTGCGTGGCCCCCACCCGCAGGGCCCGCAGCATCCGGGTGGCCCAGTCGAAGCGGTACAGGTAGACCGGTGTGTGCCGTCCGTGCGCTTCGGCAAGCCACACCGTGGGCATCCGGAAGGCGATGTCCCGCGCGACACCGAGACCGGCGACCTTGGGCCGCATCCCCGAGTACGCCGAGGTGATCTGCGCGCGCGGCGGCACCGTGACATCCGGGTACTCGGCCATCATGTCGGCGAACATCCGCTCGATGTCGCTGGGGGTGATAGGCATCAACGGCGACTTCATCCACTTGAACAGCGCCGCCTCGTCCTTGTTGGTCCCGATCAACAGGGGCACCGGCATCGATTCGCCGGCCCGGAACACATCCATCGGGTGCCGGGGAACCAGGTCGCCGTCGATGACCGGGGCGAACGCGATGGTGCCGGGATTGTCCACCGGAACGTCGGTGAAGACCGTCATCGTCGCCTCGGTGATCCGTGCGACGTCAACGGTGGCGAGTTGCTCGGCGTCGGCGGATCGCAGACCGAGCGCCGCCATCAGCTTCTCGGCGATCCCCGCCGAGCGCTCGTGGTCGTACATCGACGTCGCCGGTGAACTCTGTGCGATCGCCCGATGGAACAGACCGTCGGCGGCCGCCATCGTCAGCAGCGTGGTGACGATTCCGGCGCCCGCCGACTCACCGAAAACGGTGACGTTGTCGGGATCGCCGCCGAAGCCGGCGATGTTGTCGCGCACCCACTGCAGTGCGAGAAGAATGTCGCTGAGCGCCGCATTCGACTCGAACCGAGGCTGCGTTGAGTCGAGGAGGTCGTTGAGCGATGTGAGGTCGGCGAAGCCGAGTGCGCCGAGCCGATAGTTGAGCGTCACCACGACGACGCGGCCGTCGCGGGCGAGGTCGGTCGCCTCGTAGAGCGGCTGGCTTCCGCTGCCGAACACGTAGGCACCGCCGTGCAGCCACACCATCACCGGTAGCGCCTCATCGGCGACCGGCGCCCACACATTGAGGAACAGGCAGTCCTCACCCATCTGGGCATCGGCGCCCAATGCGATGGCGGGGTTGCGTTCCTGCGGACACACCGGGCCGAACTCGGTGGCATCGACGACGTCGTCGTGGGGTTGCGGGGGCCGCGCCCGACGCCACCGCAGGCCCCCGACCGGAGCCGCGGCGTACCGGATGCCGCGCCAGACGTCGACACCGTCGCGACTGCTGCCCCGAACCGGTCCGTGGGTGGTCGTCACGACCAGATCTGCTTCGCCCATGTCCCCATCGTGGCGCGAACCCGCACACCGCGCCCACAGATGTGACACACCGGTCACCTTCTACTCTCGGAACCGTGCCTATGACCGAGTTGATCGAGTTGCCCGGTGGCCGGTTCCGGATGGGCTCGGACCGGCACTACCCGGAAGAACAACCTGCCCACGACCGGGTAGTGGAGCCGTTCGCGATCGAACGCCATCCGGTCACCACCGCACAGTTCGCCGAGTTCGTCGCAGCCACCGGATATGTCACGGTCGCCGAGCAGGCGCCGGACCCGGCCGATTTCCCCGACGCCGACCCGGCCTCCCTCCTGCCCGGCTCGGTGGTGTTCACCCCGAGCGCGGCACCGGTGGACCTGCACGACTGGCGGGTGTGGTGGCGCTGGCAGCCCGGCGCAAGCTGGCGCCGACCGACCGGCACCGACAATCTCCTCGTGGCCCGCGCCGAGCACCCGGTGGTGCATATCGCCTACCGCGACGCCGCCGCCTACGCCGACTGGGTCGGCCGGCGCCTGCCGACCGAGGCCGAGTGGGAGTTCGCGGCCAGCGGCGGTCTCGACGGGCAGGAGTACGCCTGGCCCGGCGACGAGCTGCGGCCCGGCGGGCGCGACATGGCGAACACCTGGAAGGGCCGATTTCCGTACCGCAACGACGGTTGGGGAACGACGTCGCCGGTCGGCACGTACCCGACCAACGGGTTCGGCCTGCTCGACATGATCGGCAACGTGTGGGAGCGATGCTCGGACGTGTGGGTACCGCGTCACCCGGTGTCCGACACCGCAGCCGTCGATGCCGACGGTCGCCCGAACCTCCTTGCGCCCACCACGTCACCGCAGGTCATGCGGGTCACCAAAGGTGGATCGCATCTGTGCGCACCGGAGTACTGCCGCCGCTATCGACCGGCCGCGCGCTCGGCGCAGTCCGACGACTCGGCGACGTCGCATCTGGGGTTTCGGTGCGTGGTGTGAGTAGGCAGATCTCGCGCGGATGAAACGCGTCACAACCAGGAACACACCCCGCCTCCGAGGCCGTTGACTTCTCGGTTCTGGCGCCGGAGGCGGGTTGTTGGAGCCCCCCTGCCGGAGGCGGGTTGTTGGAGCCCCCCCTGCCGGAGGCGGGTTCTTGGAGCCCCCTGTCAGGATTGAACTGACGACCGCTCGCTTACAAGGCGAGTGCTCTACCACTGAGCTAAGGAGGCATGCGTGCGCGAGTATATCGGCCGTGCGTTGGGATGGTTGAACCCCGTCCGGCTGATCGAGGACCGTCCGGCGACGATCGACACGATCGAGCCGGGCAGCATCATGGTCTCGCCGCGCAAACCGATCGACAGGTTCGACGTCGCGGCGATCACCGAGGTGCTCGACCTCGCCACCAAGATCGGTGCGGTCCTACTGGATTCGGGCACCGCTGCGATCGACACGCAGCAGCAGATCGCCTTCGTGTGCGGTGTCTACGGACTCGAGGACGTCGACGTCGACGTGACCTACAACACCATCGTGGTCAGCGCGCGCCGCGGAGCGACGTTGCCGCCCATCACGACGATGGAGCAGGTCTACTACCGCTCGATGGACTTCACCCGGTTGGCACAGATCGACCGGCTGGTCCGTCGTATCCGCGACATGGCGATCACACCGTCGACGGCACACCGCAAGGTAGACGAGATCATCACCGCGCCGCACCCGTATCCACACCGGATCGCGACCGGCGCCTGGGGCCTGATGGCCGCGGGTGTGTCGGTGTTGCTCGGCGGCGCCGAACTCGGCGCGCTCATCGCTTTTGTGACGACGGTCGTCATCGTGGTGATCAACCGCCGCCTCAATCGGATCGGTACCCCGGTGTTCTTCCAGCAGCTCGTCGGCGGATTCATCGCCGTGGTGCCGGCCGCCGCCGCGTTCGGTATCGCGCAGAACCTGAATCTGTCGATCGACCTGATGCCATCGTTCGTCATCGCGGCAGGCATCGTGGTGCTGTTGTCGGGGTTGTCGCTGGTCGGTTCGGTGCAGGACGCGATCACCGGCGCCCCGATCACCGGTGTCGCGAGATTCTTCGAGTTGTTGCTGATGACCGGTGGCCTCATCGGCGGTGTCGGTATCGCGATCAGCGTCCTGGAGCATGTCGGCATCTATCTGCCGACGATCACACCGCAGACCACCTTCCCGGCCGTCGAACTGCCGGTCCGTATCTTCGCCGGCGCCCTGGCCGCGTTCGCCTTCGCGTTGGCGAGCTACGCCGAGAAGCGCGCCCTTCCGGTGGCGTTCATGGGCGGTGCGATCGGCGCCGCGGTGGTCGCGTCGGCGTCCTTCGTCGCCGCGGTCGGTGACGTGGTGGCCAACGGTGTGGCCGCTGCCCTGGTCGGACTGGTGGGTGGTCTGCTCGCCCGCCGCGCGCTGACCCCGCCGCTGGTTGTGGCGATCGCCGGCATCACGCCGCTCCTGCCGGGTCTCGCGGTCTACCGCGCGCTCTACGGTTTGCTGGGGGATCAGACCCTCGACGGCATCACCTGGATGATGAACGCCCTGGGCATCGGCGCCGCGCTTGCGGCCGGTGTCACGCTTGGTGAGTTCATCGCCCGCTCGTTGCGGCGTCCGCAGCTGCCCGTCCGTCCGGCGTGGATGGGGATGCTGCGACGCAATCGACTGCAGGGGTATCGCCGACGCCCGTGACCTTCCCGGCGTGTGACCGGCGGCCGCCCGCGGAGCAGGTAACATCGTGATGCGCACACCAACGCCGGTCGTGCACGCGCCACCGGTCACCGCCGGCGGCACACCGCTGTGAAGCCAGAGGACTGTAATGCCTGCGAAAACCACCGACATCACCGACGACGAGTTGGAGCCGGTCGCCGACGAGACGGCAAGTTCCGCACGTCGCGTCGTCGCCGCCTACGCAACCGACGCCGACGAGTGCCGGATGCTGCTGTCCATGCTGGGAATCGCGCCGGGCGAGAACGCCTGAAACGCATGGCGGGGTCCGGGGACGAGTCCAACGGCGGGACCACCGCCGACCATGAGTTCGGTGACGCGCAGTTCGTGGTCGTCGCCAATCGACTGCCCGTCGACAAGGAGGTCCTCCCCGACGGGACGGTGAACTGGAAACGCAGCCCAGGCGGTCTGGTGACCGCGCTGGAACCGATCCTTCGGTCGCAGACCGGCGCCTGGGTGGGCTGGTCCGGTATTGCCGACTCCGACGACAACCCCGACATCGAGGGCATCGACATCCATGCGGTGCCGCTGTCCACGCAGGAGATCGCCGAGTACTACGAGGGGTTCTCCAATGCCACGCTGTGGCCGCTGTATCACGACGTTCTGGTCAAACCCGAGTATCACCGCGAGTGGTGGAACACCTACGTCGAGGTGAACCGACGCTTCGCCGAGAAGACCGCCACCGCAGCGGCCGAAGGCGCGATCGTCTGGATTCAGGACTACCAACTGCAGCTGGTCCCCAAGATGCTGCGGATGTTGCGCCCGGACCTCAAGATCGGCTTCTTCCTACACATCCCCTTCCCGCCGGTCGAGCTGTTCATGCAGCTGCCCTGGCGTACCGAGATCGTCGAGGGTCTGCTCGGCGCCGACCTCATCGGATTTCATCTGCCGGGCGGCGCCCAGAACTTCCTGTTCCTCGCGCGTCGACTCGCCGGCCAGGCCACCAGCAAGGGCACGGTCGGCGTCCGCTCACGGTTCGGTGTCGTGCAGGTGGGCTTCCGCACCGTTCGGGTCGGCGCCTTCCCGATCTCCATCGACTCCGGTGACCTCGACGCCAAGGCACGGTCCAAGGACATCCGCAAACGTGCCGCCGAGCTCCGCGAAGAACTCGGCAATCCGAAGACGATCATGCTCGGCGTCGATCGTCTCGACTACACCAAGGGCATCGACGTACGACTCGAGGCGCTCTCCGAATTGTTGGCCGAGCACCGGATCAAGCCCGAAGAGACCGTGATGATCCAGCTCGCGACGCCGAGCCGGGAACGTGTCGACAGCTATGTCCGGATGCGCGCCGGGATCGAACAACTCGTCGGCAACATCAACGGTGTCTACGCGACCGTCGGCCAGCCGGTGGTCCAGTATCTGCACCGGCCGGTGCCGCGCGACGAACTGATCGCCTTCTTCGTCGCGGCCGACGTGATGCTGGTGACGCCGCTGCGCGACGGGATGAACCTGGTCGCCAAGGAGTACGTGGCGTGCCGCAGCGACCTCGGTGGCGCCCTCGTGCTCAGCGAATTCACCGGGGCCGCAGCCGAGTTGCGCTCCGCCTATCAGGCCAACCCGTATGACCTCGACGGCGTCAAGGACGCGATCGAGGCTGCGGTGCAACAGTCCACCGAGGACGGCCGCAAACGCATGCGTGCGTTGCGTCGCCAGGTGCTCGCCCACGACGTCGCCAAATGGGCCGAGAGTTTCCTCGGCACACTGGAGTCGGTGACCGAGACCGCCGCCGACCCCAATCGCGGGGTACATCTGGTCCAGGGTGGAACGGAATCGTCGGACAGCAACGAATGAGCGCCACGGGCATCCCCGCAGACTTGCGCGAGTCACTGACCGCCGCCGCTGCAGTACCCACGCTGTTGGTCGCCTCCGATTACGACGGATGCATGTCGCCGTTGGTGTCACGCCCGGAGGATGCGGTACCCAACCCGGCGTCGGTCGCCGCCATCGAAGCGGCCGCAGCCCTCGCCGATACGGCGGCCGCCGTGGTCTCCGGCCGGGAGCTGGCGGTGTTGGCCGACCTGTCCGGGGTGAAGGGTCCGGTGACACTCGTCGGCAGCCACGGCAGCGAGTTCGACACCGGCTTCGTCGAGGAGATCTCCGAAGCACACCGCGAGCTACTTCATCGGTTGATCGACGAACTACGTTCGATCGCAGCAGATCACCCTGGTTCGCGGGTGGAGACCAAACCGGCCAGCACCGTGCTGCATGTCCGCAATGCCGCACCGGCCGACGCCGACGCAGCGCTCGAGGCGGCGCGATCAGGCCCCGCGCGATGGCCCGGAGTGCATGTCACCGAAGGCAAAGAGGTCATCGAGCTCGCCGTCATCGAGACCAGCAAGGGCCACGCCCTCGACGTGCTCCGCGACCGGGTCGGCGCCGACGCGGTCATCTACCTCGGCGATGACGTGACCGACGAGAAGGCGTTCGCGCACCTCGATTCCGAGCGCGGCGACGTGAGTATCAAGGTCGGCGCGGGTGACACCATCGCCACCCATCGGATCGGTGACACCGACGACGTCGCAACGGTGCTCGAGTTCATCGTCGCACGGCGGCGGGAGTCGACAGGCCGATAGTGCAGTCTGGCTGCGATCGATGTCGTCGACCGGCGAAGCAACGCCGCGGTCTGGGCTCCGTGTCCGTCCGCATCACCGCTGAGCCTGTCCGGATGGATAATCCAGTCGACCACTGCCACAGGTGATGCTCGCGGACACGTCCGAAACGGATAGGTCGCGTGGAATGCGCCCACCGCAGTCGAGGTCAGCCCACCGCGCCCGCCCCCACCAACGGATCAACCGTGCGCGCCCGTTTCGCCGACTCGCGGATGACGCGATGGACAAAGCCGAGCTTGCGAACCACCGGCCGCGGGATCTCGAACGGGTACAGCGGACGGGCCCCCATCGCGCCGTTCACCCGATTGAACATGGTGGACAACCACTTCCAATCGTAGAGCAACCGTTCGATCGGCTCGTCGGCGTAGGACTGCAACGGCACGATGTCACGGTCCATGGTGAACACGACTTGCGCACTGCTCAGCATCAACCCGGATTCACGCGCGGTGTCGATGGTTCCGGTGATGTGCAGGTAGTGGGCGAAACACTCCGCGAAGTCCTCCCACGGGTGCATCGTCGCGTACTCGGAGATGAAGGAGTCGCGCCAGTTGCGCGGCGGACCGTAGGTGTAATGTCTGTCGATCGCGTCGGTGTATGAGGCCCGCTCGTCGCCGAAGAGCTCCCGGGCCTCATCAAGGTATTCCGTTGCGCCGTCGCCGGTCTCGACCAGATGGTGTTCGAAGTAGTGACCCACCTCGTGCCGAAAATGACCGAGCATCGTCCGGTAGGCCTCGCCGAGGTCGACGCGCAGCCGTTCACGATGGGCGTCGAGCGATTCGGCGAGGTCGATGGTGATGACACCGTTGGCATGTCCGATGGTCACCGGCCGGCCGGTGGTCTGGCTCGACAACAGGTCGAAGGCAAGGCCGCCGTCGGTGCGCCAGAACGGCTCCACCGGCAGGCCCAGATCGACAAGCTGATACACCAACATGCGCAGGTCGCGGGTGGTGGAGTTGAGTTTTTCCAAAGCGATCGTGTCATCCGGATCGGGTTGCCGTCGGACCAGCGAGCACGGAAAACACCGGCCCCGCAGCCCGATCGACTCCGGCCCCACTTCCGCGGGGGTGACCCAATTGCAGCCGGTGCGGGTGCGGTTGGCACAGTACACCCAGCGTCGGCCGTCGATCAGCACGCCATCCTCTGCGACGACAACCAGCGAACGACTCGGAAGGTGGACGCCGACAGCGGTTCCGCATTGAGGACACTGCCGTGGGACGAACCCCGACAACGCGTTGCAGACGGGGCACGAGAGCGCATGCACAGCGCTCAGCCTATCCCGATTCGGGCCTCTCCGGTGTCGGTCGGCAGGTCGCCGGCCACCACGGCGGTCACCTTGTAGGAGTTCAGGTTGATGGTGCCCCGATGGTTGTCGAGGAACGCCGTGTCGGCGGCGTCGCGGCCGGTGGCGATCCGCACCATGGACTGCCGCGGCGCCAGCCCGGTCGCGTCGACCACCACCCACCGTCCGTCGACCAGTGCCTCGGCGACCGCGTGGAAGTCCATCGGGTCGCAGCCCGGCGCGTACACCGCGACCAGTCGGGCCGGGATGTTCAACGCACGCAGCAGAGCCACCACCAGATGTGCATAGTCGCGGCATACCCCGGCATTGGCGAGCAAGGTGTCCGCGGCTCCGTCGATCGGGTCGCTGGCGCCCGGGATGTAGCTGAGCCGATTCTCCACGTATTCGGCCACCTGCTGCAGCAGTTCACTGGGCGGCAAGTTTATGTCGAACTGGCCGGCAGCGAATCCGAAGAACTTGTCGGCCTCAGCGTATCGACTGGGACGCAGGTAGATCGAATGGTCGGTCACCTCGACCGCGATGGGGTCGGCCGGTGAGGTGACCGATGCCGAGTAGTCCACCACCACCAAGCCTGATTCGACCTGGATGCGGTGGATGCGGGATCCGTGCTCGCCGACGATCTCCTCGGGTTCGACGGCGTCGCCGTCGATGGTCATCGACAGTTCCTCGGTGAGGTCGAGACCGGGCAGCTTCGCCACGGTGATCTGGAATTCGAGCTCCGTGGCAGCGGTGACGTACACCTCGAGGTTGGCGGAGACATCGCGCGTGGCTGTGGTCATGCCCCAACGGTAGGCGATGGCTCACCGGTGGTCGCGGCGACGGGGTCGGCATAGACAACACTGAGCGCCATCACCACGGCCGCACTCTCCTGCACGCGCAGACCGAACTGCGACGGCGAGATCTCGAGCGGGCGGGCGATGGTGGTCGCCGCATCGAACGCGGCCTGCACGGGTGCCAGACCGTGCGGGTGAGCGGCGAACGCGTCGCCGGCGACGACCACACCGTCCGGGTTGAGGACGTCGCGCAGCATCGCGACCACACCACCGAGTACCTCGGCACGCTCATCGACGATCGCCGAGTCGTTCTCACCGACGCCGAGCCGTCGGGCCGCGGACTGCGCGGCACCCCGGCCGATCACATCCTGCAGGACGGGTCGCGCCGCGGAGGCGAGATGGGGTGCGACGACAGGCAGATGCGCGATGGAACCGGCGCCGCGCAGCGGCATCAACACCTTCCCGTCGACAGACATTGCCATGCCGACGGTCTCGCGGGCATAGAAGAACAGGCCGGTACCCACGATCTCCCGCGGCGAACTCAGCAACAGTTCGGCAGCCGCCATCGCCTGCACGTGCTCGCCGACCGAGACCGGGACGCCGAGAGCGGTGGCCAGCATCTGCCCCACCGGGACACGCCGCCAGCCGAGAACCGGATGGTCGATTCGTCCCGTTGCCGCATCCACGGCACCGCCGGCGGCGACACCACCCCACAGCAACCGACGCCCACTGAACCGGTCGACGAGTTCGGCCAGCTGATCGCACAGATCACCGACAGCCGCCTCGTCGCGCGGTGTGCGGACCGCATGGCTGTACAGGGTCCGTCCGCCGAGGTCGGCGATGGCCAGCAGTGTTCGCCGTGCGCCGATGTGCATTCCGGCGACGCACAATGTGTCTCGGTCGATGGTGAGGGGATGTTTGGGTCGCCCGATACCGCCGGGGTCCACCAGATCGGGCCGGTCGACGATCAGACCGATCCGAGACAATGCAGCGACCTGACGGTTGATGGTCGCCGGTGACAATGCGGTCGCGGCGGCCAGGTGATCACGCGTCACGGGGCCGCTGACCCGGATGGCGTGCAGCACGGCCGCGGCGGGCGTGGAGCCGACCTGCAGGGCCGCGGGCACGACTCCGGTCGACGACATGCACCAAACTTAGCAACGCAGTGCCGTCGCTAAGCTGAGGTCATGAGCAGCTCCCTCGAACGCGGCACGACGGACACGGACAAAAAGCTCGCGGTGGTGACCGGCGCGAGCTCGGGGATCGGCGCGGCGACCGCACGTCAGCTTGCCGAACAGGGCTATCACGTCGTCCTCGGCGCCCGACGTACCGAGCTGATCGACGAACTCGCCGCGGAGATCGGCGGCACCGGCCGTCGCCTCGACGTCACCGACGAGGATTCGGTCGCGTCCTTCGTCGACGGACTCGATACCGTCCATGTCCTGGTGAACAACGCCGGCGGCGCCAAAGGGCTCGATCCCATCGCGACCGCAGACCTCGACGACTGGCGGTGGATGTATGAGACCAACGTCCTCGGCACGCTGCGGATCACCAAGGCGCTGCTGCCCGCACTGATCGCATCGGGCGACGGCCTGATCGTGACAATCTCCTCGATCGCGGCCCTCGAGGCGTACGACAACGGCGCCGGCTACACCTCCGCGAAGCACGCACAGGGTGTGCTGCATCGCACGCTGCGCTATGAGCTGCTCGGAAAGCCGGTGCGCCTCACCGAGATCGCACCGGGCATGGTCGAAACCGAGTTCTCGCTTGTCCGGTTCCGCGGAGATCAGGACCGCGCCGATGCCGTCTACCAGGGCCTGACCCCATTGACCGCCGACGACGTGGCCGAGGTAATCGGTTTCGTCGCCTCGCGGCCGCCGCACGTGAACCTCGACCAGATCATCCTGAAACCGCGAGATCAGGCCTCGGCTCGGCGAAACATCAAGACGGGGTAGGCGCGCCCACCCGTACCCGACGAACTCAACCCGCCGGCGCCGCCGACCGCGGCGCACCGGATGGCGTTGCCGGCGCATCGATCTGCTCGGGATCGCCCTGGATCGCCGACATCCCGGTCCAGGTGTCCCAGTCGAAGATCCAGTCGAAGATGTCGCCGTCGGCCTCCGACAACTCGATGCGGGTACCGGTCACCTCCACCGGATCGCCGTAGACCGCGGTGTCGAAATATCGTTGCGCATTCTCCAGAGACAGATTGATGCAGCCGTTGGTGACGTTCGACGACCCTTGCACGCCAATGGTTTCCGGGTTGGCGTGGATGAACTCACCGTTGTTGGAGATGCGGACGGCGAAGCGTTCGCGGATGTTGAAATACCCGGCCGCGGGGTTGCTCATGTAGAAGTCTTCGTACTTCTCGGTCACCACATGGATGCCCGAACGGGTGACGTTGCGATCCAGGTCGCCCTCACCGTAGCTACACGGCAGCGTCATCAGCACGGCACCGTCACGCACCACCACGATCTGATGCGACGACGACTCGGCCTTCACGATCTGTGATCGTCCGATACCGAAGTCGCTGGTCACATCCGCTGCGCCATAGGCGCCGCCGCCGTGGTCGACGCCGTAGAGGTCGGCCGACATGTGCACCTTGGTGCCCGGCACCCAATAGTCCTTGGGTCGCCAGTGCACTCGTGACCCGTTGTCCTCGCCGAGCCAGGCCCAGGCACCCTCGGTCTCCGGTTCGGTGGTGACGCTCAGCGCCTTCTCGACGGCTTCCTTGTCGTCGACCGTCGCATTGAACTTCAGGATGATCGGCGCGGCGATACCGACCTCTTGGCCGTCGCCGATGTTGACCACCACGTTGATCTGCGACTCTGGGGTCAGCGTCGTGAACGTCCCTTCGACCGGCGCGGTGACCCGGTCGCTGCCGATGGCGCTGCCCTGCCACGTGTATTCCGACCCGTACCCCAGAGGTTCGGTGATGGTGAAGGTGGTCTGGTCATCCGACATCTCCCCCTGCACCACCTTGCCGTTCGGGTTGAGCAGCTTGATGTCGGGATTGAGTTGACCGTTTTCGGCTTTCACCGAGAACGTGTCGGTGGGGTTCGGGGCGTCCGGCGAGTCGAGCGAAGGCGTGAACACGACCTGCACGGTGGGCTCGGCGGGTCCCGCGTTTTCGCTGGCGGAGTCGCCGCCCGAACACGCGGCAACCGCCGCACCGACAGCGCCGAGTCCGGCGGCGGCAAGGACGGTGCGACGAGTGACGAGAGATTTCGCAGTCATAACATCTCGAGCCTACCGAGCGAATGTCCGGAAAACCCCATCTGCCAGCTGTGATCTGGCTGAAAAACCGACGATCACCCGGGCAGGTGGGCGCGCTCACCTTCGTGGTCGAAAATCGACACGATCTCGGCCGGCCCGTCGACGGCGGCCATTCCGTGGGGCACCATGGTCGAGAACTCCGCCGCCTGGCCGGTAGGGACCGCGATCACCCGCTCCCCGAGGTGCAGCCGGATGGTCCCGGAGATGACCGTGAACCATTCGCGGCCAGGGTGTACGCCCAGGTTGTTCGGGTCCACGACGTGCTCTTCGGTGATCCGCATCTTGGCCACCGTGACCCCACCGGGAGTCTGATTCCGCGACAGCTTCCACACGGTCATTCCGGCGGTCCGGTGCGACTCTGGACGGATCACCACGTCCTCGTCGTTGGACGGCTCGACCAGCTGGTCCAGGGTGGTGCCCAGGGCGCGCGCGATGGGCACCAGCTGGTCCAACGCCACTCTCCGATGCCCGGTCTCGATGCGACTCAGCGTCGACGGACTCAGGAAGCAGCGCGCGGCCAGTGAGTCCAAGGTCCACCCCTTGGCCACTCGCAGCCCCCGAATCCGCTGACGGACCACCGCATCAATTTCTTGCTCCATACGCAAGACTGTATGCCAATCCGGCATTTCGCCGCTACCGTCGACGGTATGACGCAGTCCGCACACCCACCGCACACCGGGCACCATCCCGGTCACGACGCACATCGGCGGCACGGCCATCACCACAGCGCCCACGCCGCGCACACGCACGATCCGGCCACCGCCGACGCGATGGCCGAAGGCATGGCCGAGGTGCTCGACCTCGACGCAGCGGCCTCCGGCGGATTCGTCGACGAGCTCGCCGAACGCATCGCCGACCTGATCGCCGCGCCACGCTCCGTCGTCGACCTCGGGTCGGGCACCGGCGGGCTCACCGCGCGCCTCGCGGCCCGCTTCCCGTCGGCACAGGTCACCGCGCTCGACAATGCGCCGGACATGCTCGACCGCGTCCGCGACGCGGCCCGGGCCGCCGGTGTCGGCGATCGTGTCCGGACGCAGGTCGCCGATCTCGACACCGCACTGCCGGGCGATCTTGCCGACCTCGACGTGGTGTGGTCGTCGTCGGCCATGCACCACTTCGCCGCGCCGGCGGACCTACTCGGCAATGTCCACGCCGCAGTCCGGCCCGGCGGCCTGCTGATCGTGGTGGAGCTCGACGGCCTTCCCGCTTTCCTCCCGCCCGACACACCCGATGGACAGCTGGAGCGTCGCCTGCACACGATCATGACCGAGCGCGGGGCCAACGCCCACCCCGACTGGTCGCCGGTGATCGTCGGCGCCGGCTTCGACCTGCTCGAGACCCACGCCATCACGAATGCACCGGCACCGCCGGATCTCACGAGTCGCTATGCGCACGCCTGGATCTCGCGGATGGCGCACGGCCTGGCCGAGGAACTGTCCGACACCGACCGGTCCCGGCTCGATGACCTGCTCGCCCCCGCCGGACCATCGTCGCTGGGCACGCGCGAGGACCTCACCGTCAGAACCCGCCGCACCGCATGGATCGCCCGGCGGCCCGAACACAACCAGGAGAAACCATGAGCAGCAAGAGTTTCGACGTCGCGATCGTCGGCGGCGGCCCCGCCGGGCTGAGCGCGGCCACCACCCTGGCGCGGTCCCTGCGCTCGGTCCTCGTCGTCGACGGCGGCCAACCCCGCAACGCCCCGGCCGACGGCGCCCACAACGTCCTCGGCCAGGAGAACATCTCACCGACCGAACTTCTGGACCGCGGGCGGGCCGAGGCGCGCAGCTACGGAGCGGATTTCGTCTCCGATGAGGTGATCGACGCTGCGCGTGGCGACAACGGCACGTTCACCCTGACCCTCGCCGGCGGCGACACGGTCGACGCACGGCGCGTGCTGCTGGCCACCGGTCTCGTCGACGAGCTACCCGAGGTACCCGGAGTGCCCGAACTCTGGGGCTCCACGGTGCTGCACTGTCCGTTCTGCCATGGATGGGAGGTACGCGGTCAGCGGATAGGCATCCTGGGCACCGGGCCGATGGCCGTCCACCAGACGTTGCTGTTCCGCCAACTGAGCGACGATGTCACGTTGTTCACCCACACCATGGGCGAGATCGAACCCGCCGAGCGCGAACAGCTCTCGGCACTCGACGTCGCCATCATCGATCAGACGGTGGACCATCTCGACATCGCCGACGGCACGCTGGCGGCCGTCGCACTGACCGACGGCGACCGTATCGAACGGGACGCACTGGTGGTCGCACCGAAGTTCGTGGTCCGATCCGCGCTCTACTCCAGCCTGGGCGGAACGCTCGCCGATCACCCGATGGGGCAGTATGTGGCGACCGATGCGATGGGCGCCACCGACATCCCCGGTGTCTGGGCCGCCGGTAACGTCGCCAACCTTGCCGCCACGGTCGCGGTGTCGATGGGTGCGGGCGTAACCGCGGCCGGCGCGCTGCACATGGATCTGATCACCGAGGACACACGCCGCGCGGTCCAGGCCCGACGCTCACGCGCCCTCGCAGATGCCCAAGAAGCTGTCTGACCGCCGCGCCGCGGTCAGTCGGCGAAACCGTCGAGCACCGCACGCGACCCGGACAGTCCAAGCCGGGTCGCGCCTGCGCCGATCAGCTCCGCCGCGAACTCGGGTGTGCGGATGCCTCCGCTGGCCTTCACCCCGACCGTCTCGCCGACCGCGGCACGCATGAGGCGGACCGCCTCGACGCTCGCGCCGCCGGATGGATGGAAGCCGGTGGAGGTCTTGACCATCGTCGCACCGGCCTGCGCCGCACGGCGACAAACCTCGGTGACCGTGTCGGGACCGGCGAACTCGAGCAGCGCAGCAGACTCGATGATGACCTTCAACACCACGTCGCCGATGGCCTCGCGGACGGTCAGCACGTCGGCGAACACCTCGTCGAAACGCCCGTCGACCGCGGCGCCGACATCGATCACCATGTCGACCTCCTCGGCTCCGGTGTCGACGGCCAGACGGGCCTCGGCCGCCTTGACCAGCGAATGATGCTTGCCCGACGGGAACCCGGCCACCACGCAGGTCTTCTGCTCGCCGGTGTCGATGGGCAGCATCGACGGCGACAGGCACACCGCATACACGCCCAGGTCGGCGGCCTCGGCGACGGTGGCCTCAGCGTCCGCGCGGGTGGCCTCGGGTTTGAGCAGAGTGTGGTCGATGAGGGCCGCGACATCGCGCCGGGTCAGGTCGGTGGTGATCACACAGACGAGCTTGGCACACTGACAGACGTGGCAGCATCAGAGCCGACGCCCGCAGCGGCCGTCGCGGCATCGACGACATCGTCCTCCCCCGACAGCGATCGGCGGTACGTCCTGACCCTCGGATGCCCCGACCGCACCGGAATCGTCGCGCGGATCTCCGGGTTCCTCGCCGAGATCGGCGGCTGGATCACCGAGGCGGGGTATCACTCCGACAGCGAGACCGGGTGGTTCTTCACCCGGCAGACCGTGCGGGCCGGATCGGTCCGGATCGGCCTCGACGAGATGCGCGAACGCTTCGCCCGTGAGGTGGCCGCCGAAATCGGCCCCGACACCGAGTGGCAGCTCACCGACACCGGCGCACCGAAGTCGGTGGTGCTGCTGGTCAGCAAGGAGAGCCACTGTCTAGTGGACCTGCTCGGCCGTGCGCATCGCGGCGAACTGCCGGCCAACGTGTCCGCGGTGATCGGCAATCATCGGGATCTCGAAGAGCTCGTCACCCGCTTCGACGTCCCGTTCCACCACGTGCCATTCCCATCCGACGGCAAGGCGCAGGCATTCGATGAGGTGGCCACCGTGGTCGAGCAGTACTCACCAGATGCCGTGGTGTTGGCGCGATTCATGCAGATCCTGCCGCCACAGCTCTGCGACGCGTGGGCAGGCCGCGCGATCAACATCCACCACAGCTTCCTGCCCAGCTTCGTCGGCGCCCGCCCGTACCACCAGGCGTTCGCACGCGGCGTCAAACTGATCGGCGCCACCTGCCACTACGTGACCGCCGACCTCGACGCGGGACCCATCATCGAGCAGGACGTGATCCGGGTCGATCACAGCGACACCGTCGCCGACATGGTGCGCCAGGGCCGCGACATCGAGACGATGGTGCTCTCCCGCGGCCTGCGCTGGCATCTCGAGGACCGCATCCTGGTGCACGGCCGCAAGACGGTCGTCTTCACCTGACGTCACCGCGGATTCGTAGTATCGACCGGCGTTTTCCGCCGGTTGATACTACAAATCGTCAGAAGCCGAAGTCGCCGAAGTCTCCGAAATCGCCGCCGCCGTCGAAGAAACCGCCGCCGGAGTCGCCACCCATGTCGCCGCCACCGAAGTCGCCACCGGCATCGCCGGCGTCACTACCGGCGTCTCCACCGTCGAGTGCGCCGGCGTCCGATCCGTCACCTGCACCGCTCTCGAAGGCGTTCGCATCGTAGTTGACACCTGCCATGCCGGAGAACAGCGCCGAGAACAGGAACATCGACCCGATGCCCCACGCGCCGGCGACCAGGGCGGGCTTCCACCACGGCTCGGAGTACCAGCCGGCCGGCACCGGGCGCCCGGCGACACGACCACCGGGATAGTAGTTGGGGGTTCGCTCCGAGGGGCCGGGCGACGCCTCGATCTGCCGGCCCTCGAAGTCGACCGTGCGGTCTTCGGTAACCGCGCCGGCGCTCTTCTGACCCTCGAGTTCGGGCACGGGTGGGCCCGGGTCGAGATTCATGGCGGTGCGGGCCGCGCGGACGTAGTAGAGACCCTCCAGCGCGGTCTGTTTGGCCAGGCGCGCCTGCGCCGGCGACGTCGCCTGCTCGATCTGCGATCCCGCGGCGTTGTAGCGTTCGCCGGCGTCGGCGAGCGCCTGCTTGGATGCGGGGCCGTCACCCACCAGCATGAACACCTGGCCGCCGAGCCGTTCGATGGCTTGGCGCGCATCGGCTTTGGCGTCGTCGAGCTGGCGAGCGGCGTTGGCCCCGGATCGTTGCTGCGACATCACCACGATGCCGACAACCACCACGACGACCACCGCGATCAAGATCAGTGCGCTCATCTCTTCCTCCGTAGGGGGTACACCTGCGCTGCCCTCCCGGGAGACCGCGGGGGCGCTCCGCCAAGATCGGCAAAATCGGACATCTCCCAGCGTACCGACGATCGTCGGCTCACCGCCGCGTCCGCATCCGGCGGCGGTCGCTCAGGCCGCCGAGCAGCCGCCGGAATCTCCGGTCATCTGACCCGACAGCGCCACATCCTGCCCGTCGACGGCGAAGTCGACGCCCTGGTCGGTCACCTTCATGTTCTGCACGGTGACCTCGTCGAACAGCGGGCCGAACATCGAATCGGACACACTGTCGACCACCTGCTGGGCGAAGTCGGAGGGGATGCCGAAGATGAAGGCGTTGGCCTCGACCACCTCGAAGTCGACGCGCCCGTCCTGCAGCACGGGTTTGATCGTGGTGGACACCGGGATCGGTAGGAAGGCGAGCTGCACCGCGGAATCGACCTTGATGGTCCCGTCGGCGGCATTGCCGGTGATCGACTCGATACTGGCGCCCTGCATCAGGCTGCTCGCCCCGTTGCCGCCGTTGCCCGAGGTCGACGGATCGGGGCTTGCGGTGGCCGACTCGCTCATCGCGACCACCCGATCGAACGGGATGAACCCGGTGCCGACCAGAGAGCGGATGTTGGTGGTGTCCCCGTCGCCGGTGATGCCCTCGGCCCGCGCATGCAACCGCATCTGGCCGGGCTCGTCGGCGGTGTCGATCTGGACGAACGGGATGTCGTTGCCGAAGCCCTGCAACAGCATCGGCTTGCGACTCAACGACACCGAGGTCTCGGTACCGGTGAGGTCGGTGAAGGCGCTCTCCATGCAGTCGGTCGCCTGGTTGCGCAGATAGAGTTCGCTGCCGACGGCGGCGATCACCAACACCAGGACCACCGCCACCGAGGCCAGTGCGACGATCTTGCCGGTGCTACGCCGTTTGGCCGGCGCCGACGACACGACACCGGGCTGCGCTTCGGGCGGTATCGGCGCGAAACCGTCGGTCCCACTCGCCGGGAACCCGCCGGTCTCCCCGGGGCCGAACTGAGCGGTCTCGGTGCGCGGCACCTGCGAATAGGCGCGCGGTGACTGATCGGTCGTCGCCGCGGCGTCGAGCCGCGCGGTGTGATCGTCCGGGTACGGATGGGCACCCGGCTCGTCGGGACGACCCGTCTGCGGGGTGGGCTCGTTGTCGGACCGCTTCTGCGGGTCCTCGCCGGCTGCCGGCCGGTCGGTGTTCTCGCTGTCGGTCATGTCGTGCGGTCCTCAGTTGCTGCTCGGTGCCGAGACCTGTCGGATGGGCCGTTCGTTGTCGAGCACGGCCAGGGCTTTGCGTGCCTTCTCCACTGCGTTCACATCGATCTCGTGAACCCCGACCTGCACGCTGTCGTCGTATGCGGCGACCACGGTACCGAAGGGATCTGTGAGTTGGCTGTGACCTGTTCCGGTGGGTGCCGACGACTCGGCCACCTGCTGATCGGTGGGTACCGCCTGCCCCACGGCGACCACGAAACTGGTCGAATCCAGTGCCCGCGCGGTGGCCAGCACCTGCCACTGGTGCACCTTGCCCGGGCCGGCACCCCACGATGCGGGCACCACGATCACCTGCGCGCCGCTGCGCGCGAGTTCGGTGAACAGCGCGGGAAAGCGGATGTCGTAGCAGGTGGCGACACCCACCGTGACGTCGCCGATCGTGAAGGTGACCGGGTCATCGCCCGGCGCAACGGTCCGGGACTCGGTGAAACCGAAGGCGTCGTAGAGATGGATCTTGTCGTAGGAGGTGCGCGACCCGTCCGGGGCGGCGATGAGCAGCGTATTCGCGACCCGATCGCCCGCGGGCGTGAACATCCCGGCGACGACGGTGACCCCGTGGCGTTCGGCGATCGACGACACTCCACGCGCCCACGGACCGTCCACCGGCTCGGCGACCGGGCCCAGCGGGACGCCGAACCGGCACATCGTCGCCTCGGGCAACACCACCAGATCGGCGTTGTCGGCGGCGGCCTCGGCCACCGCGGCCTCCACGAGCTCCAGGTTCGCCGCCGGGTCTGTGCCGGAGGCGATCTGCGCCATCGCAATTCGCATGGCCACCAGCGTACGGACCGGCACGCTGCTGACAACCGGCTGATCATGGGGCATTCGCACGATCAGATGACGAATCAGTCGGGAGAAACCACCGACCACGGCACGGTCAGCACATTGTCGACCGACCGGCCCCGGCCGATGACCACCGGGATGCCGCCCGCACGCATCGCCGTCAACGCCTGGCGCCACCGAGTCCGCGGGCCGTAGGCCGCGTGACCGGCCGCAATGTCCCAGGCGCGGTCGGCCCGGGTCAGCAGTTCATGAATCCGTTCGCCCGCAACATTGTGGTGGATCAACGCCTTCGGCAGACGTTCCGCGAGTTCCGAGGGTCGCGCCGTGTGTTCTGGCGACCAGCTCAGCGTCAGCGTGCGCGGCCCGGCGGCGTCCAGCACGATCCAACAGCAACGGCGACCGATCTCGTCGCAGGTGCCCTCCACGATGAGCCCGCCCGGGGCCAGCGCATGCCGCATCTGCGCCCAGGACGCGGCCACCTCTTCTTCGTCGTACTGCCGCAGCACGTTGAAGGCCCGAACCAGCTGCGGACGCAAGCCCGCGAGTTCGAAGCCGCCGAGGGCGAATCGCACCTCGTCGCGGGTACCGACGATGCGCTCGGGATCGATCTCCAGGCCCACCATCTCGAGGTTCGGCGCAATTGTCCGCAGGCGCCGCGCCATCTCGACGGTCGTGTCGGGGCGCGCCCCGTAGCCGAGGTCGACGACGAGCGGACGGGGCACCGAACCGAGTGCGATGCCGATCGCGGCGTCATGCACCATCCACCGGTCCACCCGCCGGAGCCGGTTGATGTTGGTGGTGCCGCGGGTGATGCGGCCGAGCGGCCTACTCTGGCCGGCCCCGCCGGCGCTCAGAGGTTCTTCTTGACCCAGTCGGCCGCGTATTCGGCTTCCGCGCGGAACAGGTCGACGAGATTGACCAGCATCAGCTGTTCGAGCTTGCCGTTGACGAACGGGATGAACACCTTGACCTCGGTGGTCTTGCGGATGGTGCAGCCGGTCTCGGTGGGGAAAAGTTCCTGCCACCCCTGCAGGCTGCCCGGGCCGGCCGGGATCGACGCGGTGTAGTCGCCCTTGGTGTTGTCCGGGTCGAATGCGCCGAAGGTCTCCTCGCGGGTGATCACCATGTCCTTCATCAGCACGGTCTGCGCGAGCGCCGGCAGCTGGTCGCGACCGATCGTCTGCTTGAGCACGACCTTCATCCCGGTCTCGTCGGCGGTGAACGAGTCGACCGCACAGTGCGGGGAGATCATCTGGAAGCCCGCCATCATGTCGTCCCAGTACTGTCGGGTGCTCTGCGCCTGGTAGAGCGTTTCCGCAGGGTGGGTGAAGCGCGCCGAGTAGCTGAGCCGTCGTGCCATGGCGACCAGGCTACGTTACCGATTCGTTGCTTCCCAATTCGTCGGCGATGTCATGGCGCCGGCCCCTTCAGCGATGCGCCGCCTCCCACGACACCGTCTGCTCGTGTTCGGCGTCGAGCAACTCCACGAGTTGGTCGATGATGGCCTTCTCGATCTTGCTGCCGACGAACGGAACGCTGACGTCGACGTCGGCGGTATATCGGGTGGTCGCCGGGTCACCACTGATGGCCACGGCCCCCGCGACCTTCGCCGGCGCCCCGGACACCGTGGCGGTCATCTCACCGGCGATCTCGTCGCCGACGAGCCGGAAGGTGTTCCGGCGCGGGATCTGCGCGTCCCCGTTGAGCACCTTGGACACCATCGACGGCAGCTTCTCCGCCGGCACGCCCTGCTGCATCGCCACGGTCACCGTGTCCCCGGACACCTCGAACGACTCGAGTTTGCCGTGGCTGGAGTTGATGGCCTCGAGCAGATCCCGCCAATAGTCTTCCGACGACAGGACCTCCCACAGCCGCTGAACCGAGAAGGGATAGGACACCGTGTGTTCCATCGTGCTGGCCATGAGGGGGACACTACCGGAGTACGACGACCCGGCTACCGTTACACGGGTGAGTGAGAGCGGCCCGCGGCACCCGACACCGACGACCCCGGACACGCGCCTGTCGACGATGACGACGCTGCGCCTGGGCGGGCCCGCACGCGCGGTGCACAGATGCCGCGAAACCGACGACCTGGCGCAAGTCGTCACGACCCTCGATCACGCCGGGGATCGCTGCCTCCTGGTCGGGGGTGGATCGAATCTGGTGGTCGCCGACGAGGGCTTCGACGGCACCGTGGTGCTCATCGAGACATCCGACGTGGTGTTCGGCGACGAGAACGGCGTCCCATTCGTCACCGCTCAGGCCGGTGTCGGCTGGGACGATCTCGTCGCGACCACCGTTCAGGCGGGCTTCGGTGGACTGGAGTGTCTTTCGGGCATCCCCGGTGCCGCGGGCGCGACACCGGTGCAGAACGTGGGCGCCTACGGCGTCGAGGTGGCCGATCTGCTGCGCAGCGTCGAACTGCTGGACCGTCGATCGGGACGACGGCATTGGGTTGCGCCGAGTGCGCTCGAACTCGGCTACCGCACCAGCAATCTCAAGCATCGTGACGATCACGTGGTGCTCGGGGTGTCGTTCTGGCTCAACGCCGATCGGATCAGCCGACCGATCCGCTACGGCGAACTGGCGATCGCGCTGGGGGTCGAGCCCGGCGCTAGGTCCGACGCCGCCGCGGTGCGCGATCGGGTGCTGACCCTGCGACGCGGCAAGGGCATGGTCCTCGACCCCGGCGATCACGACACCTGGAGCGCGGGCTCGTTTTTCACCAACCCGATCGTGTCCGACGACGATGCCTCGCAGGTCCTCGACCGCATTGCCACGCGCCTCGGGGCGCAGACCCGAGTGCCCACCTACCCTGCCGAGGGTGGGATCAAGTTGTCGGCGGGATGGCTGATCGAGCGGGCTGGCTTCACCCGCGGATATCCGGGACCGGCAGCCCCGGCCCGATTGTCGACCAAACACACTCTGGCACTGACCAACCGCGGCACCGCCCGCACCGCAGATCTCCTCGATCTGGCCCGGACGGTCCGCGACGGGGTGCACGAGGCATTCGGCATCACCCTGTATCCGGAGCCGGTGCTGGTCAACTGCGAGCTGTAGACCCCGCCGGTTCGGGGCGGGTGACCTCGGCCAACACCTCGTCGAGCAGTTCGTTGTACCGTACGCTCGCCTCGATGCTCGACATGTGCCCCACACCCTCAAGGCTCACGAGCTCACGGAGTACACCGTTGCGCCGCAACACTTCTGCCATCTCTTCGGCGTGTACGGGTGGGGTGAGCCGATCCTCGGTACCCACCACGACGGTCGTCGGCACGCGGAGTGCGTCGAGACCCGCGGTGACGTCGAGTTTGCCCATCGCCGATCCCCAGCCGGCCCGTGAACGCGGCGGGCAGGCCATGATCATGGCGTCGACGAAGTCGACGTGCGCCTTGCGCGCCTGCGGCCCGAGCGCGATGTAGTGCGACAACCAGGCGGCTCGATCGGTGTGCGGCACCGGAATCGGCGACGACGTGACAAGCCTGCCGACCGTCGACTCGAACGGTTTGGTGTAGCGGGGCAGCCCCACCGGGATGAGCATGTGGTTCTGCATCACCGCCTTGGCGGCGGTGGAGGTCAGCACCACCGACGACACCCGCGACGACACCTGATCGGCGTACTGCGCCGCCCACGACATGATCGTCATGCCGCCCATGCTGTGGCCCACCAGGATCGCCCGACGCCCGTTGGGCACCGTGGCCTCGATCACCCGATTCAGGTCCTGTCCCAACATGGCGATGGTGGGCCGCACCCGGCCGAGTTCGCTGGCACCGTGCCCACGCTGGTCGTAGGCGATAACGGGACGGTCACCGGCGAGATGGTTGATCTGCGGATACCAATAGGCGGTGTTGCAGGTCCAGCCGTGCACCATCACCACGACGTCGCCATCAGCGTCGGCGGGCCCATACCTTTCGACGTTGAGCCGCACCCCGCCGCTGCTCTCGACCGTGATCCGTCGCGGCGGCTGTTGCGGCACACTCAGAAGATCGTCGGGCCCGTCGTCGACGGCGCGCTGCGCGCGGAACGCTTCACGCAGCATGCCGGCGAAGATGGTCCCCACCCCGGCGGCGAGGACACCCACACCCACCGCCGCTCCTGCTCCGGCGGCGATCGCGATTGCGCGACGTGCCGATCGCCTCGTTGTCGATTTCTCGGTCATCGTTCCCCCTTGCAGTTCGATTTCCGCAGCCTCTACCTGCGCTTAATCCGTCCGATCGCCGACGCTGCGCGTCTCGTCACCCGTCGGTTCCCCCACGCCGGCGTCGGCATCCGGCCCCGAAATGGCATTCGCACCGGCGGCGTCACCATCGACACCACCCGGAGCGGTCGCGTCGAAGTAGGTACTGGCCTCCCCGATGGCCGCCGAGATCTGTTCGTCGAGGGCCTTCCGGAAGGTCGATTCGACGATGTCGTGGGCCATCGGCCGGACGGTCTGGATGAGCTCCGCCATCTTGCTGACCTGTTCTTCTCCCAGGTCGGGCAGGTTCTCGTCGAAGTACTTGTCGGTGATGATCGACACGAAGCTCTTGGCGACATCTTCGAGGTCGTCCTGCACCCGCACCCAGCGATCGAGCAGTACGTCGATGTCGATCCCGGCCTTGACCAGGGTCTCGGCCCCTTCGAGTAGTTCCGGATTGCGGATCGCGTAGTGCGCGCCGTCCTTGGCCAGCAGACCCAACTTCTGGCTCAGCGCGATGGAGCGGTCGGTCGCGTTCAACGTCTTGCGCAGTTCGGTGATGGTGATCGTGGCCGCCCGCTTGAAGTTGCGGAAGCGACCGCCCCTGGGGGCCCCGCGCAGCACTTGTTCGACCCGCATCCCGTAGTGCGCGGCGTGTAGCAGCTCGCTGATCGTGGCGAAGGTGTATCCGCGTTCGAGCATGCGCGAGATCAGATTCAGTCGGACCAGGTGCTCGTCGGAATACCAGCCGGTGCGGCCACGGATCGTCGGCGCCGGCAACAGCCCGCGGTCCTGATAGACGCGAATGTTGCGCACGCTGACACCCGACGCGTCTGCCAGGTCGTTGATCCGGTACTCGGCCACTTCGCCAGTCTATTGCCCGTGCCGGCGCCACCTGAAAACCCCGGCCGGACCGGGCGGGTCACTACCTCTTGCTGAACCAGCGCTTGCCCTGGATGTCGTCGACCCGGGGGCGGACATCGACCAGATAGACCAGCATGGCCACCACACCGATGATGCCCAGGAAATTGACCGCGCCGAACAGCCAGATGAACAGGGTCGCCGCAGCCAGGATCGACACCCAGATCACCTTGCTCTGTCGATCGACCGCCGGAAACGCATCCTTGCGTTGGAGGGCGGCGTGGAGCAGCGCCACCGCCGCGGCGACCCCGGCCACCAGGGTCAGCAGCAGCAAGATCAGATTCTGCCCGTAGGCCATCACAGTCAACAGGTCCACGAGACCAGCTTAGACATCGACGCCACACGCGTTCCGGGCGAACCGGTCAGGGTGCCGCCCCGGCGTCGGGATCGCGCGGTGGTTCAGGCCTCGTCCGGGTTCACCCGCTGCGGTGGGGTCTTCTTCGCGGGCGCCTTCTTGGCCGGGGCTTTTTTCGCCGCCTTTTTCGCCACTGCTTTCTTCGCCGGCTCCTGCACGGACTCGGCCTTCTTGGTCGGCGCCTTCTTGGCCGGGGATTTCTTGGCCGCCGCCTTCTTTGCGGGAGCCTTCTTTGCGGGAGCCTTCTTAGCGGGAGCCTTCTTGGCCGGCGCCTTGGTCGCAGCTACCTTCTTCGCCGGCGTTTTCTGTGCTGCCGAACTCTTCGCCGGGGCCTTCTTCGCCGGCACCGCGTCGAGCGTCACCTCATCGGCACTGCCGGTGCTCAGCCCCGCCATGGTGGCGGCGCGTTCCCCGACCGCACGGGTCTGGGTCGAGATCGTGCCCAGCGCGTCTTCGGTGATACCGAGCGCATCGTTGTACACCTTCTCCAGGCGGGGCAGGTTCTCCTCGACCAGCGGCTGGGTCTTCAGCCGCTCAACCACCTCCTCGCCGCGCTCGGACAACGCGGTCAGCAGACCGGCCGCCACGGCAAGGTACGCCTCGGCCACCTTGCGTAGCTCGTCGGGACTGAACCGGGTCAACAACTCATCGATCTCGGTGGGCAATTCCACCGGCAACGACGACAACCGGTTCTTGGCATCCTCGAACACCGTCAGCGCCGAATCCCTGGTCTCGTCCACCCGGTTCTGCGCCCGGGACTGGGCCTCACCAAGACGCTTCTGCGCCTGTTCACCTGCGGCCTCACTGCGTTCCCGCAGGTCGGTGAGCAACGCGGTCACCTGCGCGATGACCGTGTTCAAGGGATTCTCCGGCATGTTCACTCCTTGACGTCGGTGTTCTCTTTCCGAAACGACTCGTAGATCTCGAGCAGCATCTGTTTCTGGCGTTCACTGATCGAGTCATCGGCGAGAAGCGCATCACGCACCGGGCTCGCCGGCCGTTCCTCCAGGATGCCCGCACGCACGTAGAGCACCTCTGCGGACAACCGGAGGCCCTTGGCGATCTGTGCGAGGACATCGGCCGACGGTTTGCGCAAGCCACGTTCGATTTGGCTCAGATACGGGTTGCTCACCCCGGCGCGTTCGGCGAGTTGGCGCAGCGACACCTCCGCGGCAACGCGCTGTGACCGGATGAAGCCGCCGATGTCCTGCGCAGCTGTGGCCACCGCGTCTTGCGCGGCGGTAGCGACCGCCTCCACGGTTTCGACCGGACCGCTGGAACCACCGCCATCGGCGTCGTCGGTCTGATCGGCGGGTGTCCGGACGTCGCCATCACCGTCGACAGACTCGACGGGATCGGGCAATTCGTTGTCGTCCGGCTCCATCACTCTCCCGTTTCGGTCCTGCTCACCAGTATCGGCGGGCGTGCTAACACGTGCAAGCAGACGTCACCCGAAGATGAGCACCGACACCGTGTAGATGACGAGTCCGGCGAGCGCACCCACGACGGTCCCGTTGATCCGGATGAATTGCAGATCGCGCCCCACCTGCAGTTCGATCTTGCGGCTGGTGTCGTCGGCGTCCCAGCCGCGGACGGTCTCGGTGATCACCGAGATGATCTCCTGGGAGTAGTTGGCCGCGATGTGGCGTGCGGCACGAACCACCCAACCGTTCATCTTGTCCTGCAGCGGGCGGTCGTTGCGGATGCGGATGGCGAGCTGGATGGTGGCGTCCGACAACGAGTTGCGCAGTGTGCTGTTCGGGTCGGTGAGCATCTGTTCGATGACGGCCTTGCCGGTCTTCCACGCGGTCGAGGCGGCATCGGAGACCTCGTCGCGCCCGATCAGTTCCTGCTTGATCTTCTCGAAGCGGGCGATGGTGTCCGGGTCGTGCTGCAGGTCGTCGGCAAACTGTTCCACGAAGGTGTGCATCGACCTCCGCAGCTGGTGGTGCGGATCGACCTTGACCTTGTAGGTGAAGTCGACGAGTTCGCGGTAGATCCGGTCGCCGAGCAGCACGTTCACGAACTTCGGTTTCCACGACGGCCCGACGTCCTCATCGACGACACGGTCGATGAGATCCTGGCTGCCCAACGCCCATTCATGCGCGCGGTCGCAGGCGAGCTGGAAGACCGGCTCCAGCCGATCTTCGGCGATGAGTTGCTCCAGGACACGACCAAGGGGCTGTGCCCATTCCGGCTCACCGGCCCACTTGATCGCGTGCTCGATGAGCTTCTCGATGTCCTCGTCGCGCAGCATTTCCGCGGCCAGTGAGATCAGGCGGGCCGCCTCGTCGGACACCCGCGGCGCGTTGACTGGATCGGCCAGCCACGTCGACAACCGTCGTGGCAGGTCCAGGCTGCGCGCCCGGTGCTCGATCACCTCCACGGTCATGAAGTTCTCTTCGATGAATCCCCCGAGCTGATCGCCGATGTCGTCCTTCTTCTTGCGGATCAGCGCGGTGTGCGGGATCGGCAGGCCCAGCGGATGTTTGAAGAGTGCGGTGACCGCAAACCAGTCGGCCAAGGCGCCCACCATGCCCGCCTCCGACGCTGCCCGAACGTAGCCGACCCAGGCGGCGACGTCGGTGCCGTCGCGATGTTCGAGGTAGCGCGTGAACAGATAGACCGCGGCCGCGAACAGCAGGAATCCAGTGGCGACGACCTTCATCCGGCGCAGGTCACGGCGGCGTGCGGCGTCACCGGCGCCGTCGGCTCCGAAGCCGAGCGACGATCGCGGCGGCTCCACCTCGGGTGGACGATCCGGTGTGCCGGGAACGTCCGAAATGACTGTGGGCGGCATTGAACCAGTTTTACCTGCCACCCACTAGGCTGGCCAGGTGACGCCCAACCGTTCGAGCCCGGCAGCCGCCGCCCGCGCCGCCGTGGCCGCCGCCGCGAACGTCACCCGGGGTCTGGAGCATGCGTTGCTGAACTCCGTCACCGACCCCGGGGGCAAGCCGGATGGTCGGCGCCAGCGTTGGGAGAAGCACAAGGTGGCGCGCCGCTCCGAACTCACCGACGGCACGATTCGCGCCGTCCGCGAGCTGGGCGCCGACGTCGGTATGGACGGGATCGCCGCGCACATCGGTATGTCGAAGACCGTGCTCTACCGATACTTCACCGACAAGAACGACCTCGCCGTCGCCACGGCGGTGCGTTTCTTCGAGTCCACCCTGCTGCCACGCCTCACCGAGGCCATCACCGACGACGTGGACGAGTACACGCTGACCCGCACCGTCGTCGGCGTCTATGTGAACGCGGTGGCCGACGAACCGAACCTCTACAAGTTCGCGCTCACCGGCGCGCCGTCGTCGGTGGCCACCGCGGACTCGGAGAAGTTGGTCGCCCAGTTGATGACCAACGTGCTGGTCATCCGGATGACCGAGCGCGACGCCGACACCTCGGGTGCCGAGGTGTGGTCGAATGCGTTGGTCGGCGCGATCCAGCGGGCCGTCGACTGGTGGATGACCGAACGCTCCATCCCCGTCGCCGACCTCATCGACTACCTGACGATGTTGTCGTGGAGCACCATCGTGGGCATCGCCGCGGTCAACGGGTCCCGCGAGGCATTCATCGCCCAGCCTCCCCCGCTGCCCGACGCGGTCGATCACACCCCCGCACACACGACCGGTGGCGCGGCCGGGGAGAACCGATGAGTTCGACCGCACTGGTCACCGGCGGCAGCCGCGGTGTGGGACGTGGCGTGGCGACCGCGCTGATCGCGGCCGGCTGGACTGTCTATGTGACATCGCGGCATGGGACCGGACCCGACGGTGCCATCGCGCTGGCCTGTGACCACACCGACGACGACGCCGTCGCCGACGTCTTCGCACAGATCGAAGGTGACACCGACAGCCTCGATCTGCTGGTCAACAACGCGTGGGCGGCGCCCCGCGGTTTCGGCGGCTTCTCCGACAAGTTCTGGGAGCGCCCGGTCGACGACTGGGACACGCTCATCGGAGTCGGGCTGCGGGCGCACTATGTCGCCGCGGTCCATGCCGCGCAGATGATGGTGGATCGCGGTAGCGGGTTGATCGCGTCGATATCGTCATTCGGGTCGCGCGGGCACCTGCACTCGGTGCTGTACGGGATGAGTAAGGCCGGCCTGGACAAGATGGCCTTCGACATGGGCCACGAACTGTCCGGCACCGGGGTCACCGCGGTGTCGCTGTGGCTCGGGTTGATCCGTACCGAACTGCTGCTGTCGCTCGGCGTCGACGAGTTCGCCGGATTCTCCCTGCAGCGGGCGGAGGACCCAGAGTTCGTCGGACGGGTCATTGCCGCCCTCGCCGACGACCCGCAGTTGGACAGCTACAACGGGCACACGCTGGTGACCGCGGAACTCGGTGCCGCGTACGGCCTCACCAACAACGACGGCACGCCGCCCGACTCGCATCGGGCCGCCTTCGGCGGCGGACCACTGTTCCCGCCCACCCCCTCTGACTCCAAACCCAACCGTCGTTGACTGGGCGCCATTTCCCGTCGACTAGGCGCTCTTTCGGTCAATTGGGTCAATGGGCACCCGCCACGGGATGCGACGACCAAACTCTCAACGTCGTCGAATCGTTATCGCTCCGTTTTCTGATCCTGCGCCACACCGCCTACCGTCGGCGACATGAGAACACGAGCCATCACCCTGATCGGCGGCGTGGCCCTGCTTGCCGTGCATGCACCAACGACCCCGAAGGCGGGTCCCCCAATCGCGGTTCCGGATCGGAAACCGACCCCGTGAGCATCGAGAACGCCTTCATCACACCGGAAAACATCAACGGACTGTGTGCCCTGCAGGTCGGCGACGACGCCGGCTTCCGCTACATCGTGTCCAACATCTCCGACACCGACTCCGCGACCTTCACCGGGATCACCACCGATGTCGCCGAGTCGGCCGAGATGTCCCCACCCGGTCCGAAGACCGTAGAGCCACAGTCCGAGATCAACTCAGGCGTCAGCGGCGCGGACCTCGCACCCGGCGATCCGGCGTTCATCACCACCCTGCGCGGCCTCCGCGAGAACGCCGAGCCCGGTGAATCCTTCAGCGTCACCTTCACTTTCGCTGACCGGGACCCGATCGAGATCATGGTCCCGGTGGAAGCATGCCCTGCTGCGTGACGCCTCGCCTCCTCCCACGTCGAGTCCCGTCGAGTCGGCACCCAACCGGGGCCTACCGACCGGAAACAGCGCCCACTCGACGGGAAACGGCGCCCAGTCAACGGGGAGCGGCGGTTCGGGGCCGTAGCACCGTATGCGCGACCAACCCGATCACCAGACCCCAGAACGCCCCGCCGACACCGAAGAAGGTGAGCCCGGAGGCGGCGGCCACGAAAGTGAGCGCGGCCGGCACGCGGGTCTCGACAGCGGTGAACGCACCCACCACCGCTGCTGCGAAGGTACCCAGAAGCGCCAGTCCGGCAACGGCTTCCACCAGGCCACCGGGTGCGATCGCCGCGATCGTCACCAACGCCCCCGACAACGCCGCCAGTACGAGGTATCCGACGCCGGCCGACACACCTGCAATCCACCTGCGCGACCGGTCCGGCCCGGCCTCGTCGCCGGCCGCGAGCGCCGCCGACAACGCGGCGAGGTTGATCGCGTGACCACCGAACGGCGCCACGAACGCAGTGCCCGCACCGGTGACCGTCATCGCCGCCCGCCAGGGCGTCGTGTAGCCGAACGACGACAGCACCGCGACGCCAGGTATGTTCTGCGATGCCATCGTCACCACGAACAGCGGGATGGCGATGCCGACGATCGCTGCGACATCCAAATTCGGGGTGGTCCACGACAGCGTTGGCAGCCAGGTCGCCTCGAGGTGCTGCTCGTTGCCATGCACCCACACGTAGACCGCGATGACGGCGAGCGCGGTCAGCAGTGTCAACGGCAACGCCCACCGCGCCAGCCAGCGGGTCGCCACCAGCCAGACAATCAGGACCGGCAGGGTCAGAAGGGGCTCCGCGGCCACCGATTCCATCGGCGCCAGGCACAGCGACAACAACACGCCACCGAGCATCGCCTGCGCTATTGGGGTCGGAATGCGGGCGATCAGGTCACCAAGCGCCGGAATCAGCCCCACCAGAAGGATCAGGCCACCGACGACGAGGAATGCACCGACGGCCGCGGCCCACCCGGCGTCGTAGCCCGCGCCCATGCTCACCAGCAGCGCCGCCCCCGGGGTCGACCAGGCGAGAGTGACCGGCGCCCGTGACCGGATGCTGAGCACGATGATCCCGAGCCCGAACACGACGGTTAGCGCGAACAGTCCCGAGGCCGCCTGTTCGGCAGTGGCACCCACCGCTCGCAACCCTGCGATCACCACTGCGAAAGACGAGGTGAAACCGACCAGCGCCGTGACGACACCGGCGACCATAGGCTCGCGCAGCCCGGCCTGTGCTGTGATGGTCATCGGAGCAGGATAGCGCAGTCGTTCCGTAAACAGAACGGCCTAAGTAGAACGACCGCGTCGGACAGAGAGGCGACCGTGACCATCGACCAACGCCGACGCGCGGTCGGCCGCCGCATCGCCGCCGCCCGATCCGAGCGCGGGATGTCGCTGTCCGAACTCGCCCGTCGCGCGAGCATCGGCAAAGGGTCGTTGTCGGAGATCGAGTCCGGACAGCGCAATCCGACCCTGGACACCCTCTACGCCATCGCCGGCCCCCTCGGCGTGCCACTGACGGCACTGCTGGGCGAGGAGGCCGGCACCGAAGGCAGCGGCGATCATCTACTCGCCCGCGTTCTGCACGTCGAGCACCATCCCGATGGCGCAACAACCGAGGTCGTCTGGCTCACTGTCCTGCCGGGTGGCACCCGAGTGTCACCGGCACACGGAGCGGGGGTGACCGAGCACATCCTCGTTGTGGAGGGTGAGCTCACCGCCGGCCCGACCGGCGCCGAACGCCGTGCTGCATCGGGTGATTCGCTCACGTGGCACAGCGATGTCGAGCACACCTATCGCAGCGGCGACGTGCCGGCCCAGGCGGTGCTGACCATTCGCTCGCCGGGCGCATAACGGACCGTCAGTTGCCGGCCGCCCCGGCTTACCGCCGACGACGTATCCAGCTGCAGTCACAGCGGTTGGCACCGCCAATTATTGTGTCGGCCGACCGCCGACACCGCAGCCAGATCCGGCAGGGAACGCAGAATCGAGTAGGAGGGCGGGGTTTCCCGGCCCTCCTCTCACACCACCGTACGTGCGGACCTCGCATACGGCGGTTCGCTGAGTCAGTGAAACCTGGCCCAGGCAGAGTGAAAGCCCGAGCAGTACCGCGTCGACACGAATCGTCGACGCACCAGGACAGATCTCCCCAGATAAGAACATTCACTGTCCTCCTGCCGCCGCCGCATTTACACACCGACCGTTTCGGTGGAACGGGCTTCACCATCTCGTGCTGGCTTACCCCGATCGACATGCCTCATATGCGGTTCGTGTCCCTCGGTGCAGGATTTCGTCTCCGGCTTCCTTCCCACCCCACCTCGCAGTGACGCAGTTGCCATCGACTAGGAGTTAAACCACCTTCCCCTCCAGAGGACTTCCACCTCCAAGCGAATGCCCATGCTGGGCGTACACGACTCGGTCCCGCTCACCACACCGGGTGAGCGGGACCGAGATTCGAATGTAGCGTCAGATCAGCTGGTGGCCTTCTTCGCCGGCGCCTTCTTCGCGGGCGCCTTCTTGGCCGGGGCCTTCTTGGCAGCCGACACCTTCTTCGCCGGTGACGAATTCGAGGTGCGCGCCTTGGCCTCCACCGTGCCGGCAGCGCCACCGATCTCCGAAGCCGCCTCGGCGGTCTCGCCCTTGATGGTCTCGCCGGCCTCTTCGATGTCGGCGGCGACGTCCTCGACCCGGCTGCTGACCATGCTGGTCAACTTGGCGGCACGCTCACCGACGAGGCGGGTCTGCGAGGAGACCACACCGAGCGCGTCCTCGGTCATGTCGACGGCGTCGTTGTAGTACTTCTCTGCGCGCCCCAGGTTCTCCTGGACGACGGGCTGCTGACGGAGACGCTCGACGGTCGTCTCGCCGCGTTCTGCCAGCGAGTTGTAGAACTCGGTGGCGGTATCGAGGTAACCCTCGGCGAACTTGCGCAGTTCGTCCGAGGTCAGCTTGCCCCGGAGTTCTTCGATCTCGCCCGGCAGCTCCTCGGGAAGAGCGTTGATGCGGGTCCGCGCCTCCTCGATGCGGGTCTGCGCGTCGGTGCGGGTCTGCTCGAACCGGGTCTGCGCGCTCTCGGTGGCCGACTCGGTGCGCTCGCGCAACTGCGCGATGATGTCGTTGAACTGCGTGACGACGTAGTCTCCGGCGCCGACAGCGGCATAGATCGGGTTGGCCAGTGTGCGTGTGGATTCACTCACGGTTCACACCTCCTGTGTGATGTGCGGTAGGTCGGTCGTGGTCACCAGCCGCGATGCCGCGGATGACCACCCCCACAGATCACCCGACGGTGCCGGATGTCTCGACGGACCAATCGGCGTATCTGTCTGGTTCCAACAACCAGTATCCACGTCTTGCTAGCAAATGCAAGCACTATGCAAGCGCAGGTGGCACATGTCACGTGACGTTGATCTGCCGTCAACACGGCCGACGCCTGACGATCGCCTACGCGCCGACGCCCTGCTTGCCGGCGCCGGCCTCGGTGTAGCGATAGAACCCGTGGCCGGCCTTCTTGCCGAGTCGGCCCGCCTCCACCATCCGCAGCAGCAGGGGCGGAGGCGCATAGAGCGGCTCTTTGAACTCCTCGTACATCTTGTCGGCGATGGCCTTCACGGTGTCGAGACCGACGAGGTCGGTGAGCTTCAGTGGCCCCATCGGGTGCGCGCAGCCGAGCACCATGGCCTTGTCGATGTCCTCGGCGGTCGCGAAGCCACTCTCTGCCATACGAATGGCCGACAACAAATAAGGAACGAGCAGTGAGTTGACGACGAATCCGGAGCGATCGGCCGACCGAACGACCTGCTTACCGAGGACGTCGTGCGCAAAGGCTTCCGCCCGGGCACTGACATGGTTGGAGGTCATCAAGGTGGTGACGAGTTCGACCAGCGGGAGCACCGGCACCGGATTGAAGAAGTGCATGCCGATCACACGTCCGGCGTCCTGGGTGGCCATCCCCAGCTTCATGATCGGGATCGACGAGGTGTTGGACGCGAGCACTGCGCCCGGGTCGGTCACCACCTTGTCGAGATCGGCGAAGGTTTGGATCTTCACCAACTCGTCCTCGATGACGGCTTCGCACACCAACTGCCGATCCGCGAAGTCACCGAGGTCGCAGGTGAAACGTAGCTTTGCGGCGGCGTCCTCACGCTCGCGCTCGGTGAGTTTGCCGCTGGACACGCCACGATCGAGCGATCTCAGGATCCGAGCCCGACCCGCGGCGACAAGTTCGCGAGTCGCCTCGTAGACCAACACGTCGGCCCCGGCGCGCGCACAGACCTCGGCGATACCGCCGCCCATCTGGCCGGCACCGACCACACCGACCCGAGAGATCTTGTCGCTTGCCATGATCTACTCCTCGGGATTGACAACGCTGTCGCAACGTACGCGGCAGCTGGCCGAAAGCCGCACCGTTGCAGAAGGGTTCACCGGAAAGGCCCGGTGGGAGAAGACGAACCCGGGGTGGGCAAGGTGTCTACCCTGCCCGCCCCGGGTTCATCTGAAGGCAATGCTTCTCGCCAGAGCGCAATTCCTAGTGGAACTGACCTTCCTCGGTCGAGCCCTTCAGCGCCGCGGTGGACGTGTTGGGGTCGACGGTGGTGGCGATGTTGTCGAAGTAGCCGGCGCCGACCTCACGCTGGTGCTTGACGGCGGTGAAGCCACGCTCGTCGGCGGCCTTGAACTCGCGGTTCTGTAGGTCGACGAAGGCGGTCATCTGCTCACGGGCGTAGCCGTAGGCCAGATCGAACATGCCGTAGTTGAGCGAGTGGAAGCCGGCCAGGGTGATGAACTGGAAGGTGAAGCCCATGGCGCCCAGTTCGTTCTGGAACTTGGCGATGGTGCTGTCGTCGAGGTGCTTGCTCCAGTTGAACGACGGGCTGCAGTTGTAGGACAGCAGCTGGTCGGGGTACTCGGACTTGACGGCCTCGGCGAACTTGCGAGCCAGCTCGAGATCCGGGGTACCGGTCTCCATCCAGATCATGTCGGCGTACGGAGCATAGGACTTGGCACGCGCGATGCAGGGCTCGATGCCGTTGCGCACGTGGTAGTAGCCCTCGGCGGTGCGCTCACCGGTGATGAACTCGCGGTCGCGCTCGTCCACATCGGAGGTGATCAGGGTGGCGGCCTCGGCGTCGGTACGGGCGATGACGACGGTCGGGGTGCCCGCGACGTCGGCGGCCAGACGCGCCGAGTTCAGGGTGCGGATGTGCTGCTGGGTCGGGATGAGCACCTTGCCACCGAGGTGGCCGCACTTCTTCTCCGAGGCGAGCTGATCCTCCCAGTGGGTACCGGCGGCACCCGCGGCGATCATGGCCTTCTGCAGCTCGTAGACGTTGAGAGCGCCACCGAAGCCGGCCTCACCGTCGGCGACGATCGGCACGAGCCAGTTGTCGACGGAGTCGTCACCCTCGACGCGGGCGATCTCGTCGGCGCGCAGCAGCGCGTTGTTGATGCGACGCACCACGCTCGGCACCGAGTTGGCGGGGTAGAGCGACTGGTCGGGGTAGGTGTGGCCGGAGAGGTTGGCGTCACCAGCGACCTGCCAACCCGACAGGTACACAGCCTTGAGGCCGGCGCGCACCTGCTGCACGGCCTGGTTACCGGTCAGCGCACCGAGAGCGTTGATGTAGCTGCCGTCACCCTTGGTCACGCCGTCCCAGAGGATCTCGGCGCCGCGGCGGGCGAGGGTGTTCTCTTCGACGACCGAACCCTGGAGCTGGGCGACCTGCTCGGCGGTGTAATCGCGCTTGACGTTGTTCCAGCGCGGGTTGCTGTCCCAGTCCTGCTGGATCTCCGCGGCGGTGCGGGGCTTTCCGACGTTGCTCATTGCCTACTTCGCTTTCGGTTCATTGACGCGGGCACTCGTGCATCGTCCCGGTGGCGCCCGGGCCGATCTGCTGTCAGACATCCCGTCGGCGAGTGGCTTGCCGCGAATTGTGCGAACAAATCCCTCGTTGCCTTCGGTGTCTGGAACAAGAGTGCCACAGGACAAACCTGCAGGTCCAATCCCTTTCAAGTGCAAAATCCGGCCACACATCGGCCAACTTTTGCAAAGTTTGCGAATGTCGAGTTGCGAAATCCGACACGGTCACGCCAAAAAGTACGCGCGTACTGGGTTTTTAATCTACCCGTCGGTAGCCGCCGATGCACCCCTGCGCCGACGCGGATGGGCGCCGCGACCCGGCGCAGTCAGTGTGAATGTGACGCCTTTCACACTGACAGGGATCGTCGGTCAGCGTGATGCGGCGTTGACGGCGTCGTCGAACAGCTTCCCGAAGGCCGCGTCGGTCACCGGTGGTTGTGCATCGGTCGGCGGATCAGATGCCGGTGTGGACTCGCCTGACATCGTCAGCTGCACGGTCACCGCATCGCTAGCAGCGGTCTGCTCCGCAGCCGGGGAGAGCAGCGCGTAACCGGCAAATCCGACCTGCGTGCTGGCGGCCCCGTCGGGCAGGGTGGTGGTCACGTCCGAGCGCAACACCAGGGCCTGGTGCAGCCGGTCCGATCCCTGCATTTGCGCGGGCGTGGGTAGCTCCGTGTATCGGGTCACGATCCGCGCGCCCCGCAGGTTTCCCTCGCGGATGACCGTCGTGGTGATGGCGCACCGCCCGGTCGAGGCGGCAATGTCGGCGGGGATGTCGCGCTGCGCAGTGGTGACCAGCTCGACAAGCGAGGCCGTAGAGCTCCGTGCCGCCAGCACGGCGGAGTTCGCCGCGTCGATCTGCTCGTTGAGGTCGGCGTCGGCGGTGGGCCGACAGTCCGGTGGTGTGACCTCGGCAGCGTTCGCCGCTTCGATGTTTCCTCGATTGCCCTCGACCAGGTCTGCCACCGCCAGCTGGGCCGGGGCGAACCCTCCGGGCAACTGGCCTGGGGCGAGCAGCAGATCTGCCGGGACCGCCGACGTCGCCACCGACGCGGGCGGTACAGTGCCGTCGCCGCATCCGACCAGTGAGGCCGTCGCCGCCATCACGGCGATCACCATCACCGAGGCCCCCCGGCCACGCAGCACTCGGACTCGCACGCGGTCACCGTACCCTGAACAGGCGGGCGACCAGGCCGGCCGGCGTCGTCGGACCGGCCCGGGTGGTCGCCGATCGTGACGGCAGGAGGTTGGCATGACCAGGACCTACGTCGGATCGCGACTGCGCCAATTGCGGTCCGAACGCGGCCTGTCCCAGGTCGCGCTGGCTCAGACCTTGTCCATCTCGCCGTCATACCTCAACCAGATCGAACACGACGCGCGGCCTTTGACGGTGCCGGTGCTGTCCAAGATCACCGAGGTCTTCGGGATCGATGAGGAGTTCTTCGATACCCAGGACAACGTTCGGCTGGTCGCGGAGTTGCGCGAGGTCCTGCTCGACGACGACGTGGAGGCAGCGCCCGCCGCGGTGGAGGCACACGCGATCAGCTCTCTGGTGGCCGCGCATCCGGAAATCGCCCAGGCGATGGTCAACCTGCATCAGCGCTATCGGATCGCGACCGACCAGTTGGCCGCGGCGACCGACGAACGCGGCGATCGCAGCATGCGCGGCTCCATCACCGCTCCGCATGAGGAGGTGCGCGACTACTTCTACCAGCGCCGCAACTACATCCACGAGCTCGACGTGGCCGCCGAGGAGATGACGGTGCGGATGCGCATGCATTCGGCCGACATCCGGCGGGAGGTGGCCAACCGCCTGGAGACCGTGCACGGCGTACAGATCGTCCGGCGGGTGGACCTCGGGGACTACACCCTGCACCGCTTCGATCCCGACTCGCGGCGTCTCGAGTTTTCCGCAGCACTGTCGGCAGGTCAGCGCACCATGAAACTGGCTGCCGAGCTCGGGTACCTCGAGTACGGCGATCTGATGGACAGGTTGGTCGACGACGGCAACTTCACCAGCGACGAGGCTCGCTCACTCGCACTGTTGGGGCTGGCCAACTACTTTGCCGCGGCGGTGGTGCTGCCCTATCGCCAGTTCCACGGCGCAGCCGAGGATTTCCGGTATGACATCGAACGCCTGTCGGCCTTCTATGCCGTCTCCTACGAGACCATATGCCATCGGCTCTCCACCCTGCAGCGGCCGAATCTTCGGGGCATCCCGTGGACGTTCGTGCGCGTCGACCGCGCCGGGAACATGTCGAAGCGACAGTCCGCCACCGGCTTCCATTTCTCGTCGAGCGGCGGCACCTGTCCGCTGTGGAACGTGTACGAGACCTTCGCCTCCCCCGGCAAGATCCTCACCCAGATCGCGGAGATGCCCGACGGCCGTGACTACTTCTGGGTGGCACGCACCGTTGAGCGCCGCGCCGCCCGATTCGGCCAGCCGGGCAAGACCTTCGCCATCGGACTCGGCTGCGAACTGCGCCACGCCGGACGGGTGATCTACTCCGACGGTCTGGAGATCGGCCCGCAGGCACGAATCACCCCGATCGGCGCCGGTTGCCGTGTGTGCGAACGTCAGAACTGTCCGCAACGCGCGTTCCCGGCGCTTGGGGCGAGCCTGCAGATCGACGAACACCGCAGCACAGTGTCGCCCTATATGACCAGCTGATGGCCTTTCTCACTGCTTGAGGTTTGCGGCGCTGAACAGGTAGGACCCGAGCATGACAACTCCCTCTCCACACCCGCCGCTGATCGAGTAACGCCCAACCCGACGAAACCCTTGCCGCTGAACGAGTAACGCCCAACCCGACGAAACCCTTGCCGCTGAACGAGTAACGCCCAACCCGACGAAACCCTTGCCGCTGAACGAGTAACGCCCAACCCGACGAAACCCTTGTCGCTGATCGAGTAGCGTCCGAGCCGCTAGGCGAGGAGGCGTATCGAGATCAGTTGCCGCGAGCCTGGTGTCGATACGCGTCGGGCTCGCAAGCTCGCGCGCCGCTACTCAACCAGCGACGGCCGACAGCTCGCGAGTCGGGACATGGGTCGCTCGACGACACCACATCGTTTCAATCCCATAACGTTTGGGATGTGGGTCGAATGTCCCAGACGATTGTCCCGCGATCCGGCCTACGGTCATACGGTGAGGAGTTCAACGGGGAACTCCTCACACAGAAGGAGCACGTCATGGTGCCCGGACGTCCAGGTCTGCTGTCGCACTGCCGAATACGTCTGATTCGAATGCGTTGTCTGCGCTCCGGGACCGCTGGACTTGTGGTGGTGATCGCCGTGGCCGGCATGGTCATGGCACCTGCGCGGGCAGAGCCACCGAACATGATGTCCATTCCACCGCAGATTCCGGCGGCCATCGATGCCGTCGTACCGGATGCCCCCATCCCTACCCTGAGCCGGATACCGCGGCGTGCGTTTGCCGCAGGGTTCTCGCGGCAGGTTCTGGAGCTTCGGGAGGCGGTGTTACCCTCTGCCACCGGCGATCCCGTGTTCGATCGATGGCCGCACAACCTGACCGGATCACGTCCCGGCGACATCATCGCCACCCGCGACGTGACGGCGAGGGCCGCACCTGTGGTGACCACCCCCATCCGTTCGGCCACGCTGGTGAAGTTCCGCAGCACGGACGCGGTGGGCGCACCGTCATTCGGCACGGCCACGGTGCTCGTGCCTCGCAGCGGTGGAACCGACGCCCGTCCTCGCCCGATCGTGGTGAACAATCTGCCGATCGACTCGCTCGGCACCGCCTGCACACCCGGATACACCCTGTCACATGGCTTCTCGATAGCAACGAATCCAACCGACCTGGTCCCGCCGACCACACAGTTGGCCCTGGCACGCGGCTACACCGTGCTGGTCCCGGACCACCAGGGCCCCCGCATGGCTTACGCCGAACCCGTCGTCGCCGGTCACGTGATCCTCGATGCGATCCGGGCGATTGCCGCCCTGGACCACCGACAGTTCGGTACCCCACGCATTGTGATGACCGGCTACTCCGGGGGCGCGATCGCCACCGGTGGTGCCGCACGACTGCTCGACGTCTATGCGCCCGAGTTGGCGCCGCGGGTGGTCGGCGCCGCTCTCGGTGGGGTTCCGGCGGATTTCCGGATGCTCGTAGGCAGTATGAACGCCAATCTCGCGACGGGCTTCTTCCACGCGGCGACCTTCGGTATCGCCCGCGAGCGCACCGAAATACTCACCATGGCCAACGATTTCGCCCGTTGGCTGGCATCGTCGCCGCTGAAGAATCTGTGCACCATCCCGACCGCACTGGCGGGTCAGACATTCTGGCCGATGCAGCTTCTCGCAAACCACCCGGACCCATTCCACTCCCCGGTTGCCGAACGCATCTATCGCATCAACGCCATGCCCGGACGACGATCGGCCGTGCCGCTCTACATTTATCACGGCACGCACGAGTGGTGGATTCCCGCGGCCGGCGCCCGGGCGCTGTATCGCGAACAATGCCGACTCGGCGCCCACGCCGCCTATCGCGAGGTGTTCGGCGAACACCTGTCGGCCGCAGTCATCGGCTATCCGGAGGCGTTGAACTGGCTCGACCGCCGACTACAGGGCCTACCCGCTGGCGACGAATGTCCTTGATCATCGGCCCCTCGCCGTGCGAGCGGCCCGGATGCCTGCACCACACTCGACCACACGGGCGCCGAGCGCCGGCCCCGAGGTGTAGTCAATTCGGACGAATCGGGTCGATCGAAGGATCCCGGCTCCGCGAAAGTCAGTCATCCCACTTAGAATCCTTTAAGGATTGTTAGCAATAGCGAAAAGACGACGTGGTCCGAAGCGCGAGCATCGCACGGTGTCGTCGTTCGCGCAGTGAGAGGTGGGCGATGTCCACGCGGTGGTCGGGTTCAATCAAGTCGTCGGTCCGTTGTGCAGTGGCGGTCACGGTGGCCGCAGTCGCCCTGGTTGCGGGCAGTGGGTCCGCGGCGCCCGCACCGGCCAATCTGATGCCGTTTCCCGACCAGTTCCCCAACCGGATCGACTCGATGGTCCCCGCGCCCGACGTGCCACGACTGGACTCGATCCCGGCGCGCTCGGTGACCCCCGGCGCCACCCAGGACCTGCAGGAACTGCGCGAAGCCATCATGCCGACGCCCACTGGCGACGCCTTCTTCGACACCTGGCCGGCCGACCTGGACCGCCGCGCACCGGGCGAGATCATTCAGTCCCGAGACGTCGCCCCGGTCGCTGCGCCGCTCCTGGAGGTGCAGGTCGGGTATGCACGGCAGATCAAGTTCGCCACCCGCGACGCGCAGGATCGTCCGCTGTTCGCGACCGCCACGTTGTTCGTGCCGCCGACCCCGTGGACGGGTCGGGGTGCTCGGCCGGTGATGGTCAACAACCCGCCGATCGTCGCGCTCGGCACCCGCTGCACTACCGGCTACACGCTGTCGCACGGCAAGAGCGGCGACACCAACGACACCGATCTCGACCCGCCGACCACCCAGGAGTCCCTGAAAAAGGGCTACGCGGTGATCGTCCCCGATCACACCGGCGCGCGCATGGCCTACGCCGAGCCGTATGTCGCCGCACACGTCATTCTCGACGCGATCCGGGCCGCCGAAAGCTACGACGCGAAGAATTTTGCACGTGGACCGCTGGCGATGCTCGGCTACTCCGGTGGCGCGATCGCCACGAATGCCACTGCGAAGCTGGCGAAGTCGTATGCGCCAGAGGTTGCCGCGCGTTTCGTCGGGGCCGCGATCGGTGGTGTGCCCGCCGACTATCGCGAGCTTGCCGCGGCGATGAACGCCAACCTCGCCACCGGCGTCTTCCACGCCGCGATCCTCGGCATCACACGCGAACGGCCGGAATTGCTGCCGATGGCTAACAATGTCGCGCGCTGGCTGGCCACCAATGACTTCTTCAAGAATTTGTGCACCGGGACGATGGGTTATATGGGCTTCTCGTTCGTGCCCACCCAGGCGTTGTCCAACGTGCCGGACCCCTTCGGTTCGCCGGTAGCGCAGGAGATCTTCGACATCACGTCGATGAAGGACATGAAGGCGGCGATGCCGGTGTTCATCTACCACGGCGCGCAAGAATGGTGGATCCCGGCGAGCCAGGCCCGTTCACTCTTCGCCGAACAATGCCGGCTGGGGGTCAACGCGACGTATCGCGAGTACCCCGGTGAGCACATGACCACGGTGTTCACCGCATTCGACGACGCGATGAACTGGATCGAGGCCCGGCTGGCCGGGCGCGCCCCGACGAGCAGCTGCCCGCTCCGCTGACCGACCGCACTACTTCGGTCGATCAGTAGACCAGCACCCGCACACTTTCCGAGACACAGGCCGGCTTAGCCTCGCCCTCGATCTCGATGGTGTTGGTGACCACCATGTTCACCCCGGCGGGGGTCTCCTCGACGGACTTGATGATCGCGTTCGACCGGATGCGCGAACCCACCTTGACCGGGTTGGGGAAGCGCACCTTGTTCTGGCCGTAATTGATGACCAGCTTGGGCCCTTTGACGGTGAAGATGCCGCCGGCCAGCACCGGCAGCAGCGACAGCGTGAGGTAGCCGTGGGCGATCGGCGCGCCGAACGGTCCGTCCTTCGCGCGTTCGGGGTCGACGTGAATCCACTGGTGGTCGCCGGTGGCGTCGGCGAACGCGTTGACGCGCTCCTGCTCGATGGTCATCCACTCACCGGAACCGAGGTCCTCCCCGATCGCAGCCTTGAGTTCGTCGACACTGGAAAACGTCCGCTGTGTGGTGCTCGTCATAGTTTCGGTAGTCTACCGTGGCCCCATGAGCACTCCTCGCGTCGCTCCCGGCAGCTTCGGCGACCTCGGTCCGATCAACTGGGTGTTCGCGCGCGGCGCGGCCCGGGTGATCGGGGTCGACGAGGCACGCATCTTCTCCACCCTCGGCCGCGCCAAGGGGCTGTTCCGCGGCTGGCTGCACTTCGGCGCACGACTGATGCCGTTCGGGGCGTTGTCGCGCAAGGACTCCGAGATGATCATCATCCGCGTCGCACATCTCCGCCGCTGTGACTACGAACTCGACCATCATCGGCGACTCGGCGCGCGCGCCGGCATCTCATCCGACGAGTTCGACCGCATCCTGGCCGGGCCCGACGAAGGATGGGGTGACCGGGAACGGGCGTTGCTCCGCGCGACCGACGAGTTGGTGACGGACAAGGACATCTCCGATCCGACATGGGCGGCGCTGCGCCGACACCTCGACGAGGCGAAGCTCGTCGCGTTTGTCCTGCTCGTCGGGCAGTACGACATGTTGGCCACCACGATCGGGACATTGCGCGTGCAGCGAGACACCAGAGTCTGATCACCACGACAGCCGGGGGGCTACATGAGTTCGATCGCGCAGCAATTGATGCATAACCGCTTGTTCTCGCAAGTCTACGAGCGACTCTGGCGTCCCACCTTCACCCGACTGTTCAGTCTCGGTGGTTCCGGCACTGCCGACTTCGACAAGGCCCTGACCGCCTACCTGTCACGCCCCGGCGAACGTCTCATTCTCGATGTCGCCTGCGGCCCGGGCAATTACACCCGCAAGCTGGCCGACGGCCTGCGCGGCGACGGCCGCTGCATCGGCATCGACTTCTCGCCCAGCATGCTGACCCAGGCTGCGCGCACCAACGCCACCGGTCGGGCCAGCTACATTCGCGCCGATGCCCACGCAACCCCCTTCGCCGACAACACCTTCGACACCGTCACCTGTCTGGCCGCGCTGTATCTCATCCCCGACCCGCTCCCGGTGATCGATGAACTCGTCCGGGTCACCCGACCCGGCGGTGAGGTGGTGATCTTCACGTCGGTCGCCACTGAACTGACCACACTGCCGGGAGTGCGTCCCCTCACCGAGATGTCCGGGTATCGCATCTTCGGAAAACATGAGATTGTCGACCGGTTGCACACCGCGGGCGCCGACCACGTCGAGCAGACCATCACCGGACAGGGGCAGTACGTTCTCGCCGTCAAGCCCGGCTGACCCCCTGCTCCGATGCGCCCGGCACGACTCGGTCAGAACTCACGGTAGTCACGCACCGTCATCCGCGCGCCGCGCCGCTCCGGTCGCACCCCGTGTCGCTCCACCATCCGGATGATCCGTTGCCGTTGTCCTGCATAGGGTTCGAGAAGTTCCAGCATTCCGTCATCGTCGACCGATACACCGGCCAGAGTAAGACCCACCAGCTTCGGGATGTGATAGTCGCCGACGTTCACGACATCCGGGTCGCCGACGGCCCGGATGCGCGTCTCGGCCTCGGTCCAGCGGCCGACCCCCCGGAGCAGCGTCAGGCGGTCATGGTGGCGTTCCACGTCCAGCGCGGTCGCTCCCCGAATGGTGCGCATCCGTACGGGTTCGATCCCACTGCGATGCCACTCCCAGTTCGGGATACGCGCCCACTCGGACTGCGGTGGGGGCACTCGCATGGTGTCGGGCACCGGTCCCGGCGCCCGTTCGCCATAGCGCCGAACCAGATATCGCCACGCCCGAAAGGCCTCCGCCCCCACCACCTTCTGCTCGAGTATTGCCGGCACCAGCGCCGCCCAGACCCGATCGGTCCGGCCGATCCGCAGCCCTTCAGCACGCCGGACCAGTTCCCGCACGACGTCGTCACGGGGCACCAGCGCGTCGGGGTCGTCGCGCGCGCCCAAAAAGTCGGGCATCTGTTCGAGCAACCATTGTGCGCCGGGGCCCCAGGCCCGACCGCTGATGGTGGTGCCGTCTGACCGAAACGTCAGCGTGCCCGGTCCGTCGGGGGTGTGGACCGCCCGCCACACGGAGCCGTCCCGGCCGTAGACGAATGATGGATCACCACTTCCCCGCCGATGCAGTCCGACGGTGGCACGGATGTCGAGCGGCCACGGCGGGACCCAGTCGCGGGTGCGCATAGTGGTGGCCACACATCGACGGTACCGACCGCGCGCCGCGGTGGTCGGGCGGTCATCCGCGGCCGGCGACCCCTCGTCGCATCGCACCGCGAAAGGCGCCCGGCGTCATCCCGAACTCTGCCCGGAAGCGGTTGCGCAGGGTGGCTGTCGAGGAGAAACCGGAACGCGACGCCACCTCGTCCAGCCCGAGCTGCTCGTCGACGGCAAGCAGCTCACGGGCATACCGCAGTCGCCGCGCGCTGATCATCGCCGCCGGCGTCTCGCCGATGCTCTCGAGATGGCGATACAGGTGACGACGGCTGAGTTGGAGCACCTCGGCGATGGAGTCCGCGGTGAAGTGGGGATCGCTGAAGCGCTCGTCGATCAGTTCGCGTACCGCCTCGATGACGAACAGGGCGTTGTTCTCCATGCGGTGAGAATCGTGCGCGTGGTGACCGATCGCCGATCGGATCAGATCGATCACGGCGAGTTCGTCGGCAGCCGTGACTGGAAGTCCCCTTACTGCGGCATCGCAGACGAACCGGCGGATGAACGTCGCCGTCGCCCGACCGAGGGGTGAGTCGGCGACCGCCGGCAGGAACGACGTGGCCGCATCGAAGAGTTCGTGGGTGAGCATGTCACTCGGTACCAGCAACAGCGTGGTGTCACAGACGCTGGGGCACTCGTCGACGAAGGCGTGCTCGATGCTCATCACCACGAGTTGCCCTTCGCCGTACTGGCGTTGCACACCGGACTGCGTGACGCGTAGCCGGCCGTCGAGCCGATGGGAGCCGACCATGACGATGGGCGCCGGTTGGGCACGAATGATGTCGTCGGATCGTTCGGTCGTGCGCGGGGTCGACAGCTCGCAGTGCGCCGACAGGATCGACAACGGGCGGTGGTAGATGACCGCGTGAAACGCGTCGGGATCATCGACGATGACCCTGGAGAAGGCCGCGCCGTAGGCGGCTAGACCGGTTCGGCCGCGTAGTTCCATCGCGGTCGCCGCGTCGGGACCGTGCTCGTCGTCGACGCCCACGGATTTGCGCCATCTCGTCAGCGTGTCGTGGTCGATGCCGTGACGCGAGTAGGAGGCCCGTCTCATGACCCGTCGCCGGCGGAAGCGGCCGCGTCGTCGAGTCGGTGGTCGCGCCGGTACCGCTCAGGCGATACCCCATACTTCGCCCTGAAGTGTCGCCGTAGGGTGGCCGGAGAGCTGAAACCTGCGGACTTGGCAACGTGGTCGATCATGGGCGCCCGAGTGCTGCCGAGGAGGTGACGCGCGCGCTCCAACCGCTGCTCGGCAATGAGGGCGGCCGGTGAGCTCCCCGCTTCGGCCAACCGCCGGTACAGATTGCGTCGACTCATGTACAGGGCCGTCGCGATGTGGTCGGGTGAGTAGTCTGGGTCGCGGAAATTGCGGCGGATCAGCGCCCGAGCGGCCTCGCGCACAATGACTCCGTTTCCGGTCGACCGGGGCGGCGTGCCCCCGGCTGCACCGAGCAGGTCACGGACGAGGTCGACTGCGGCGAGTTCCGTTTCGGTGTCGATGTCGGCCCCGCGGACGGCGGCGGTGACGGCCAGCGTGACGATGAACGCGCCGGTTGCCCGCGCCAGCGGCGAGGATTGCACCGACTCGATTTCATGTTGTATGCAGTCGCCGTCACGACCGAGGACCTCGGCGGGAACCCAGATGCCGACTGGATCGGTGACGGCGTCGGTGGACAGCCGAAATGGCGTGCTGTAGTCGAGAACCAGCAGGTCGGATGGGTGTTGAAACTCGTGGCGCCGACCGTCAAGGTCGAGGTGGCCGCCACCGGCGGACAGTTGCGAGCACACCAGTATCGCGCGTTCGGGAGCGCGCCGGATCAACGAGGGGGTGCGCTCCGCGGTTGCCGGTGTCCGGAGCGCGGCGAACACGCCCAGCACCGAGAGTTGACGGGAGTACACGATCTCGGCGTAGTCGTCGGGGTCGGGCCGACCGATCACGTCGACGAGCGCCGGGGTCTGGTTGCCGTCGGTCGATACGGCTTGGTCGATATGGGACGCACGTGCGAATCTTGTCGGATCATCGCCGACCCCCATGCGGTCTCGCCAATGCCGAACTTGCTTTTCCGACAAACCGGTTGCGGCGGACGGCACTGCGGATGCCGTCGCGCCAGAACCGGCCAATTCACCCGTGTTCATGATCTGAAATTAACGGAACACGCCGCCGGATGAGATGCTTTATGTCACCGATGTCACGGGATTGAGGTACCCGTTTGCCGCGCGTCAACCCCTGCCACAATCTGGTGACGCACCAAAAACCCCGTGCCACAAGTTGTTTGAGCTCGACAGGGCCGCCTACGTCCACCACATGGCCGACTCCAGCCGTGTCGTGCAGGTCAGAGCTGGCACCGATTCTTCCCCCGCACGGCACAATCTTGCTGCTACACGAACCTCTCGTCCCTCCCGCCGCGGCGGTCGAGGGAACCCCGATTGTCGTCGAGAGAACCCGGCCCGCATCGCGAATCAGATGCTCTCAATGTAAATCTGGGTTCCCTCGGCAGGAATCCGGGTTCTCTCGACATGGAGAAGGGGGCCCGAAACCACCTACAGGTTGATCATGTGCCCCAACGCGCCGTGGAACGTCTCCTGCATCGCCTCACTCAGCGTCGGATGCGTGTGCACGTTGCGTGCCAGTTCCTTGGCCGTGAGGTCCCACTTGTGCGCCAGGGTCATCTCGGGGAGCATCTCGGAGACGTTGTCACCCACCAGGTGTCCGCCGAGCAGCTCGTCGGTGTCGGCGTTGGTGAGCAGCTTGGCGAAGCCGGCGGTCTCGCCGAGGCCCTGCGCCTTGCCATTGGCACTGAACGGGAAGGTGGTGGCCTTCACGTTGTAGCCCTCGTCCCTGGCCTGCGCCTCGGTGAGTCCGAACGACGCGACCTGCGGCTGGCAGAAGGTGGCGCGGGGCATGAAGCGGTAATCACCGAGCGTCATGGTCTCCGCGCCGGCCATCGCCTCGGCGGCCACCACGCCCTGCGCCTCGGCCACGTGAGCTAGCATCAGCTTGGCGGTGACGTCGCCGATGGCGTAGATACCGTCGACGTTGGTGCGCATGAAGTCGTCGATGTCGATGGCGCCGCGGTCGGTGAGCTTCACGCCGGTGTTCTCCAGGCCGAAACCCTCCACTCGTGGGGCGAACCCGACGGACATGAGGACCTTGTCGACGGTGATCTCGCCGTCGTTGTCCTTGGCATCCTTGTAGCTGACGGTGACGCTGTCGCCATCGTCCTTGACCGACTGCACCTTGGTGGAGGTCAGCACCTTCACGCCGAGCTTCTTGTACTCCTTGGCGATGGCCTTGGATGCGTCGGCGTCCTCGTTGGGCAGCACGCGGTCGAGGAACTCGACGATGGTGACGTCGACGCCGTAGTTCGCGAGCACGTAGCCGAACTCCATGCCGATGGCGCCGGCGCCGACGATGACGATCGAGGACGGCAACTCACGGGTGAGGATCTGATCCTCGTAGGTGACCACGTTGTCGCTCAGCTCGACACCGGGCAGCAGCTTCACGGTCGAGCCGGTGTTGATGATGACGTTGTCGAAGGTGATCTCACGATCGCCCACCATGATGGTCTTGGCGTCGGTGAACTTTCCGTAGCCGTCGATCTCGGTGATCTTGTTCTTCTTCATCAGGAAGTGGACGCCCTTGACGATCCCTTCCGACACCTTGCGGCTGCGGTCGAATGCCGCACCGAAGTCGAACGAGACGTCGCCGGACATGCCGAAGGTCTTCGCCTGATGGTTGAAGATGTGAGCCAGCTCGGCGTTGCGCAGCAGCGCCTTGGATGGGATACATCCAACGTTGAGACAGACGCCGCCCCAGTACTTCTCTTCGATGACGGCGGTTTTCATGCCCAGCTGGGCGGACCGGATCGCGGCCACGTACCCACCAGGACCTGCACCTAGTACAACTGTTTGAAAATGTTCAGCCACGCCTGCCAGCCTACGTCGGGCACTGTCGGGACCGCAGCGTGTCCCCGTACTCACCGGTAACTTCACCAGCTCGCGCGGGTCGGAGTGGATCACGCAGGTCCGCTCGGACCGGGGAGCGTCGTCGACAGCCCACGCCACCCAACACCATCTGCGCCACCGAAGACGCCCCGCGCCACACCTGGCCATACGCTGCGCCACCGATTTCCAACACTGATTGAATCATTGATGGAACTGTGCTTGCATCGAGCCATGCCCGCATCGACCCGCAGCGCCACGACCCGCACAGCCCTGCTGACAGCTGCCGAATCCCTCCTGCTCACCGACGGGTACGAGCAGGTATCGGTCCGCGCGATCTGCGCGGCGGCCGGCGCCAACCCCGCTGCCGTGCACTATCACTTCGGTTCCAAGGATGCGCTGGTGGTGGCACTCCTCGAGGACCGGATGGCGCCGCGATGGGCCGAGCTGCTCGACCGGTTCGACCCTGCCTCCGCGCAGGTCGACGACCTCGTCGACCTGATCCTGGAGCCGTTCACCACCATCGGTTCCGAGCCGGTCGGTCACCTGCACCTGCGCCTGTTGGCCCGGTTCGTCGCGGCCCACCCCGACGCGGAGTGGACGCGGCCGTGGTTTCGACTCGACCGGTGGTCGCAGGTGCTTGCACAGATCGTCGACGGTGTCGACGTCGGCGATGCGCGCCGCCGGTGGGGCCTGGCCTTCGGTCTGATCCTGGAGCAGTTCGCCGGCGATGCACCGCTGTCGTCGGCCGCCACCGCCGCGCTGCGCGACTTCGTGGTCGCCGGCCTGTCAACACCCGCCCGTACCAGCCCGGCACCCGAGGAGTCCTGATGAGTACGCTCGATCCCTTCAGTCCGGCTCGGCTCGGGCCGCGGACCCTGCGTAACCGCCTCATCAAATGCGCGACGTTCGAGGGCGCCACCCCCGACGCGCTCGTCACCGACGACCTGATCGAATTCCACCGCGAGGTGGCAGCCGGTGGCGTCGCCATGAGCACCGTCGCCTACTGCGCGGTCGCACCGGAGGGACGAACCGATCGGCATCAGATCTGGTTGCGCGATGAGGCGATGCCCGGGCTGCGCCACCTGACCGATGCCATCCACGCCGAAGGCGCGTTGGCTGCGGCTCAACTCGGGCATGCCGGTCCGGTGGCCAATTCCGTGTCCAACCGCCGTAAGGCGTTGGGCCCGTCTCGCATTCCCGCACCGATGGGGATGTCGGTGACCCGCAGACTCGACCGTGATGACCTCACCGAGATGGTGACGACGTTTCGGCGGGCCGCGCGCATCGCGGTGGACTGCGGTTTCGACGGACTCGAGATCCATTGCGGCCACAACTATCTGATCAGTTGTTTCCTGTCGCCACTGCTCAACCGGCGGCGCGACGAATACGGCGGCACCCTGGTCAACCGGGCCAGATTCGCCCGCGAGGTGATAGCCGGGGTCCGCGACGAGGTCGGCGACGAGGCAGCGGTATGGGCGAAGCTGAACATGTACGACGGCGCCGGCCGACTCGGTTTCGGCATCGACGACGCCTGCGCGGTGGCGCAGCTGCTGGAGTCCGACGGCCACCTCGACGCCATCGAACCGACCGCCGGCAGTTCCCTGCTCAACCCGATGTATCTGTTTCACGGCGATCCGCCGAGAGCAGAGTTCGCCAACGCCTTTCACGGCAGCATGCGTGCCGGACTGAAGGTGGCCGCCCCGTTCTTCCTGAAGCACTACGACTATCACGACACCTACCTGTTGCCGCTGGCCCGGCAACTACGCGCAGCCGTGCGGATGCCGCTGATCCTGCTCGGAGGCGTCACCGACCGGGCGTCGATGCAGACCGCATTGGACGCCGGCTTCGACTTCGTCGCGATGGGTCGTGCACTGCTGCGCGAGCCCGATCTGCCGTTGCGCATCCAGGGCGACCCGACGGTCACGTCACGCTGCGTGCACTGCAATCTGTGCATGCCGACGATCTACTCGCGCACCCGCTGCCCGATCCGGGAAGGCGAAGTCCCCGATCCACTCGCCGCGGTGTGACACCCACGCAGCGTCGGCACGCTACTCGGCCTTGGTGAATACTCCATCGCTGCTGTCGTCGTCGTAGTACTCGATCACCATCCGCGACGCCTCCGGTTCGAAGGACACCTTCGAGATCGACCCGAGTTCGGCGTTCTCGTTGCGCAGCGTGAATGTGTAGGTGTTGCCATCCCAGTGGCGCAGTTCGTGGGTGGTGATGCCATCGGGCCCCATCGCGAGGACCAGCTTCCCATCCTCGTCGCGGATCTCGGCCGGACCATAGACGTCGTTGCGGTAAGTGCCGACGTAGGTCGACGGCGGTTGCGCCGGCGCCGGGTTCTGCGGTTGTTCAGCACCGACGAGGTCACCGGTCGGCGCGGAATACGGTGCGAATGCCTGTCCGTAGAGGTCGCGCCAGTCGTTGCGGATCTCACCGAACTGCACGAGGTCGGCGAATTCACCGGTCAGCGCCTCCACCGCGCCGATCGGTGCCGCATTGGAGAGTGCGACGATGGCGACGTCTGCGGAGGGAATCGCCAAGAAGGTGGTACCCGCGCCCATCGCGAACGCGCCGGAATGGCTGAACTGGGTGCGACCGGCCTCGGTGACGCCGACGTTGAATCCGTGCCCGTAGAAGCCGGCACGCTCGTCGGGGGTCTTTGCCGGTGACGACGCGATCTGCGGGGTCACGGCGGGCAGCAGCGCGTCGGCGGCGACGACCTGCGTGCCGTCGTACTCACCGTCGGCGAGCAGCATCCGCATCCAGTGCGACAGATCGTTCACCGACGACGACACACCGCCGGCCGGCGATTGCGCATCGGGGTCGCGCTGGGCGGGCGTCGTGACCCATTCGTCGTCGACCTTGACGTGGCCGACCACCCGGTTTTGTTCACCTTCGAAATCGCTGAACCGTGAACTGGTGTGCGTCATCCCGAGGGGCTCGTAGATCGAGTTCTCCGACAACGTCGCCCAATCCGAGTCGGCTTTACGCGCCGCCGACTCAGCAGCGGCGGTGAGACCGAAGTTGGTGTAGTGGTAGGTGATCCGGAACGGATCGAGCGGGATGTAGCGCAGCCGGTCCAGGACCTGTTGGCGGTCGTAACCCATGTCCTCGAGCTTGTCGCCGGCATGTTCGGGCAACCCGGAACGATGTGTGTACATGTCGGCGATGGTGACGTTGTCGGTGACCCACGGGTCGGCCAGCGCGAAGCCGGGCAGATTGGTCACCACCGGGGTGTCCCAGCTGATCACGTCGTCGGTGACCAGCTTGGCGATCACCGTCGACCCGATGGGTTTGGACATCGATGCGAGGGGAAAGACGGTGTCGGCGTCCACCGCACCGTCGGTGCCGACCTCGGTGACCCCGAAGCCCTTGGCATAGACGGTGTCTCCGCCGTGCACCACCGCGACCGCCATCCCGGGGATCTCGGTGGACTCCATCAGCGATTCGACCAGACCGTCGAGCTGATCCACGGCGCTACCCACCGCATTGTCCGGCAACGCCAGCGCCACCTCGGCGGCCGGATTCGCGAGAGCTTCCGAACTCGAGGACGCAGGCGGCGTCGACGATGCTGCGCCGTCGCTGCTGCTGCCGGTGTCGCAGGCCGCCACCAGGGCCGCGACGACGAGAGCCGAGGTCACCACCCCGACCGGGCGTCGACGCATGAGCGATCGGGCAAGGTCGACCACCACGGGCACCTGCTTCCTGTTCTGCATGCCACGGCGGGCATGACGCTGTCCGACCCGCCCATCAGGCTACGACATCGCGACGTCGACGCGGACATTCCGGACACATGCGCTTGGGTTCGGCCGATAACCCCGACGACGCCACTCCGGCACTCGCGCTAGGTTGGCCGGGTGAGCGATAACGCAGGCCCCGAACCGACCGCCGCCGCTGCGCAGGGCGACGACCCGTTCCTCTGGCTCGAGGACGTCACCGGTGACCGCGCACTCGACTGGGTCCGGGCGCACAACCAGCCGACCGTTGACGACCTCGGGTCCGGCGACCGGTTCGCCGCGCTGGAGGCCGAGGCCCTCGAGGTGCTCGACACCGACGACCGCATCCCGTACGTCCGTCGTCGGGGGGAGTACCTGTACAACTTCTGGCGCGATGCGACCAACCCCAAGGGGCTGTGGCGCCGTACGACGCTGGACTCCTATCGCTCCGACGCACCTCTATGGGATGTGCTCATCGACGTCGACGCGCTGGCCGCCGCCGAAGACGAGAACTGGGTGTGGGCAGGAGCCACCGTGCTGCGGCCCGACTACCGGCACGCGCTGGTGTCGTTGTCGCGGGGTGGCGCCGACGCCACCGTGATCCGCGAGTTCGACATCGACACCAGGTCGTGGGTCACCGACGGTTTCGTGCTGCCCGAGAACAAGTCGAGCATCGGGTGGATCGATCGCGACACCGTCTACGTGGGAACCGATTTCGGCCCGCAGCCGGACGGGTCATCGTCGCTCACCACGTCGGGGTATCCGCGGATCACCAAGCAGTGGACCCGGGGCACGCCGCTTTCCGACGCTGTCGAGGTGTTCGCCGGTCTGGTCGACGACGTGTCGGCCGGCGCCGGATACGACAGCACCCCCGGTTACGAACGGCATTTCGCCAGTCGCGCCACCGACTTCTTCAACTCGCTGCGCTACGAACTACGCGACGGGGAGGCCATCGCCATCGACGTCCCCACCGACGCGCATTCGGCGGTGCGACTGGACTGGCTGCTGGTGATGCCGCGATCGGAGTGGGTCCTCGGAGAGCAGACCTTCGCGCCGGGCAGCCTGCTGGTGTTCGACTACGCGGAGTACCTCGACGGGGGCCGGACGGCGACCGTGCTGTTCACCCCCGACGCCCACACCAGTCTCGCCGACTACTCCTTCACGCGGTCCCATCTGATCCTGACCACCCTGCGCGACGTGCAGACCGAGATCACGACGTTGTCGTTGGGTGACTGGGCACCGATCGAGACCCCGGGTCTGCCCGAGTTGGCGACGATCTCCGTGCTCGACACCGACCCCGACGAGAGCGACGAGATCTTCTGGTCGGCGAGTTCGTTCACCACGCCGCCGAGCTTGCTCTACGGGCAGTCGGGGGCCGCCGCCGAGGTCATCAAGCAGTCGCCGGCGTTCTTCGACTCCGCCGACGTGGTGGCCGAACAACGCTTCGCCACGTCCGATGACGGCACCACCGTCCCCTACTTCGTGGTGCGCCGATCCGACGTGACGTCGGGGCCGACACTGCTGTACGGCTACGGCGGCTTCGAGAATTCGCTGACCCCCGGCTACATGGCGATCGCTGGGCGCGGCTGGGTGGCCCGTGGCGGCATCTACGTCATTGCCAACATCCGCGGCGGCGGCGAGTACGGCCCGTCGTGGCACACCCAGGCGCAGAAGGCCGGACGGCACAAGGTGTACGAGGATTTCTCGAGCGTGGCCAAGGCTTTGGTCGCCGAAGGACTCACCACCCCGCGGCAGTTGGGTGCGCAAGGCGGTTCCAACGGTGGACTGCTCATGGGCGTCATGCTGACCCGCTATCCGGACCTGTTCGGCGCGTTGGTGTGCCAGGTCCCGTTGATCGACATGCGGCGGTTCCATCTGCTGCTGGCCGGGGCGTCGTGGGTGGCCGAGTACGGCGACCCCGACGATCCCGAGCAGTGGGCGTTCATGGAACCGTTCTCGCCGTATCAGAATCTCCGGGCCGACGCCGAGTACCCGCAGTTGTTGGTCACCACCTCGACCCGTGACGACCGGGTCCACCCCGGCCACGCCCGAAAACTGGTGGCGCGGTTGGAGGAACTCGGGCACGCCGTCGCCTACTACGAGAACATCGAGGGCGGACACGGTGGCGCCGCCGACAACAAGCAGGCGGCATTCAAGTCGGCGTTGGCCTACGAGTTCTTGTGGCGGGCGCTCGGCGACGGGTGATCGGGCCGGGCGGTCAGCGGCGACCGCTCGCGAGCCGCCCGATGACGCCGAGGATGACCACCCCGACACCGATGCCCCCGACGACCAGCGCCAGGTCCTGCAGGTCGGATGCGGCGCCGTCGATGATCACCGCGGACACCTCGCGGCCGCCTTCTTCGGCGGCCTCGACCTCGGCCTTGGCGCGATCGGAGAAGAACAACGCCACCGCCCAGGCGAACACCGCCGAGACCACGACGGCGACACCCAGCCAGGCCAGCACGACCGACCGGCGCCGAGCGAAGAGCAACGCGAGCACTCCGGCGGCGATCGCCACCGCCAAGGACGCGTAGGCCATCGCGGTGATCTGCCGGCCGACCTCGTGATAGCGACCCGCCTCCAATCCCGCACCGCCACTACCGCTCAGCGGCACCAGGATCGGGCCGGAGACGCGCGCGTCCACGCCGGTCTGCGCGATCACCCGGTTGACCATGTCGGTGATGTCGAGCTGCATCGTCGTGGTGTCCGATCCGGCCGGCGGCTCATCGAACAACCACGCATGCTGCTGGGACACCACGTCGACGAAATCGGCCTCGAACGCGTCGCTGTGCGTGTAGGCGCGGGCCGCCGGCTCCACGACCGGGGCCGTCGCCGCGATGCCGACCTCCTCGGCGACACTGTCGGCGATCTGACCCGCCAGGTAGTCCTGTACCTGCTCGTTCTGCGCCATCGGCGTGATGGTCGCCACGAAGCCCTCGGAATCGACGAGTCGCTCCTTGACCCACAGCGACGGGAAGGCGACGACGATCGCCACCATCGCCACCACGGTCAACAACCCACTGAGGAAAGTCCGCACGCCCACGAGGCTACCGACGCCGTCGCCGACGACCGGTGACGCCTACTCCCCGACCAGGTCGCGGGCGCGTCCGACCAGCAACGGGTCTGGGGCGCCGACGAGTTCGGTGTTCTTGCCCTCGTACTCGAACAGGCTCAGCACGTGACGCATCGCGTTGATCCGGGCCCGCTTCTTGTCGTTGCTCTTGACCACGGTCCAGGGCGCGTGGTCGGTGTCGGTGGCCGCGAACATCGCCTCCTTGGCGGCGGTGTACGCCTCCCATTTGTCCAGCGACGCAAGGTCCATCGGTGAGAGTTTCCACTGCCTCACCGGATCGATCTGGCGGATCGCGAAGCGGGTGCGCTGCTCGAGCGGGGTCACCGAGAACCAGAATTTCACCAGGTTGATGCCGTCGTCGACCAGCATCCGCTCGAATGCGGGCACCTGGTGCATGAACTGGGTGTACTGCTCCTGGGTGCAGAAACCCATCACCCGCTCGACGCCGGCGCGGTTGTACCAGGAACGGTCGAAGAACACCATCTCACCGGCTGCGGGGAGATGCTGCACGTACCGCTGAAAGTACCATTCGGTGGCCTCACGTTCGCTGGGCTTCTCCAGTGCGATCGTGCGTGCACCGCGTGGGTTGAGGTGCTCGTTGAACCGTTTGATGGTGCCGCCCTTACCGGCGGCGTCGCGGCCTTCGAACACCAGCAGGTGCCGCTGCCCGGTCTGCTTGGACCACTTCTGCAGCTTCAACAGCTCGATCTGCAGGCGACGTTTGGTCACCTCGTACTCACGCCGACTCATCCGTTCGTCGTACGGATAGTCCTGCCGCCAGGTGTCGACGACATTGCGTTCGGGCAGCGTCAACAGGACGGGGTCGTCATCATCGTCGTCGTTGACCGTGAACTGCGTGGTGTCGCGCAGGTCGACGAGCCGCTGCAGCGCCTCTCGCCCGTTCATCACGCTGAAATCCGGGCCGGGCTCGGCCGAGGTACTCAGTACAGGATCGTGTGTCTCGGTCACGTCTCAACGATATGCGCAGCCGTCAAACGTCGCGTGGCGACAAGGTAAACCGCCGCAGGTTCTGGCCGCAGCTGCAAGTTCCGGCTTGGAGCGGGTACTTGCGGCCAGAAACCGTAGCTGCGACCAGAACCATTGCTCTACGTCAGTTGCGCAGGTCGATGGTTCCCGAGCGCAGGCAGGCTTTGCCGGTGGTGCTGTCGAAAGCCGTCGCGAATCCGCCCTGGCACATGGTGCCGTCGGGGCCGGCGACTGCCTGTCCGCCCCATCCCCCGATGGCAACCGTTGTGCCACCCTGACGTGCCTGGGCGACCGAGAATGCCTTGGGTCCGGTGGTCACCGAGAACGCGGTGCCCCCGGTCGAGGCGCCGGCGAGGGCGGTGGAACCGGGCTGCAGATTACGGGCCGTGGAATTGCCACCCTTGTCGGCAACCGCCACCGCAGTGCCTGCATCGCTGGAGTCCTCGGCGAAGGCGGTGCTGCCGGGGCCGGCTTTCGCCCCGCAGCCGCCGTGGCCGACGGTGCGCTCGATCTGGTGACCGTTGGATGCCGAACACGTGGTCGCTGCGTCGGCCGTCCCGCCGCCGAATGCCGCCATCGCCGCCAGCACTCCGCCGCCGAGCACGACGGCCGCCGCACGAATCCGAAGTTTGTTGATACGCATTAGCATTCGACTCCTCGATCGCCCCGAACGCACCGACCCGGCACGTGGGGAAAGAGTACCCATCCGGCGGCGGCTCGTACGCCCGGGGTCGACTGCGAGTCGCCGGTACGGCGCCCACCGCCCGATTAGTCCGAAGAGCGCCGTTCGACCTCGGCCGTGAGTCCTTTGCGTGCGGTGTCGACGGCCATCTTCTGGGCCCGTTTGACGATCATCCCGGGCAGTTTGATCTTCAACTCGACGTCGAGGGTGAACTCGATGTGCGAGCCTTCTTCGGTCTCGGTGATGACGTAGACGCCGTGCTGTTCGCTGAGCTGATTGGCCTCGACCAGATCCCACGTGCAGCTCTGTTCGGTCCAGCTGTACTTGAGGGTCTGCTCGTCGGAAATCCCCGCGGCCGTCACCACGACCCGCACCTCGTGCGGCGACCCGTCGTCGTGCTCGCTGAGGATCTCGGCTTCCCGGTGCGGACCCGACCAGTCGGGCAGGGACTCTATGTCCATGAGGACCTCCATCACGACGGACGGGGGCGCGGCTACATCGAATTCGGTTTTCGCGGAGACAGCCATGGCAGAGAACCTACCCTCCGCAATCAGCGGGAGAGGACGAACCCGATACACCGGTGTTTCCGGTCAGGTCTCGCGGTCGACGAGATTGAGGGGCCATGCCTCGTCCGGGATGTCACGCAGGGTGCATGCCTGGTCGGTCGCAGTGAACCAGCCGCGGAAATGCAAGATCTCACCGATCACTGGGTTGCGGACCGTCGCATCGCACCGGAACCGTTGCCGCGACTCGTCCCACCCTTCGATGTACTTCATCTGGGTGGCGAACATACCCTTCATGCCGATCTTCGGGCCACGTCCGAGCCACCGCATCGGACCACTCTCCAGCAGCAGCTCGCCCGCGGCGGTGACCGACGGCTCGATGGGATAGAGCAACTCGGGACCATCACCGAAATAGTCGACGAGGCCGCCCCGACCGGACACCAGCAGCGAGTTCAGGTTCCGCGTGCCGTTGGTGTACTGGAATGCACGCAGCACGGCGAGACATTCACGCTCCAACTCGTCGACGTAGCAGTAGTGACCTTGCGTGAACGGCACCATCCGACTGCTCTTGGGTGGCAGGGCATTACGTTTCGCGTAGTGCCAGAAGAACGGCGGCGGGAGCGCGGAGGTCACATACACCGATTCATAGATCCCGGTGGCCACCTGCGCCACACCCGACGTCGAGTCGATGCTGTAGCGCCACGCAACGTTGGGGTGCAGGCGGTCGAAGTCCGAGCCCAGGATCTGCCGGTACACCGGCGCCATGACGTCACCCTCCCCGAATCACCTGCGCATCGCCGTCTCCATCCGACGACACCTCGTGCCATTGGGGAAAGAACCTACGCGATGACAGTGGTCCCGGTCACGTCGGGCCTGGACTATCGCCCTGCCGCACTGTCGCACAGTCGGGCCAGTTCGTCGATCACCCGATCCAGCGGTTCGACGCTGCGCTGGGTCTGACAGAGCCCGACTGCCCCCTCGATGGCGGCGATGATCAACTGCGCCAGGGAGTCCGCCCGATCCGCCTCTACACCCTCGTGCACCAGCCGGGCGGCGATCTGCCGGGTCCAGCGACCGAAGATCTCCTCGGCCTCGTCGGCGACCTCGGGCTCCGAACGGCGCGCCAGCCCGCCGGCCAGCACCGGACACCCGAATTCAAAATCGGTGGTGACCAGCATTCGCCGCCAGATGTCGCCGATCTCGCCGACGGCCGCAGCAGGTGTCGCCGACCGCTCACGGCTGATCCGATGCGAGATGAAATCGCCCGCGTGACGCACCGCCTCGGTCATCAGCTGCGTCTTGCCACCTGGGAAGTGGTGATAGATGGAACCGCGCGGCGCCGAGCTGGCGGCGATGACGTCACCGATCGACGTCGCGGCCACCCCGTCGCGGCCGATCAGATCGGCGGCGTGCACCACCATCCGTTCCCGTGGCCCCCGGCCGGCCGATGCCTCAGCAGGCACCGACGTCGAGTCGGTTGTCATCGCTCACACTCCCTCGACTATGCAGGCCTTCATAATCGGACGCTTCTATGCAACCATACATAATCATGACGACCACCTCGCAGACTTCGCCGGAAGCCGCAACGGCCACCGATCCGCTCTCGATGTCGGGACTCGACCTGCTCCGCGCGTGGCAGTCCGATCCCGACCGGGACGCGCGACCCAGCATCGGACGACTCCTCGGGATGGTCCCGAAGCAGATCGACGAGGGCTCGGTGACCTTCACGGTGACACCGCAACCCGACTTCGCCAACCCGCTCGGCACGGTGCACGGCGGAATCTGCGCGACCTTGCTCGATTCGGTGATGGGGTGCGCGGTGCACACCACGCTGCCCGCGGGCGTCGGCTACACGACGCTGGAACTGAAGATCAATTACATCCGGGCGGTCGCGACCGACGCAGGTGAGCTGACCGCGACCGGCACCGTGATCCATGCCGGTGGACGCACCGCGACCGCAGAAGGCAAAGTGTTCTCCCACGACGGCAAACTCGTCGCACACGGCACGACCACCTGCATCGTCTTTCGCTGAGCATGGGCGGCCGCGGTCGGTGCTAAGCGGTCGGTGCTAAGCGACCGGTCGGTGCGACGCGGTCACTGCTGCGCCGACACTCCGCCGGCCGACGCATCGGTCTCCCCGGCACCGGGCTTCGGTTCGTCCGGGAAGAACACCCGCATCAGCTTGATCCCCACCGCACCCACCACGATCAGAATCCACCCCAGGACGCTGGAAATGGAATCGGTGACGAGCCCGGCGATCCCGACGACCAGGACGAAGACCGGCAGCCAGTCGAACAACCTCGCCACAGAGACGGGCGGTTCGGTGGCGAGGCCCATCTTCGCCATCGCCTTCGGCGGGCCGTAGTCGGGGTAGAACTCGGTGAACGCGATGGCGAACACCGTCGCGCCGATCTGGATGATCCAGCCCGTCCAGAAGTTGTCGGACGTGTCCAGGACGGCGTCGCCGATCAGACCGGCGATCGCCGACACCCCGAATGCGGCCACCCACGCCCAGGTGATCACATAGTTGGTCCGGACGAAGATCGGTGAGTCCCAGAACTCCTCGGGTGTCTGCTCCTTGGCGTACTCGATGGTGAACGGACGCCGGATCGCCACCGAGATGAGCGCGAACGTCACCAGGGCGATGTTGACGAGTTCACCGCCCCACAGCTCCAGCCAGTCGATCACCGACGACGAGGCAATCAGACCGATCACGCACATCACGCCGAAGAAGACGGCGTCGAACCACTCCAGCAACTTGATCGAGTTGCCCAGACGCCAACTCGCGAAGATCACCAGCAGCGCCAGACCGAGTGCGGCCGACACCGACTCCTCGAAGCGGCCCGGTCCACTGAACAACGCCATCACGATCCACGGGGCGAGGCCCGACAGTGGCGAGTTCACGAACGCACGCACCAACGATGCGCCTCTGCGACGCGGAACCGACCCGGCTCCGGATGAGGATGTCACATCGCGAATATTATTGCGGCCGGTCCGCCTACGCGGCACATTCGCGTGGTTTGGCTGCCGCCGTTGCCGGGTCAGTCGGCGTCGAGGTAGCGCTCACGCAGCGCGTGCTGAGCGGCAGCGTCCACCCCGAGACCGTCGGCGAAGTAGTTCTCGATGGTCCCGAACCGATCCTGCAGTTCGGCGAACGCGGCGTCGAGGTAGGCCGCCTGCACCCCGAGCAGTGGACGCAGCAGGTCGGGATCGCCACCGGCGGCCTCGAAACCATCGAAGACATGCCCGATGGCCGGCAGGAACATATCGTTGGTGAGCAGGTAATCCTCGTAGACCGCGTCCCGCGACACCCCGAGGAGTGTCAGGAATGATGCTGCGGCCCAGCCGGTCCGGTCCTTGCCGGCGGTGCAGTGGAACAGCGCCGGCGACCCTTCGAGGAGACCGGTGAACAGGGTCCGGTAGGAGCGCAGGGCACTGGGCAGGTTCACCAGTTCCCGGTAGGCCCCCAGCATGTGTTCGACACCGCTGCCGTCGGCGAGTTTCTCATTGGCCGCGGCCACGGTCTCCGGGTCGGAAAGCACCTTGTCCAGGTTGGCGGGAGCACTCACCGTCTCGGCGTCGGCCAGAACGTCGAGGTGCACTCCGGCCACACCGTCGAGAACCAGATCAGGTTCCGCCTCGGATTCGGCCACCGAGCGCAGATCGTAGATCGTGCGGATGCCGAGCCCGGCCAGAAAGGCGCGATCGGTCTCCGAGGCGTCGTGCAGGGCGGCGGATCGATAGACGCGGCCGGACATCACGCGCCGGCCATCGACGCACTCCCAGCCGCCGAGGTCGCGAAAGTTGGCGACGGTGGTGAGATCGAGGCGGTCGACACTGTGTTCGGTCATCGTCTCATCGTCGCAGACCCGCGTGAACACGCGCAGACTACAACGGGTACTCCGCGACCCGGTCCACGTAGAGCGACCCGGTCGGGAAGGTGACGCCGCCGTAGTTGTCCAATTGGAGTGCGAGGTGCATGGCTCGCGGTGGCAGGCGGTTGACGTCGGAACTTCGCGCCCACTCGACGCCGTCGAGGAACACGGCGATGTGGGTCGGGGTCCATTCGACGGCCCAGTTGTGCCATGCGGTGGCGTCCACCGACCGCGTGTGCCGTTCCAGGTTGTCACTGTTGCCCCAGTGCAGGTTGTAGTCCACGCTGTCACGCAGCGGATACGGGATCTCCATGAAGTTGACCTCCCCTCCTGCGGGCCAGTCCTCCGCGTCGGGCCACAGCAGTGCGTTGGGCGTCCACGCCGTGGAGGCCACCGTGGACCGGGCGCAGATCTCCCACCGGCCGTGAAGCCGGCCACCCCAGCGCGGGGTGACGCCACCGCTGTTGCCGGCGAGGTCGGCGCTGATCACCAGTGCGCCGTCGGACACCGTCACCGCATCCGGGGTACGCCGACCATTACCCGCATGACCGGCACCCTCATATCGGTGCCAATTGTCGAGCGAGGCAGCGCTGGTGAAGTCGTCGGAGTGATCCGGGCTGCCCCACCCCTGGGTCTGGGCGGCCGTCGTGGTGCAGGTACCCGAACCACCGAGCGACCCGGTGAACGGAAATGCGTGGGCAGACCCCGCTCCCACCGCCGCACACATCGAGGCGAACAGGAGGGCAACGGCACCGCCGACCGCGACCCGAATCCGCAGACGAGAAGTTAGGTTAGGCATACCGGAGAACGTAGCAGGGCCGATTTCGCCGCGGGGCATCGCCGCCGAAACCCAACGATCGTTGAGACCGATTGTGGGGCAGGCACACCGAGTCACGGTCGGCACCTCCCCGCACTCGACGCCACGGCGGCCCGAATGATCGACAGACCAACCGGGCACGCCGAAGGCCGGCCACCCTGTCGGGTGACCGGCCTTCGGTTGTTCGCTACGAAACGAGAGCTGGACTCAGAAGCCCATTCCGCCCATCTCGTCGCCGCCCGGCATGGCCGGGGCCGGGTTCTTCTCCGGCTTGTCGGCGACAACGGCCTCGGTGGTGAGGAACAGAGCCGCGATCGATGCTGCGTTCTGCAGCGCCGAACGGGTGACCTTCACCGGGTCGTTGATGCCGGCGGCCAGCAGGTCCTCGTACGCGCCGGTGGCGGCGTTGAGGCCGGTGCCCTTCGGCGAGTTGAGGATCTTGTCGGCGACGACGCCGGGCTCGAGACCCGCGTTGATCGCGATCTGCTTGGCCGGGGCCGACAGCGCAACCTTGACGATGTTGGCGCCGGTGGCCTCGTCACCGGTGAGCGAGATGCCCTCGATGGCCGATTCGGACTGCAGCAGGGCCACGCCACCGCCGGCGACGATGCCCTCTTCGACGGCAGCCTTCGCGTTGCGCACGGCGTCCTCGATGCGGTGCTTACGCTCCTTGAGCTCGACCTCGGTGGCCGCGCCCGCCTTGATGACCGCAACACCGCCGGCCAGCTTGGCCAGACGCTCCTGCAGCTTCTCACGGTCGTAGTCGGAGTCGCTGTTCTCGATCTCGCTGCGGATCTGCGCCACGCGACCGGCGATCGCGTCGGCATCGCCCGACCCGTCGACGATGGTGGTCTCGTCCTTGGTCACGACGACCTTGCGAGCGGTGCCGAGCAGCTCGATGCCGGCGCTCTCCAGCGAGAGGCCGACCTCTTCGCTGATGACCTCGCCACCGGTGAGGATGGCGATGTCGGCCAGCATGGCCTTGCGACGGTCACCGAAGCCCGGGGCCTTGACGGCGACGGACTTGAAGGTGCCGCGGATCTTGTTGACGACCAGGGTCGACAGGGCTTCGCCCTCGACGTCCTCGGCGATGATCAGCAGCGGCTTGCCGGCCTGGATGACCTTCTCCAGCAGCGGCAGCAGATCCTTGACGGTCGAGACCTTGCCCGACACGAGCAGGATGTACGGGTCCTCGAGGACCGCTTCCTGACGATCGGCGTCGGTGACGAAGTAGCCCGAGATGTAGCCCTTGTCGAAGCGCATGCCCTCGGTGAGCTCGAGCTGCAGGCCGAAGGTCTGAGCCTCCTCGACCGTGATGACGCCTTCCTTGCCGACCTTGTCCATTGCCTCAGCGATGAGCTCGCCGATGGACGGGTCGCCGGCCGAGATGCCCGCGGTGGCAGCGATCTGCTCCTTGGTCTCGACCTCCTTGGCGCTCTTGAGCAGCGACTCGGTGACGGCCTCGGTGGCCTTCTCGATGCCGCGCTTCAGACCCATCGGGTTGGCGCCGGCAGCGACGTTGCGCAGGCCCTCACGCACGAGAGCCTGGGCGAGAACGGTGGCGGTGGTGGTGCCGTCGCCTGCGACATCGTCGGTCTTCTTGGCGACTTCCTTGACGAGCTCGGCGCCGATCTTCTCGTAGGGATCCTCGAGCTCGATCTCCTTGGCGATGGACACACCGTCGTTGGTGATGGTGGGGGCGCCCCACTTCTTCTCCAGGACGACGTTGCGGCCCTTGGGGCCCAACGTCACCTTGACTGCGTCGGCGAGGCTGTTGAGGCCACGCTCGAGACCGCGGCGGGCCTCTTCGTCGAACGCGATTTGCTTGGCCATGGGTAAGTGATCCTCCGATAGGGGGTGACACCAGGTATCTATGGCCGGACTCGGTGCCCGCGACGGACGACCGGTGTGTCATTCGGAACCGATCTCACCGTCCCGACCTGGCACTCACTGCTTGCGAGTGCCAAAGACCGTTTTAGCACTCGGGCAGGGCGAGTGCAAGGCCGGCGACCTCTCGAGCCGAGCGGCCAGAGATGCCCCTGACCTTCTGCGACAACCACACGGTCGACACGACGCCGCGCACGTCGCGACATGCGCGCCAACGCGACGGGTGCGCGGAACCAGGGCGGCACCGCTCACTTGCGCAGCAACCGGACCAACACACCGGCGGCATGCGCCTTGGCGGCGCGCTCGGCCTCCTCGGCGTCCCCCGCTTCCAGCGCGCCGACGATGCGCCGGTGCTCGGCCACCGCGAGCCGCCGGTTGACGTCGTGGCTCCACATGTCCGACCGATACAGATGTGTCTGTGTGTCCAGGCGGAACAGGGCGTCACACAAGGGTTTGTTACCTGAGTGGGCGCGCACCGCGGTGTGGAAGTCCAGGTCCAGATCGGCATCGCGACGATGATCGGCCGGGGTCTGCAGATAGGACTCCTGCTCGCGGACCCGTTCCCACAGCTCACCGAGGTCGGCAAGGGTCACCCGGGTGGTCGCCTCCCGGGCTGCGAGACCGTCGAGCACCTCGCGTACCTGGAAGACGTGGCGCAGCATGTCGTCGTCGAGGTGGGCCACCTTCGCCCCCGCGCGCGGTGTGTAGACCGCCAGTCCGTCGACGACGAGTTGTTGCACCGCCTCACGCACGGGGCTCCGCGACACCTCCAGCCGAGCCGCGAGGCCGGGCACCGACAGGGAGGTGCCCGCTTCCAACGTTCCGGAGAAGATCTCGTCGCGCAGCTGGCGCAGTACTGCCTGCGTCAACAGCGCACCGTCGGCGCCGGGTGACCGCAGCGCCTGCAGGCTGTCGGGGATGCTCATGTTCTGTCCGTGGTGGTCGATGCGTCGATTGTGACTGAAAAACCAAGGAGGAGAACATGTTCACCGTCCCCACCATCGACATCTCCAGCTACGTCGACCCCGCCGGCGCGCCGGCCGACCGCGCCCGAGTCGCCCGCGAACTCGACGACGCCTGCTGCGCCGCCGCGCTCGCCGGCTGCGGCAGTGACGACGGCACCGATTCCGCCTCGACCGGCAGCTTGGCACCGGCATCGACGGAGACCAACCTCGCCGAGGTCTGCCCCGAGAACGTCGTAGTGCAGCTGCAGTGGCAGCCGCAGTCCGACATGGCGGGCGTCATCGGGCTTCTCGGACCCGGCTATCAGGTGGACACCGACACGAAGTCGGTGTCCGGCCCGCTGGCCTTCGACGGACAGGACACCGGCGTCGACATCACCCTGCGCGCCGGCGGTCCGGCCATCGGCTTCCAGTCGGTCCCGTCGGCGATGTACGCCGACGACTCGATTGACCTCGGCCTCGTCCACGGCGACCAGTTGATCGCCGCGGCCACCGATCAGCGCGTCGTGGGTGTGACGCCGCTGCTGCAGTACAACCCGTCGATCCTGATGTGGGATCCGGAGACCCACCCCGAGCAGCAGACCATCGCCGACATCGGGAAAACCGATGAGACCGTGGTGGTCAGCAAGGACCAGATCTTTCCGCAATGGCTGGTCGCGAAGGGGCTATTGAAACAGAGCCAGCTCGACACCAGCTATGACGGTGCGCCGGCCCGCTTCGTCGGCGATCCCAGCATCTCCCAGCAGGGTTTCGCCAACTCCGAGCCCTACACCTATGAGCACGAGACGCCGTCGTGGGACAAGCCGATCGCCTACGCGATGGTGAAGGACGCCGGGTACGACGTATATGCCTCCAACGTGTCGGTGCGCGCCGACAGGCTCGACAGCCTCACCCCGTGCCTGCAGAAACTCGTCCCGATGATCCAGCAGACCGGCAAGGACTACGTTGCCGCGCCGGACGCGATCAACGCGACGATCGTCGACTGGGTGTCCCAGGACGTCGGCTTCACCCCATACAGCGAGGGTGAAGCCGCGTACTCGGCGGCGCTGCTGAAGGACAAGGCCGTCATCGCACCCGGCTCCGACGGGGTGTGGGGTAGCTACGACATGGCCAAGGCCCAGTCGATCATCGACGACCTCACGCCGATTCTGAACGAGAGCGGAGCCGGCCTGCCCACAGAACTGCCCGCCGATCAGCTGTTCACCACGGAGTTCATCAGCGACCAGGTGCGTTGATCTGCGCCGAGCCGCGCACAGGCGCCGACGGCCACCCGAACGCAGCGGGTGGCCGTCGGTGTCTGCCGTCATTCATGACGTCGACGTCCGGCATGTCGGTTTCGGCGTGAGGAAGATAGGGTCGGCCGCGTGGAGTTCTTGCTGATCATCATCGTGGCCCTGCTGCTGATCATCGCGGTGGTCGTGGTGTTCAACTTCCTGGGCAGCCGTAAGGCGAGACGGGCCGAGACCGATGCCCTCAAGCAGCGCGCCTACGGTCCCAAGGACCCGTTCTCGACCGCCGACGACGATGCGGTCCGCGGCGATCCTCGGCAACTCAAGCCCGGCGACCTGGTGGAACTGCGCGGTGAGACGTTCGCGGTACGCGGAACGCTGCGGTTGTCGCAGAGCGGATTCGAGTGGACCGAGAACTTCCTCGACACCGGGACCGGCCGTAAGGCATGGCTCTCCGTCGAAGACGACCCCGACCTCGAGGTCGTGCTGTGGCACGAACTGACCGGCGTCACCCTCACCCCCGGACCGGATGCGCTCGAACTCGACGGGCGGCGCTATCACTCTGACGAGGCAGGGTCGGCCGAGTTCTCCTCCACCGGCACCACCGGCCTGAACCAGCGCGGATCGATGCGGTACCACGATTACGAAGCCGGCGACGAACGCCTGTCCTTCGAGGATTTCGGCTCCGGCTGGGAGAGCGCCCGCGGTGAGGTCCTCGCACGCAGCGAGTACCGTATCTACCCGACCGATCCGGCGCCGGGCACATGACGGCCGCCGGACTCACGAGCGGCCACGTGCTGCTCGACGTGCCCTACGCCGACACCAGCGCCGCGCAGCTCGCATTCTCGCTCACCGCCGATCCGCGAGCGCCGCTGGCCCGATGCGACCACCAATTCGGCTCCCGTACCGTGTCGTTGCGACTCCTCGGCGCCAGCCATCAGATCGTCGTCGACGACGGTGACCACCGAATGTGCGAGACAGTCGCGTGCCTGCCCGGGCTCGACGAACCGCTTCCGGGCACAGTCGCCGACGGCACCTATACGTTCACGTCGTCGGTCCGCAAGTGCGATGCCGAACAGATGGCGGCTCTGGTCGACGAACTTCATCACCGCACGGCCGATCACCGCGCCCAGGGCTTGCCCGCGTTGCTGGGCCGCTTTCCCGGGCAGCCGATGGCGGTGACCGCGGCGATCGCCACCGCCCGCGGCGACGGCATCGGGTGGCAGACCTGGCACACCTACCCACAGACGGCGGAAGTGGTCACGACCACTGGTGAACTGCGAGACGGCGGGGGCACGCGATGACCTACCCTCCTCCGCCCGGTGGACACCCACCCCCTGGCGGGCCGCCTTCACCCGGCGGGCCACCCCCGGGTGGTCCACCGCCACCGCCCGGCGGCCCGCCACCCGGCGGATTCCGCCCGACCCCCGGATTCGGCGACGACCCTCGCCGCGGCCTGCACCGCACCCGCAACATCATCATCGCGGTGATCGTCATGATCGCAGTGTTCGCGATCGTCGGCACCTGTTCGGTGAAGGCCCTCAACGGGCTCACCGGCGACAACGCCAACGTCCGCAACTACATCACCGCGAATTACCAGCGAGACCCCGCGCTCGACGAGGGCAGCGTCGACGCCTATGTCGCACAAGGCACACCGTCGTCGGTGGCCTCCGAGTTGAGCGGGGTGGAACAGCCCACCGATCAGCGCGCCGGTGACACTGCGAACACCGAAAACGTCGCGGGCACCGAATTCCTGCAGTATCCGGACTACGTTGTCGGACTGTTCCCGCTCGCGGCCGGGACCACCAAGGTCATGCTGAGCAGCGACTACCGATCCGGGTACAACCACTTCCTGCCGTATGTCGGCGGTTTCTGGGTTCCGACACCGAATTTCGGCGGCTCGGGCAGTAGCTACCGCGGCGGCGGCTCAGGAGGCGGCGGCAAATGACCACCAGCTCGACCATCGCACCACCCTCGAATCCCCATCCGACGCGCATCACCATCTGAACCGGAGGACACGTGCTCACCGACATCGTCCGAAATGGCTACGCAGCCGCAGCATACGGCGGGACCGGCATGGTCCTCATGCTGGCATCGTTTGCGGTCATCGACGCCATGACCCCCGGAAACCTGCGGCACCTGCTGTGGGCCGACCGCAACCGCAATGCCGGAATACTGGTCGGCTCCAACGCCTTCGCCGTCGCCATCATCGTCGCGGCGGCGATCGTGGCGAGCGAGGGCCGACTCGTGGAAGGCCTCACCTACACCGTCGTGTACACCGTCATCGGGGTCGCCATCATGACGATCACCTTCTACATCATCGACCTGTTCACGCCCGGCAAGCTCGGCGAGCTGGTCGTCCACCCGGACAGTCATCCCGCAGTGTGGGTGCACGGTGTCGTACACATCGGGATCGCACTGATCGTCGCCGTTTCCATCCTGTAGCCGTTTCCCGTCTCGACCATGACCGCCACCGATGACTCCGCGCAGCCCGAGCCCGAGCTGACCGACTTCCCGGTCGCCGACGACGCGGCGCGGCCCTCGGCCCGGTGGTCACGTGCGGCGCTGCTCGCCGTCGTCTTCGTCTGCGCGGCGTGCGGCCTCGTCTACGAGCTCGCGCTTGTGTCGCTGGGCTCGTTCCTGATCGGCAACACCGCGACCCAGGCGTCGATCGTGTTGGCGGTGATGGTGTTCGCGATGGGCATCGGGTCGCTGGCCGCCAAACCCCTGCAGTCGCGGCCGATCGTCACCTTCGCCGCGATCGAACTGGCATTGGCGTTACTCGGCGGCTTGTCGGTGATGGCGCTGTATGCGGCGTTCGCCTATCTGGCCCTGTACACGCCCGCGCTGGTGGTGGTCGCGTTTGTGCTGGGCGTGCTGATCGGCGCCGAGATCCCGTTGCTGATGGTGCTGTTGCAGCGCATCCGCCGACAGGACGCCGGCAGCGCGGTCGCCGACATGTTCGCCGTCGACTACATCGGTGCGCTCGTCGGTGGTCTGTGTTTCCCGTTCCTGCTGCTGCCACTGTTCGGGCAACTCGAGGGCGCCCTGGTGGTGGGTCTGGTCAACGCCGCCGCAGGCTCCTTCCTCGTGTTCGGTGTCTTCCGGCACGACCTGTCAGGTCCGGCACGGGCAGTCCTCGGTGTCGCCGCGGTCTCGGTCATCGCTGCACTGATCGCCGGCATGGTGTTCGCCGACCGGTTCGAGGTGACCGCCCGGCAGGCGATGTTCCGCGACCCGATCGTCGCCGCTGAGCGAACTCCGTACCAGGACATCGTGATCACCGAGAGAACCACGCCCCTGGGCCCCGACACCCGGCTCTATCTCAACGGCGACCTGCAGTTCTCGTCGATCGACGAGTACCGGTATCACGAGTCGCTGGTGCATCCGGCGATGGCGGGCACACACCAGCGGGTTCTGGTCCTCGGCGGCGGAGACGGCCTGGCACTACGCGAGGTGCTGCGCTACCCCGATGCCTCGGCGACCCTGGTGGAACTCGACCCGGAGATGATTCGGCTCGGCCGAGAGGACGAACGACTGGCACGACTCAACGAGGGGTCGCTGGACGACCCGCGCAGCACCGTCATCACCGCCGATGCCTTCTCCTGGTTGCGCGAGAACTCCGGCGTGTTCGACGTCATCATCGTCGATATGCCCGATCCGGACGAATCATCAACTGCCAAACTGTATTCCACGGAGTTCTACTCGTTGGTCGGCGCCCATCTCGCCGATGGTGGTCGAGCCGTGATCCAGGCCGGTTCGCCGTACTTCGCTCCGAAGTCGTTCTGGTGCATCGGCGCAACCGCGGCCTCGGCCGGTCTGCGCACGCTGCCCTATCACGTCGACGTCCCCTCGTTCGGCGATTGGGGCTACTTCCTCGCCGGTGACACCGAACCCCAGCTCGCCCTTGACCTTCCGGCGCCCCTTCGCTTCCTCGACCAGGCGGAGCTGACCGCAGCATCGGTGTTCCCCGCAGATCGTCCACCGCTGGACATGCCCCCGTCGACGCTGATGGATCCGCGCATTTTGCGCTATGCGCAGTCGGAGTGGGCGGTCTACTGAGTGACGGCCCTCACGGAGTGTGTGGCAGGGTCTCTGGCGAGCGCGGCGACGTCTGCGCAACCGCCCAGTCAAGGGCATGATCGGCGACCGCCTCCCAACCCGGTTCACCACAGGTCCAGTGCGAACGTCCGGGGAACTCATGGAAGTCCGTGACCGCCCCCGACTTCCGGTACTTGCGGGCGTTGGACTTGTTCACCGCGGCTGGCATGATGTGGTCGGCTCCCCCGGCGATGAACAGCAGTGGCGCACGATCACTCCGGCCGTAGTCTACCCACGTCTCCTGATGTCCGGGAAGAAGATTCGCGAACACTCCGTAACGGAACACCCATGCCCCGGGTGCGGGAATCGCATAGCGATCGTAGACGGCCTGGGACTCCGCATCGTCGAGGGTGTTGGTGAACGCGTAATGCCACTGCTCCGGGGTGAACCCGGCGGCCTTGTGGCGGTTGGACCACCGGGTGAGAATCGGCAGCAGCGATTTGACCTGCGATGGCGGCTGAGTGCGCACGCCCTCGGTGGGCGCGGAGTCGATCACCACGCCGGCGGCGCCAAGCCCACGATCGACGAGTAACTGGGTCATGATGCCACCGAACGAGTGCCCCATGAGGATCGGCGGGGTCGGAAGCGCCTCGACCACACCCGCCAGGTGATCGACCGTCTGCGGCACCGTGAGTGTCGCGATCACATCCGGATTCTCACGCAACGCCTCGACCTCGATGTCGAAGCCCGGATAGGCGGGCGTGATCACCCGGTAGCCCTTGGCTTCGTAGTAGGGCACCCAGTGTTCCCAGGACCGCGGCGTGACCCACAGGCCATGGATGAGGACGATGGTGTCGGGTGTGGCCATGACGGGCTCCGATCCTGATCGGGGTGCGAGGCGAAGCTCGGTGCGATGTGCGCGCGGCCACCCTACGGCCGAAACTGCCGCCCGATCTGGTCGTGCACGCACAATTGTGTGCTCTGCGTGCGGTGACCGGCATGGCCGGCGATGCTCATCACCCGGCGTTGTCGCGGCGCCACTGTGACGGCGAAACACCGAAGGCCATGCGGAATCGTTTCGCGAAGTGGGTGGGGTCGACGAACCCGTGTGAGCGCGCGACGGCTGGAATGGTGAGATGGCGCCGGGTGATCAGCGCGTCGCGGGCGCGTTCGAGCCGCCGCCGGATGATGTAGTCACCGAGTGCGGGACCGTCGTTCGGCCACTCCGCATACAGCTTTCGGGTAGAGATGCTGTGCTGTGACGCTATGAGACCCGCGCACAGGTCGGCGTCGGTGAGGTGTTCGTCGATATAGAGCTTCACCCGCACGATGAGTTCAGTTGACGGGCTGGGTTCGCCCGTCCGGACCGACATGAGCAACAGGGAACGGATGAGCTGGATCGTCGGCGGTGCCAGGTCGGGCAGCATCATCGGACAGGTCGCTCCGACACCCCCGAGGTGGGTCAGGTGCTCGCCGACGAACGCCGACAGCGGGTTGGCATCGTTCAGCCCGTCAATACCACGTCGGACTGTGTCGACCGGGAGGGTGAGCCAGGACATTGGAAAGTCCAGTACCACAGCGTTTCCCGGACCGAACGCTCGGAAGTCGAGGGGTTCGGACGGGTCGGCGACGGCAAGCACGCAGGGATTCGCCTGCGCAAGATCACCTCTACGCCGCAGAATCCACCGGTCGTTGTCGGGTACCGCGACCAGGATCCGGAGCGCGATACCCGGTAACCGTCGATTGTCGGTCACCGCGATGCCGTCATATCGGATGCGGGTCAACCACATGTCATCCCCCATCGGGGTGACGTATGTGTCCGGCGTGCCGACGCAATGCCCGCGGGGCGTCGACACGGCGATGTGATCGGCCAATCGCTGTGGCGCCGGGAGCTGACTCACGGGAACATCACCGCTCCGCGGACAGCGCGAGTTGACGCCACATCCTCGGGCTCATCCCGAACGTCGCGCGGAAGCGCCGACTCACATAGGAGGGGTTGGTCAAACCCCAGCGACGGGATATCTCCGCCACCGATCGGTGTCGGGATTCGGGTCGCGCGAGTTCGTCACGGATACCTTCGAGTCGGGAGGAGATGATCCACTGTTCGATGCTGAAGTCCGCCGCGGCGCAGATCGTGAAGAGCCGACGAACCGAGATATCATGCGCGGCTGCGATCATCGCCGGCGACAGATCGGGCTCGCCGAGGTGGCGACGAACGTAACCGCGGATGCGAGGCAACAACACGTCGGCCATCGGCCCACGGCCGTACTCGGTATCGTAGGCCGACGCCAGCAGAGCACGCGCCACATCGATCGCGACCGCCCCCACGGACTCGGCGGTCCCGAAATCGGCGCTGAGCCGATCACCGGCGTCGGTCATGTGATCGATGCAGGTGCGCAGCAACGGGTACACCGGGCTGGCGGGCAGCCGGGTCGACGCCGCCCGGACCACGTCGGTCGGCAGGTTCAGGTCGGCGAGCGGAACATATAGCGCGCGTGAACTTCCGCGGCCCGGCCAGGCGTATCGGTAGGGCGAGTTCATGTCGTTGACCATCAGGTCGCGCGGCGCCACCGCACGCTGGCGGCCGTACATCTCGTGGCGTGCTGTGCTGCGTTCCTGAACGGCGATGGCCAGCACATCCGCCGGACTCGACCGCACCTGCCGGGCCGACCTGGACAGATGCACCCCGGTCATCTGGGCGCGGAGGATACTGGCCCGGCCGTAGGTGAACACCTCGATGAACGAGTCGGCTGCGGTCGGTTCGTCGAGGTCCACCGTGGTCGGCCAGGACTGTTCGAGGAATGCCGTTCGGGTGACCTCTTCGCGGTCGTTGACCGCAACGTCGGCGGAACGAAACACGATCGCCATGTCTCTCCCTGGGTGACTGGCCGATCCCACAATTGCCACAGCGCTGTGACCAGCAATAATACTGCGTACTTCGACGCCACGCGCAATCTCGGCCAGATCGGTCTCAACCCTCGGCCCGCATCTCCCACCAGACGTACGGCGTCAGGCCGTAGGTGGTGGTGAAGGCCACGACGAGTGCCGCGAGATCGTGGAATCCGTGCTCATGCGCAAACACCGTATCGGGCTCCGCGGATGCGGACATCAGGTCATGGCGAGCGCGCGACAGACGTGCCCCGACGATCCAACGCTGCACGTCGACGTTCTTTTCGGCGGCGATCCGGCGTAGCTCACATTCCGTCACCCCGACCGCGTCCGCGACGAAGGCCACCGTCAGATCGAGATCTGCGATGTGGTCTGCCAGCAGAGCGTCGATCCGACGCATCAACTCCGACCACCCGTCGCTGCGGGGTATCGGCTGCCCTGAGCGCGCCTGCTGTCGACCCCTGGGTACGCGTCAGCTACTCACCGCGGTCGCGGCCGACAGGATGATCGCGGTCACCGCGTCCGGCCGCGAAACCAGCGAGGCGTGTGAGGCATCCACCGCGGCGGTGCGTCCGGGTGCCGCACGCGACGCCATGAAGCGTTGCAGCGCGGGCGGGATGACCCGGTCTTGCTGCGAGATCAGATACCAACTCGGCACCGTGGTCCACGAGGGAGCGCCGGACGGTTCGAGGTTGGCCACCAGCGCCGCCGACTTGTGGTGGGCGTACATGTCGGCGGCCACCGCCGGTGAGACGTCCTGGACAAAGATGTCGCGGAAGTACGGTTGGGCGATGTAGCCGTCGATGTTGCGGCCGGCGATTCCGGTCGGGTCGTTCTCGACCAGCTTCACCTGCAGCGCGGGGGGCAGCAACCGACTGCCCGGATAGGTGATCGGATTCAGCAGACCCTGGACGAATTCGCCGGAGGCCGGGGCGAACGCAGCGATGTACACGTTGGCGCGGACCTCGGGATCGTGGGTGTTGGTGATGACGAACCCGCCGTAGGAGTGCCCGACGAGCACGATCGGGCCGGGGATGTCGGTTAGCTTCTTCTCCAGCTGCGCGGAGTCATAAGCCGGCGACCGGAGCGGATTGTCGAAGGTCTGCACCGCGTAGCCCTGCCCCCGGAGGTTTGCCGCCACGTCCTTCCACCCCGAGGAGTCGGCGAACGCGCCATGCACGAGCACGATCGTCGGTTTCGGGTTCTGCGCGGACGCGGGCCCCGCTGCCGCGCCCAAGAGGAGTGCCAGCGCGGAGAGGACCAGCGCGGCGCGGGTGATCCAGAGACGCTGATCAGGGCGGAGAGCAGACATCGGCGACCTTTCTCGAAACCGGATGCGATCACCGTAGGGATGGCCCGCCCCCGCCATCTGGTTGCGTGCGCACGGATATGTGCTGAGCGTGCAGCCGGCCTGTTGGTCTCGATGGTCTCAGCGCATCAGGGATGAGAGTGTTGGAGCCATGTCCGGACAGCTCGCGGTAGCGCTGGCGGCGGTGGCCGTCCTGGTCGTGGTGATCGCAGTGGTCTTGATCCGCACCCGGCGGGTGGTCTCCACCCCCACTGAACGTGCCGTGCATTTCGCCCTGCAGACGGCATCCCGGGCGGCTCGGTCGTTGCGGACCGGGCTCTCGGCGGAGTCGGCACGCGATGCCGTACCGCACCTGCGGGCCCTGACCGCCGCCGATGCCGTCGCACTCTACGACGCGCACGGCGCACTGTTGGCCCGCGAACCCGACGACGATCCGTTCTGGGACACCCAGTTGGTCGCGGCAGCCGCGGACACCGCCACGATCGCCGACGACGACCAGCGCCGGGTGTTGGTCAACGATCCGTGCGGCACGGAGTCGCCGGTACGCGCACTGGTCGCGGCGCCCCTCGCAGGCGAGGACACCAGTGTCGGGGTGCTGGTGGTCGCCACCACCCACCGTCCCGGGCCCGGCATGCTCGGCGCGGTCGGCGAAGTCGCCCGGTACGTATCCAGTCAGATCGAGCTCGCCGAACTCGAGGCGTCCCGGGCACGGCTCGATCGCGCCGAGGTGTTGGCGTTGCGAGCACAGATCAGTCCACACTTCATCTACAACGCGCTCAACACGATCGCATCGTTCGTGCGCACCGACCCCGACCGCGCCCGAGAGCTGATCCTGGACTTCGCCGACTTCACCCGCTACTCGTTCCGCGCCGCGGGCGAGTACACCGTCCTCGCCGACGAGCTGCGGAACATCGACCGCTACCTGACCCTCGAGCGCGCCCGGTTCGGGCCGGCGCTGGACGTGAAGCTGCAGGTGGCGCCCGAGGTCCTCAACGTCGTCGTACCGTTTCTCGCACTGCAACCGCTGGTGGAGAACGCCGTTCGCCACGGGCTGGCAGGCAAGGGCGGCGGGACCATCACCATCACCGCGGCCGACGAGGGCGCCGACTGCGTCATCACCATCGAGGACGACGGCGTGGGAATGGATCCGGAGCTGTTGCGGTCCGGCGACATCGACGCGCTCGACGCGCCGTCTGCATCCGGTGAACGCAGCGAATCCGACGGGGCGCACGTGGGGCTGACGAATGTGGACCATCGACTGCGCGCCGCATTCGGCAACGACTACGGTCTAGTGGTCGACACCGGTGTGGGTGCGGGTACGCGGGTCGGCATGCGCGTCCCCAAATTCCGTGCCGGTATCCGCGCGTGACGATCTCGGTGGTGCAAGGAGGTGGCCGATGACCCTCGTCGTCCTCGCCGTCGACGACGAACCGCCGGCGCTCGACGAACTGGCCTACCTGCTCGGAAACCAACCCGAGGTCGGCGAGGTGCATACGGCAGGCGACGCCACGCACGCCCTGCGCGAACTCAGCGAGCGGCGTATCGACGCCATCTTCCTGGACATCAACATGCCCGGTCTGAGCGGTCTGGAACTCGCCGGGGTTTTGCGGCAGTACGCCGAACCCCCGCAGGTGGTGTTCGTGACCGCGCACGACGACAAGGCGGTCGACGCCTTCGACGTCGGTGCCGTCGACTACTTGCTGAAACCACTACGTGAGCAACGACTCGAGCAGGCGATCACACGTGTGCTCGCCGGTCGCGACACCGCGCCACGCACTTCCGATCCGGCGGTTCGCGCCGGCGCCACCGACGAGGTCATCCCGGTGGAGATGTCCGGGGTGACCTCACTGGTTCGCCGCGACAGCATCTCCTGGGTGGAGGCGGTCGGCGACTATGCCCGACTGCACTCCGACACCGGCGCACATCTGGTGCGGATTCCGCTGTCCACGTTAGCCACCCGCTGGCAGGATCACGGATTTCAGCGGGTGCACCGCTCCTATCTGGTGGCGTTGCCGATGGTCACCGGTCTGCGCGCCACCGGGTCGTCGACGGTGGTGGCGGTACGTGCCAACGGCGCCTCGGAGGCCGTCGAGTTGCCGGTGAGCCGACGCCAACTGCGCGAACTCAAGGATCTGCTGATCCGCGATCCCATGCGCCAGTATCGTTCCGACGGCGAGCCATGACCGAACAGCCACCCCGCCGCGAACGGGTCGTGCTGTCACAGCGTCGCAACGCCCGCATGATGCGCACCCGCGTCGAGGTGCAGGAGCAGACCGAGGTGGGTGACGCGCTGGTCCGCGGTTTGATGCGCGCGCAGCTGGGGATCGCGTTGCGGCTGGCAGCGGCCGTGATCGTCGTGATCGTGGCGATCCCGTTGACCGGCACCGTGTTTCCGTGGCTGACCTCGGTCGAGATCCTCGGCGTGCGCCTGAACTGGTTGGTGCTGGTGTTCGCGCTCTATCCGCTGCTCTATGTGGCCGGTCGGATCTATGTGCACTTCGCCGAGCAGGCCGAGCGTGACTTCCTACGGGTCGTCGACGACGAGACCGACCACGAATGAACACCGACGTCGACGCCCTCACCGCGATCGCCCTGGGGCTGGCGGCCATCGCCACCGTCGCCGTTGGCGCCTACGGTGGCCGACTGTCGCGCACCACCTCGGACTTCCTGGTGGCCTCCCGCAGTGTCGGACCGCGATGGAATGCTGCCGCGGTGTCCGGCGAGTACCTCTCGGCCGCATCCTTTCTCGGTGTCGCCGGGCTCGTCGCCAAATATGGGGCCGATGCCCTGTGGTATCCGATCGGATTCACCGCCGGCTATTTGGGGCTGCTGCTGTTCGTCGCGGCACCGCTGCGCCGATCCGGCGCCTATACCGTGCCCGACTTCGCCGAGTTCCGACTGAACTCCCGCGCCGCACGCCTGACGTCGATGACCGTGGTCGTGGTGGTGTGCGTGCTCTACCTGATCCCGCAGCTGCAAGGTGCCGGGCTGACCCTGAACATCCTGCTCGGCGCACCGGTGTGGGTGGGTGCGGTCGCCGTGGGGACCATCGTCATCGTCAACGTGGTCGGCGGCGGCATGCGGTCGATCACCTTTGTGCAGGCGTTTCAGTATTGGCTCAAACTGACCGCCATCGCGGTGCCCGCTCTGGTGTTGCTCGGCGTGTTTCTCACCGACCGTGCGGCGTTGGGAGATCCGGTGCCGCCGCGGGTGGATCAGGCGACCACGGTGAATGTCACCACCCCGGTCACGATGACCGTCCCCGAGGTCGACGGACTACTCATCACAGGCACCCTCGACGGCGCGGATGTGGACGCCGCGCCGTTCCCCAGCATCGGCACCCACGAGGTCGGCGCGGGCAGTGTCATCCGACTCGAGGCCGGCGCGGCAACCCCGGTCGTGGATGGTGCGCCGACGACTGGTGAGGGCTGGATCGCCTCGGGCGGCGGGTTGGGTGGACGTCAGCCCCTGTTCGAGGTGTTGTCGCTGATCATCGCCACCTTTCTGGGGACAATGGGCTTGCCGCACGTGCTGGTGCGGTTCTACACCAACCCGGACGGGCGGTCATCGCGACGCACTGCGCTGGCGGTCATCGCGCTGCTGTCGCTGTTCTATCTGTTCCCGACCGTGTTGGGGGTCCTCGCACGCCTGTATGTACCGCAGTTGCTGATCACCGGTACGTCCGATGCCGCGGTGTTGTTGCTGCCCGCTGCCGCCGTCGGGGGGCTGGCCGGGCAGATCCTGGCGGCGTTGGTGGCCGCTGGTGCCATCGCGGCGTTCCTCGCTACCTCGTCGGGGTTGCTGGTCAGCGTCGCAGGCGCGTTGTCCACGGACGTGCTGCGCGGACGAGTGCGCGACTTCCGCATCGCCGCGCTCATCGGCGGTGTCATCCCGATCGGTCTCTCGCTGGCGGCGTCGTCGCTGGAGTTGTCGCGGACGGTCGGGCTGGTGTTCGCCGTCGCCGCATCGACGTTGTGCCCTCTTCTGGTGCTGGGCATCTGGTGGCGCGGCCTGACCGCGCCCGGCGCGGTTGCCGGGCTCATCGTCGGCGGCGTGAGTTCGGGTGCCGCGACCAGCCTTGCGATCGCCGGGGTGGTGAGCAACGACGTGCTCGGCGGTTGGCCCGCGGAGATCATCGGCTATCCGGCCGCGGTGACCGTGCCACTGGCGTTCGCGACGATGATCGGGGTGAGTCTCGCGACCCGTCGCCGAGTGCCCGACGATCTGGCACGGACCTTCGCCCGCATGCACGTGCCGGAGCGGTTGGGCATGGGGATCGAGCGCCTGCCGAGCGAGTAGGCGGTCGGCCGGCGTACAGTGTCGCGTACCGCGCACCACATGGGTTGTTGTGCAACCGATGTGGCCGTCGGGTACGCGACACCGTTGCGGCGCCGTTGGTTCACTCTATGGAGTTCTCAAGGGACGGTTGCGGTCCCGACCGGGATCGGGTGCGTGGGAAGACTTGGCTGCGTGACCTACTCGCCGGTCAGCGTGGCTCAGGCGGCGGCGGGTAGGTTGTCGAGGTTGAGGGTGCGTCGGTTGTAGGCCGGTATCGGCCGCCGGTGCGGGTCGACAGCGACGGGTGGGATGAGCCAGGGATGTCGGTCGTGGCCCATGATCACCTGCCACCCGTTGTGGTGGATGTCGGCATGACACGACGGGCACAGCAGACAGCCGTTGTCCAACACCGTGATTCCACCATCAGCCCAATGCACAATATGATGGCCTTGGCAGCGGGAGGCCGCCACGCCGCATTTGATGCAACACTGATCCCGCTTGTGCAACGCCTTACGCAGATACGCTGGGAACAGGCGTTTGTCTTTACTCATCTCCATCGGCACCGCCTCACCATCGACGATCGCGACCGTCGCGGTGGTGTCACAGGTCAGGGTGCGCAGCATGGCTTCGGAGATCGACCCCATGAACGGCAGTTCGGCCAGATCCGGGGTATCGGCGGGCACCGACACCAGCATCTGGTGACGGGGCGCCGAGGCCGCATCACCGCTGCGGGCAGCGATATCCAGCAACGCTTCGAGGGCGTCGGCATGCCGGCGCTCGGTGGAACGCGCATCCGGTGAGCCGTCGGGTTCAGGGCGCGGAGCCGCCAGCTCTTCCATCGCGGCCGAGAATTTTTCGCCGACTTCGGTGTTGAGGTCGGCGCGTACCTGCAGCCGCCCGTCACCATCGACATCGTGGACGAGCGCGTTGAGGTTGCGGTCCTCGGATGCCGGTAACCCACCGGTGTCGGCGGCGGCCTGGTTGCCCAGACGACGCGCACGTTTACCGATGTCGGCGGGGGTGGCGCCGGAAAAGAATTGGGCGAGAAGTTCGGTCACGATGTTTAGACGCGCCACATCGTCGAGCGGTTCCGCCGATCTTTTCCCGACATGATCGACCCCTTTACCCACCGCATCCACATGTTCGGCGGAGATCGCCCCATCGGCGGCATGCGCGCCCAGAGTGGGCAGCTGCGCACGGGCAGTGGCGATACGGATCAGACGGGACGCGACCGCCGGCGCGAGCCCCATCACGATCAACAGTTCACTGAGTTTGCGGCCGTGGTCGCGGGCCACACCCAGTCGGTCCAGATGGCCGACCACCGTCGCAGCGTGATGGTCGATCAGATTACGCAACGTGACCAGAGCGGTCATCGCATCAAACGCCGCACGCCCCGACATATCGTCGGCAAAGTGCAGGTCACGAACAGAATCAGTGATGGTGGTGAGATCCCCCGAAGCTCCCATGACTCCACTATGGTCGAACACCAGTTCGATGTCAAGGAGTTTCTTGAAAATAGTGCAGAAGATTTTTGAGCGGGTGGGGTGGTTTCGATATGCGGCGGGCTCGCAAGCTCGCACGCCGCTGCTCAACCAGCGAGGGGGCGGCGGGCTGAGGCACTCGCCTCATGCCCCCTGTGCGGCCGCGAGACTTGGCGAGGGGTTCCCCACCCAACCGCTCGTCGGCCGCCATCGACCGTCCGTCGCACAGTCTCACTACTTCGCCGTGTGACCCACAACACCCCATTCTGCTGTGACTTGCACCTCAATACGCTTGCCAGTCGAGAGTCATCACAGACATTCAGGAGGTAGGCGTGTCCACGATCGAACATCCGCCCGGCTCGGCGTCGCATTCGCCGACCGGCGAGCAGTGGCTGGAAGTCCAGGCCAGCCCGGAATTCCAAGACCTGCGGCATCGACTGCGCCGGTTCGTCTTTCCGCTGACGGCGTTCTTCCTGCTGTGGTACGCGCTCTATGTGCTGCTCGGGGCGTTCGCCACCGACTTCATGGGCACAAAGGTTTGGGGCGATATCAACATCGGCCTGATCCTGGGCCTGCTGCAATTTGTCACGACCTTCGTGATCACTGGGCTCTACGTACGGTTCGCCAACCGTGACCTCGACCCGCGGGCCACCGCTATCCGCGAGAAGATGGAAAGCGAGATCAGCGCATGACCACGATCAATCTGGCTGCGTCCGTCGGCAACCCGGTCGCCAACATCTCCATCTTCGTAGCGTTCGTCGCCGTCACCATGTACGTGGTGATCCGGGCGAGCAAGAACAACAAGTCCGCAGCTGACTTCTTCACTGGCGGCCGTGGCTTCTCCGGCCCACAGAACGGCATTGCCATTGCCGGCGACTATCTGTCGGCGGCCAGCTTCCTCGGCATCGCCGGCGCCATCGCCGTCTACGGCTACGATGGCTTCCTCTACTCCATCGGCTTCCTGGTCGCATGGCTCGTCGCCCTGCTGCTGGTGGCCGAATTGCTCCGCAACACCGGCAAATTCACCATGGCCGACGTGCTGAGCTTCCGACTGCGCCAGCGTCCGGTGCGGTTGGCCGCGGCCATCTCCACGCTGATGGTGTCGCTGTTCTATCTCCTCGCCCAGATGGCCGGCGCCGGCGGTCTGGTGGCGCTGCTGCTCGACATCGAGAGCCGCGTCGGCCAGTCGATCGTGATCGCCATCGTCGGTGCGCTGATGATCGTCTACGTCCTCATCGGCGGTATGAAGGGCACCACGTGGGTGCAGATCATCAAGGCCGTCCTGCTGATCACCGGTGCCGCGGTCATGACGTTCATCGTGTTGGCGAAGTTCGGTATGAACGTGTCCAGCATCCTCGGCTCTGCACAGGATGCGATCACCGGGTCGTCGGATGAGAAGGTCGCCGCCCGTGACGTTCTCGCCCCCGGCGCCCAATACGGCGGATCGCTCTCGTCGCAGATCAACTTCATCTCGCTGGCGATCGCCCTGGTGCTCGGTACCGCAGGTCTGCCGCACGTGCTGATGCGCTTCTACACAGTGCCGACGGCCAAGGAAGCACGCAGGTCGGTGGTGTGGGCCATCGCGCTGATCGGCGCGTTCTACCTGTTCACCCTGATTCTCGGCTACGGCGCCGCCGCCTTGGTCGGCCCGGACGAGATCATGAACGCCGCAGGCGGACAGAACTCGGCAGCACCGCTGCTGGCCTTCGAACTCGGTGGCGTGGTACTGCTCGGCATCATCTCGGCGGTGGCGTTCGCGACCATCCTCGCCGTGGTCGCCGGCCTGGCCATCACCGCGTCTGCGTCGTTCGCCCATGACATCTACGGCAGTGTCATCAAGCGCGGCCAGGCCAGCGAGGACGACCAGGTGAAGGTGTCGCGCTACACCGTTGTGGTGCTGGGCATCATGGCGATCATCCTCGGCATCCTGGCCAACGGTCAGAACATCGCCTTCCTGGTGGCCCTGGCGTTCGCCATCGCCGCAGCCGCGAACCTGCCGACGATCCTGTACTCGCTGTACTGGAAGCGGTTCAACACCCGCGGTGCGCTGTGGAGCATCTACGGCGGCCTGATCTCGACGATCGTGCTGATCATCTTCTCGCCGGCCGTTTCCGGATCGGCGACCGCGATGATTCCCGGCGCCGACTTCGCCTGGTTCCCGCTGTCCAATCCGGGCATCATCTCCATCCCGGTGGGCTTCCTGCTCGGCATCGTCGGCACGCTGACCACGCCGAAGGATGCCGGCACCCCGGAACGTAACGCGGAGATGGAAGTTCGCTCGCTGACCGGTGTCGGTGCGGAAAAGGCGGTCGCGCACTAGGTTTCGCGGGGTTCCGTTCCACCGCTTCGTTCCCGCTCTCTCGCTTGAGGGAGCGGGAACGATGTGCGTCGTCGGCACCGACGGCCAGGATCAACGCAGGTCGGCTCGGGTCGCGCGGGTTGGCTCGGATCGCGCGGGCGGTCGACGACCTGCGTTTTCTCGGCCGACCCGCGCGGGCGAAGACGACCCACGGCAGGCGGACCAAGCCGACGAAATCGTGCGATGCCTGGACCATGCGCTCGGGTTGGTCCGCCGGCTATTCCCTGCTCGGAGAGATCGGCCCAGGGGCGCATCGGCTCCCGATGTGCAACCACTGTCAACATCGTTGTAATGCATCGATACTCAGGAAGGCCGGAAATCACCTTGCGCCATTGACGACCTCCACGAATAGTCCGTGGCCGAAGACAAGCACCGGGCCGCCTGGGTTCACAGTTACACAGAGGATCAGCGTGAGCGCCCACACATTGGCTGCCGGGTCTGCTCAGCGCAACGCGATGATCTCGACACCCGAACTATCGTCGTTGTCAGAACGCCGGCAGAGCATCAGAACGGCGCCCGGAACCGGAGTGATACCGCCGGGTCGTCGGCCACACGGTGAGGGTCGTCGACTAATCGAGTTGTCGGGGTGCACCGTCACCAGCCGGTACAGTCCGTCGACGGCGAACTCCGTTGCCGTCATCAACTCCTCACCAACCGTCGCCCACCGAGCAAGGTTCAGCGCCGGGCTCGACCATGAAGTCCAAGCTTCGAGGCCATCGATCCGGCGTCGTTCACCGGCGGGCATCGTCAGCACGTCGGTGAAATCATCACCGGGGTGCGCCATCAGCTCCGCCACGTCGCCCGGAATCAGTCCCTCCTCCGGAGACAGGTGAAGCCAGTCAACCTGTCCCCAGTCGACTCTCGCCGTCGCCGTCGCGGTGTCGACGATGGCCAGGGCCTCGTTGTGCCGACCCCGATCCAAGGTGTAGCGGACCGCTATTCGCGACCCCATCACCGCGAGAACGTCCCACATGATGGCGGCGTCGACACCTGCCCATCGGGAGAGGTCGACCCGTATCCGTTGTGGCGTACCGGTTTCCATGTCAAAAGAGACGGCCGAGACATCCTTCGGTCCCGGGCACAGCTCGAGCACGACCACCGAGCTGGTCACGGTGGTGGCGCTCCAGAGGTCCGCGCACTCACGCACCGGCCGACTCCATCGAACGTGTCCGGTCCGGATGTTGAGGGCGCCGATCCGCGCATCAGTACCCTCGCCACGCACCACACCGACGGCTCCGTCGCCATCCGACACCGCTCGCGCCCGTATTGCCCAGCCCTCGGAGTTGGTCCACAGGTGTCGGCCGGTCATCGCGTCGAATGCGGTGAGGCCGGCATCGGACTGCTCATCGAGCGCGGCAGGCGTGTACTCATCGTCGTCGGCACATTGCACGATGACGACGCTTTCGGCGTCGGTCCCGGTGGACCACGCCGAATAGGGGAAGCATTCCTCCGAGAGTCCGTCGGTCGAGAACCGCCAGCGTTTCCGACCGGTTGCTCCGTCGTAGGCGGTTACGGCTTCCTCGTCGACGGTGACGAATCCAGGGCCGGCCGGGACCACGCGCTGCGAGAGCGCGCTCCGGAGTCTGTAAGCCACATTCTGACCGAGCGAAGTCGGGATCGCCGGTATGGCGATCGGTTCTGCCTGTGCGGCGTCGGCCCCCGTACCCGACCCGGTCGCGACGCCAAAAAGGGTCACCACCAAAGCGACGACGAGTCCGATGATGGGTCCCGCCCATCGGCGCTTCTGCCCAGGGGTCGCGCGAACGTCATGGGTGAGCGAGGCGGCGAGTAACGCCAGCGATGCCACGGCGTAGAGCACCCAAGCCGTCCGGGAGAGCACGACCACCGAATGCGCACCCGGCCCTGAGAGCACGGATACAGCGGCCGGCGCGGATTCGCCCAGAAAGACAAACGCCGCCAGCGCTGTGGCACTTGCGGCCAACCCTGCCGCCGGCATCGTCATCGGTCGTCCGTGCACCAACACCCCAGCGAGCACGATGACGGTCGCGCCCACCGTCAGACCGATACCGAGCGAAACCGCCAGGTACGTGGTTGCGGCGTGGAAGTCACCTCCAACTCGATTGGCAGGCTTCCGGAGCACGAGTGCAAGAACCGCCAGAACGGTTGCGCCGACAGTGGTGCCTACGGCCGTTCCCACACAGACGACGCGCCACATGGCCCTCACCCCCCGATCGATTCGCTGCAAGACCCAGGCTCTACTGCCTGAGCCCATCCCTCCCCCACAACCAATGCGGGATCCTGGCACGAGAGTGCCGCATCAGCGCGGAAAGCGCCTCGCGCTGTCGTCCGAGCGAATGACCAGGTGCGCGCGGCCGATACGCTCATTCCGTGCCGGTAGAGACAAAGGAAGAGCTCAATCGCCCCGACGACGACGCCGTTGGAGCCGAACATAACCAGGTGATGCCGCAGCCGGGTTTGTCACTCGGCATCGTGGTTGGGTTGCCCGTGGTCGCGCTTGGGACGTTGGGCTGGGCGTGGTTGAATCGCACGACACCTGTAGTGATCGATGGGCTCAACGACACGCTGTCCGTTCTACGTCAGACGACGGCAATGGTCGGTGTGACCGCGGGGCTGGTCGTCGCATATCTCACTGCCGGCGCCTACCGGGCCGTGAACAGTACGCGGACCAAGTTCATGGCGTACACGTCCCCGACGCTCGTGGCCGCCGCCATCGCCGGGTTCGTCGCGTGGCGTCGATCGGACAGCAGGGATGTATTCCAGGGCGCCGCCACCGAACAGGCAATCCCCGGTTCGAGCAACGTCCAGTCCGCCGCCAGTGTCGCGTGGGTGATCTCGTGCATCGCCCTCGTTGCGCTGGCGGTCGTCGCTGCCCGCTCCTACTTGCCGTTCTATTACCTGTTGTCGGACGAACCCGTTCCCCGTAGACCAATGCGCACAGCGATAGCGACGCTGCTTGCGGCCGCGGTAATCGGTAGCGCGACGCTCGCCATCGCCACCTACCGGCCCTCGCCATACGAAGGCGAAACCGCTGCTGGCGTGTCGATCCCACCGCTGCCTGATAGCCCCGGCCGAGAAGGGTACACAATCGAGCCCTCCCGCGACTTCACGATCGCCGGGGCGGGATACGCGGTGGTCGCTTCTCATACCGATGGTGTCGCCACCAAGAGCCACGAGACCATCGAGGGACACGGCGGCTCGGACGGCGAGCGGCTGTGGTGGTTCGCCGCGCGCAATAGTGACGTGCTGGATTTGACGTCCACCGGCACCGGCGAGTCCTCTGTGCTGATTGCGCACATTTCCGGTCAAGGCCAGCAAGGTATAGCGGGAGAACCGTTCATCGGCCTTGATGCCACCACCGGCGAACGTTTGTGGACCAAATGGTTTACGTCGCTGCTTGACTCACGCCAACCGTTTGTCATGGTCGCCGACGACGTGCTTCTCCTGCGCGATCAGTCCGATGAGGCACCGGCGACCACGGTCGCCGCTCCACACGAACAGTGGACCGCGATCTCACCGCGAACCGGCGAGGTTATGTGGACCCGCCCCCTCCCGGACCACTGCGAAACCCGGGCCCGCGCCGCCGACAACGCAATCGTCATGACGACGTGCGACGGCGACCCCGACCTCATCGCATCAGTTCTCGATCCGAGGACCGGCGATGCACTCCGCGAGATCCGAGAATCGTACCTTGGGATCGACATTGCGCAGGACACCATTGTGTCTCTGGCAGATACAAGGGGTACCCACGCTGTGGTGACCTTCAGGCCAACATCGGGTCCCTACACAGACGGAGTGCAGGCGCTCGTCGACATCGGAACCGGCCGCGTCGTCCACCGCTTCCCGGACGCTGCTACCGCCCGGTTCATCGACGAAAGTTCAATACTCGTGCAAACGTACCGCATGGGGCATGGGAACTACTCACTGTCGATCTTCGACAGTGGCTCTCGCACAACAACTCCCACCGGACTTTACGTGGGTGACAAAACCTACAGCGGTTCACCACCCTGGGTGGCGCTCGGCGACAGCTGGCTGGGCGCCGCAGCGGAAACACCTGTAGATATTGCTGATTCACGGGTGGGCGCCGCACGATGGGACTATTCCGCGTGGGTTGTCGACGAGGCCGGCGAACACACCCTGCTGCCGAATCCGTGCAGTTCATATGACGGCGGGCTTCCGCAGTTGATGCCGGGGGCCTTACTGATCGGCTGCGGGAATGAACTCACGGCCATGAACTAACCTCAGCGCAGGCCCAGGATCTCGACTCCCCGACGACGGGGCTCGTCGCGGCGACCCGGGTAACACACGAGCACGACCGAACCAGGGACCGCAGTGATCCCACCCGCGGTTTCGTCGCCACATGGCGACGAACGTCGTTCCACGATCGTGTCACCGGAAACAACAACGAGCTCGTAGTTCTCGTCGAAGCTTGCGGCGGTGGCGACCTGGTCACCGATCTCCGCCCAGAGCTGATCGTCGGCCACATCGTCGTCGATAACAGTCATCCGTACATCTGAAATCCGTCGAGTCTGCCCACCGGGCATCATCAGCAGTTCCACATAGTCCGGATACGAACTGTCGACCAGCTGGGTCAACGGGCCGGGATAGCGGTCGTCCTGCAGATCACTGGTGCTGGGAGCTGAAACATCGCCAGGATGTGATCTGTAGGTCGCGTTAGCGGCATTGACAATAACCGCCGATTCCCGGCTGTACTCGTCGTCTGGCCACATCTGAATTGCCACGGAATCGTCGTTGACCGCAAAGATCTCAGCGTGAAGGCGCTGCGCCGCCACCAGATCGGGGGATACCGCCAGCCGCACCCGCCGCTCATTCCCAGTAGTCGCCTCGAACACGTGGACGGCCACCCGACCACGCTCCTGACACGACTCGACAACAACGACCGAATGATCGGCTGTCGCCATGCCAACGGGGTCGAAGCAACTCGGCGCGGACCGGCTCCACAAGATCGCTCCGGTTCTGGCATCCAACGAACCGATCTCGGTATCACCGTAGGGATTACGGAGTACCGCGACGGCTGCACCAGTGGTGACGGCACGTGCCCGCACCGTCCAGTTCTCGGCATTGGTCCATAGATGCTCACCGGTCATCGCATCCACGCCGGTGATATAGCTATAGGTCACGTCGTCCTCGAAGTACTCGGTACAACCGATCAACACGACGCTCGTCGGCGTCGTGCCCGTCGACCTCACTCCATTTGACGAACAATTGTCACGCACGTCGGCCGACGTAGTCCACCGACGAGCCCCGGTTCCGCCGTCGTACGCGGTCACCCTGTCGCCGTCGTTGGTGACGAAACCCGGTCCGGCAGGTATCACCTGCATCGGATCCGCGCTCTCCAACCGATAGGCGACCTGCGACCCGACTGTCGTCGGCACAGCCGGAATCGGCACCGCCTGCACCGACGTCTCATCGCTTGCTCTGGCTACCGCAGCGCCACCCACCGCGATCGGCACGATCACCGTCACGATGACACACGCCGCGACAAGCACAAACGGAGCACCTCGGACGCCTGATTCAGGCTGAGGCAGCACCGATCCTGCGAGTAGCGCGAGAGCCGAACACGCCAGCACGAGCCAGGAAAGCTGCGCGATCGAAATGACCGGACCTGCACCTGGCACGGACAAAGCGGACCGCGCGGCGTCCGTGACATCGGCGAGGTACACCCAGGCTGTGACCCCGGCACATGCGAAAAGAAGCAGCGCTGCGGGCACAGCCATCTCACGGCCACGGATCATCAACAAGCCCACGGTGGCGATGATCAACGCGACCACGCACACCAACGCCAAGGACGCCCCGAGAAAAGTCGTCGCCGAGGTCAGATCCCCACCGATCAATCGGTCCGGCCGACGAGACACAAAGGCGTACAGCGCAATCAGAACTGCACCGATAGCCAGGCCCGCGGCACACGCAACCCAGATCCCACGCCACACGGCGTCGGAGACAGTCCGCCGCACTCAGCTCTCCTGAATCCGCGCGAACGGCTGTGCCGCTTCAAGTTCGAACGCCAGCTCCAGCAACAGCCGCTCCCGCCCCAGGTCGGCGCCGAAGTGGATGCCCAGCGGCCGGCCGTCGGAGGTCCGTCCCAGCGGCAGGTTCATCGCTGGCGTGCCCGACGTATTGTTCGCAGGCGTGTAGGCGACGTAGTGCACGAGCCGCTCGAAGATCACGTCGAAGTCGCCGCCGGGATCGAGGTAGCCGATCCGTGGGACGGTGTGCGACAGCGTCGGCGACAGCAGCAGGTCGAAGCGGTCAAAGACGGTGCGGAACTTCGCTGTGGCCCGTTTGAGCCCGATGATCGTCGCCGGGGTGCGCCAGAACGCCCGCGCGTATCGCCGCGCAAGTCCCCGAGTGAACGGGTCCAGGGCCGCTTTGTCGAAGTCCTTGCCGACCATGAGTTTTCCGGCGCGGTCCATGGTGAAGGCGAGCATCGACCAGTAGTCGGTGAATTGCCGGACGAAGGTCTCGTCCAGCGGGACCGGGGTCGATTCCACGTGGTGGCCGAGCGACGTCAACAGTTCGACCACCTCGGTCATCGCAGTGGCGGTGTCGTCGTCGATCGGGGCGCCGGTAACGGTGTCGGTGATCAGTCCGATACGCAACCGGCGCGTTCCCGGCCCTTCCACCAGCCCGACGCGGGGCAGGCCTTCGGGCGCGCGGAAACGTTCGGCATCGTCGATGAAATGCGCGGTGTCACGCACGGTTCGACTCAGGATGCCGTTGGAGATGATGTCGACTGGCAGGATGCGTCCGGTCGGCGACGGTTCGACACGCCCGCGCGACGGCTTCAGCCCGACCAGCCCGCACGCCGCAGCCGGTATCCGGATCGAGCCGCCACCATCGTTGCCGTGGGCCAGCGGCAGCGCCCCGGCGGCAACCAATGCGGCCGAGCCTCCCGACGATGCGCCCGCCGAATAGTCGGTGTTCCAGGGGTTTCGGGTGGGTTCGCGGTCGACGAACTCCGTGGTCGCGGTGAGCCCGAAGGCCGGCAATGTCGAGGCGCCGACGATGTTCACGCCGGTCGACAACAACTGCTCGGTGAACGGCTCGTTGCCCTTTGCCGGCAGATCGGGCATCGCGGCCGACCCGTTGCCCACGGGCAACCCCTCGAACAGGGTGTTGTTCTTGATGATCGACGGGACTCCGGCGAACGATCCGCCGGGAATGCCCTCCCCGACCGCCCGCTTGCGGGCCCGCTCGCGATCGTCGACGGCGACCGCATTCAGATGCGGCTCTACCGCATCGATGCGGGCCAGAGCGGCCTCCAACGCCTCAGCGGCCGATATCTCCCCGCCGGCGATCGCGGTGGCGATGCCGACCCCGTCCCGATCGCCGAGAGCATCATCGCCGAAGGCATGCACGTGTCGCATGCGCCGACCCTAGCGCGATGTGCCGCGCGATTCGGTCATGCGCATGACATCGGCGGCCAGCGTCGCGGCGTAGGTGTCGTCGAGCCCCAGGCCGAACACCGCGTGGTGATACAGGGGCGCGATGACATGGTCGAGGATCTGCCGCACCGACGGCGTCGCCTCGTCGCGCTGGGCGGCCCGATCCACCATCTGTTCGGCCTGTTCGCGCCGGATCTCCCAGCACGGGCACTCCTCCACTACGTCATCGCGGGCGAACACCATCGCCCGGAGGTAGGCGCGGCGCTTGGGCCGACCGATGTCGGCGGCGATGATCCGCGACCACTCGGCCAGATCAGCGCCGAGATCGCTGGTGTCGGGTAGCGGCTCACCCTGGGTGAGCGCTGCGACGGCCACCTCACCCAGCAATGCCTCGATGGAACCCCATCGCCGGTAGATACTGGTCGGATTGACCTCGGCCAACTCGGCGACCTCGGGGATCGTCATGGTGTCACGCCGACCTGCGCCCACGAGCTGACCTACCGCGGCATAGACCGCCGACTGCACTCGCGCGCTACGTCCGCCGGGCCGACGCGCCCGATCACCGGCGTCCGGACGCGATGCGGCGGCATGGGAACTACTCATACGATCCATTATTGCAAATCAAGTTGCTTTAGTGGCGGCCTCTGGATACGTTGAATCTAACGCAAATGTCTTTGCTTTAGGAGTGGCGATGCCCCGGTTACACCCGCACCGCGCGTTCTGGGTGGTCACCGCCACGTTCGTGATGGTGCTCTTCTCCTCTGCGGCACCCTCGCCCCTCTATCCCGTCTATCAGGAGCTGTGGGGCTTCTCCGCATTCACCCTCACCGCGGTCTTCGCCATCTACGTGGCGACGATGCTGATCAGCCTGCTCACGGTGGGCGCGCTCTCCGACCACATCGGACGACGTCCGGTGCTCGCGGTGGCGCTCGCGTTGCTGATCGCGAGCATGGTGCTGTTCGTCGTGGCCGACAACGTCGGCGTTCTGATGGCCGCACGCGCCCTGCAAGGCCTTGCCACCGGCGCCGCGATGGGCACCCTGACCGCGACCGTCGTGGACCTGCAGCCAACTCCCCGCCTCGGCTCTGCCATCACCGGCGCCGCGCCGGCCATCGGACTCGCCGGCGGCGTCGCGATCGCCGGACTGCTGGTCGAGTACGCACCGGCACCACGGTTCCTCGTCTACGAGGTGATCCTCGGACTGTTCGCCGCGCTCCTCGTAGCGTTGCTGGTGGTCCCCGAAACCTCCGAGCGCGTCGGCTTCACCTCCCGACGACACCTTGTCGCCACCCTCTCACCGCAGGTGACCCTCCCCTCGTCGGTCCGCCGGGTGTTCGTCGCGGCGGTGCCCGCGCTGGTCGCGACGTGGTCGCTCGGCGGGCTCTACCTTTCGCTCGGGTCGTCGGTGGTGGCGCGGGTCTTCGGCGTCGAGAACCACGCCGAGGCAGGCGTGCTGCTGTTCACCTTCTTCGCCTCGGCTGCGGTCACTTCTCTGGTGATCACCGGTCGCGAAGCCGCCACCAAGCTGGCCTTCGGCTATCCCGCGCTCACCGGTGGTGCGGTCATCTCCCTGTCGGGCGTGCTGTCCGAGGCGCTGCCGCTATATGTCGTAGGTTCGATCGTGGCCGGATCCGGATTCGCCGCGACCTTCCTCGGCGCACTGGACAGCATCGTCGCGGCAACCCCGACACAACAACGCGGACAGGTCTTCTCATCGGTGTTCGTCGCCAGCTACCTCGCGTTCAGCCTCCCTGCGGTGGTGGCCGGGCTCGTCGTGTCCCATGCGGGCCTGCAGGCAACGGTCGTCGGGTACGTGGCCTACGTCCTGACGCTGGCGATCCTCGGCGCGCTCGTCAACGCGGTGCGACGCCGGTCGACGCGACGCGACGCCTCAGCAGCAGAGGCAGCCGACCACGCGATCGCGGCGCCTCGCTGAGGAGCTCGCACACACGCAGTCGCTCGGTCCCGAACGTCACGTACCCGCGTCGGACTCCCGAGCACCGACGATCCGCGCAGCCATATCTGCATGGAACTCACCGATCTGCTCGGGTGTCATCGCACCCGATTCCCGGTACCAACGCGCGACGTCGACGCCCATCGACAGCAGCAGCGTCGTCGTCGCCTTCGGGTCGTCGACGTCGAAGGCCCCGTCTGCGATACCCGCGCCCACAATCGCGCCGACTCGTGCGGCGACCTCCTTGCGCATGACCTCGATGGCCGCGCGATGCTCGGGCGAGAGCGAGTCCAACTCGTAATTGACCACCCGCGACCAGACGTGATCGCGGGCGTGGTGGGCGGCGAGCGCACCGATCACGGCCCGCAACCGGAGGGCGGGCGACTGCTCGGGGTCGTCGGAAGCGTCGATCAATCGCAGAAACGACCGATGCCCGGCGTCGGAGAGCTCGTAGAGCACCTCTTCCTTGGACTTGAAATGCACGTACACCGCCGCCGGACTCATCTGCGCGCCGGTGGCGATGTCGCGGGTGGTGGTCGTGGTGAACCCCTTGGCGGCAAAGGCCTCCACCGCGGCGCGCAGCAACCGTGAGCGTGCCGCGACGGCACGGGGCGGCGGTTCCACGACAGACATGTCCCCGTTCTCCGTTCTCGACATTTCGCCGGTTGCACGGCTCCGGACATTGACAGGGGCCGCGGGGCGCGGCATAGTGCACAGTATCACTAAGCAAGCGCTTAGTCAGCAGCCGCGGACAACCGGCCACCGAGTTCCGCGACCGCACCCCACATCCCCTGACCAGGAGTAGGACAGAACTCATGCAGCTGACATTCAGTCCCGAAGAAGAGGCGTTCCGCGATGAGTTGCGGGCGATCTTCGCGAAGGTTCCCGAAGATCTGCGGCGCCGGTCGGAAGCGGGCAAGCTGAACTACCCCGACGACCTGGTCACCACCACGCGCATCCTCAACGAACACGGGGTCGCGACGCCGGGCTGGCCGGTCGAGGCCGGTGGCCGCGACTGGACTCCCATTCAGAGCCACATCTACCGCGAGGAGATGAGCCTGATGCATGTCCCGGACCTGCTGCCGTTCAACGTCGGCATGATCGGCCCGGTCATCGCGCAGTTCGGTTCGCCAGAGATGAAGGAACGCTTCCTGGCCAAGACCGCCAACCTCGACATCTGGTGGTGCCAGGGCTTCTCCGAGCCCGAGGCCGGCTCGGACCTCGCCTCACTCAAGACCCGCGCGGTGCGCGATGGTGACCACTACATCGTCAATGGCCAGAAGACGTGGACCACCCTCGGCCAGTTCGCCGACTGGATCTTCTGCCTGGTGCGCACCGATCCGGACGCCAAGAAGCAGGCCGGCATCAGCATGCTGCTGTTCCCGATGGACACCCCCGGCGTGGAACTGCGGCCGATCCAGTTGATCGACGGCAGCTTCGAGGTCAACGAGGTCTTCTTCAACGATGTCCGCGTGCCGGTAGAGAATCTGGTCGGCGAGGAGAACGAAGGCTGGACGCAGGCCAAGTTCCTGCTCGGCAACGAGCGCAGCGGCATTGCGCGGGTCGGCTACACCAAGACCAAACTCGCCAAGGCCAAGGAACTCGCACGCCAGATCACCACGGCGTCCGGCGGCACCCTGCTGGAGGACCCGCTGTTCGCAGCCCGGCTGGCCGAGTTGGAGAACGACCTGCTCGCCCTGGAGATGACCCAGTTGCGTGTGGCCGCCTCGTCGGCGGACGGAAAGCCCAACCCGGCGTCGTCGCTGCTGAAGCTGCGCGGCAGCCAACTGCAGCAGGACGCCATGGAGTTGCTCGCCGACATCGCCGGCGCCGACTCGCTGCCGGTTGCCGGTCTCGATGCGTCGGCCGCCAACGGCACCGCCGACGTCACGTCGCCGGAATGGGCACAGCTGTCCGCGCCGACCTACCTCAACTACCGCAAGGTCAGCATCTACGGCGGATCGTCGGAGGTTCAGCGCCAGATCATCGACAAGGCCGTGCTGGGTCTCTGAGCCAAGCGCCGCCTCACTACTTTTCACGACTCACGAGAACCTGGGAACCATTCATGGATTTCGAACTTTCCGACGAACAGACGATGCTGCGCGACACCGTGCGCGAGGTGCTGACCCGCAAGTACGACGTCGAGACGCTGCGTAAGGTCACCGACACCGAACTCGGTTGGGACAAGGGGGTGTGGAAGTCGTTGGCCGACATCGGCATCCTCGGCCTGACCTTCCCCGAGGACGACGGTGGCATGGGCGCCGGTCCGGTGGAGTTCACCAGCGTCATGACCGAGATCGGTCGCGCCCTGGCACCTGAGCCCTACCTCGACTCCGTCCTCGTTCCGGGGTCGCTGGTCGCCGCAACCGCCGACGACGAGACCCGCGCCGAGCTGCTCGGCGGGCTGGCCTCCGGCGAACTGCTGATGGCATTCGCCCACCTCGAAGCCGGCGACCGCTGGCCGGGCGCGAAGGTGGCCACCACCGCCACCGACAGCAAGCTCAATGGCACCAAAACACTTGTCGGCCACGGTGACTGCGCGGACAAGCTGGTCGTGTCGGCGCGCACCGACGACGGCGTCGGGCTGTTCCTGGTCGACGCGAACGCCGGCGGTGTCACGCGCACCCCGTACCGTTCACATGATCGCCGTCGCGGGGCGCAGATCGAGTTCGCCGACGCGGCAGCGGTGCGTCTGGGCAGCGGCGACGCCACGCAGGTCATCGCCGACGCCGAGGTCGGCATCCAGACCGCCCTGTGCGCCGAGGCCGTCGGCGCAATGGAGCGTGCCCTCGACCTCACCGTCGAATACCTGAAGACCCGCAAGCAGTTCGGTGTCACGCTGTCACAGTTCCAGACACTCACCCAGCGCGCTGCGGACATGTACGCGCAACTGGAACTGGCCCGCAGTATGAGCCTCTACGCGACGACCGCATTATCCGACGGCATCTGCGATCCAATCATCGCCTCGCGGGCGAAACTGCAGATCTGCCGCTCGGGCCGGGCCATCGGCCAGGAGGCAGTGCAGATGCACGGCGGCATCGGCATGACCGCCGAGTATCCCGTCGGCCACTACCTCAGCCGACTCACCGCGATTTCGCACACGCTCGGCGATGCCGCTGACCATGTGTCGGTCCTGGCACGCTCAGTCGGCGACCACGAGATGGTGATGGTCGGCTGAGTCGATTCGACACCTGACCGTCCAGGCCCCTGCCGCGCTTTCCGGAAGTTATCCCGATCGGCCGCCAGGGGCCTGGGCGTTATCGGGCGCCGCGCCTCGTCTCGGATCGCTACTGTTTCTCCCATGGACCAACTGCGCGACAACCTGGGCGATGCCGCCGCCTACAGCCTCGTGGGAATCGCGTTGCTCATCGTGGGGTTCGTGGCGCTGGACCTCGTGACCCCCGGCCGATTGCGCAATCTGATCTGGCTCGACCACAACCGCAACGCGGTGATGCTGGCGACCGCCCAGGTCATCGGTCTTTCGATCGTCCTTGTTGCCGGCGCACGCGATTCACTGGCGCTCGAACTGTGGCGAGGAGTGCTCTACACCGCCATCTATGTATTGCTAGCGATCGCAGTGATGATGTGGTCGTTCGTTCTCATCGACTGGCTCACGCCCGGCAAACTCGGCACGCTGCTGCTGGAGGACGACGGGCACCCGGCGGGGTGGATCTGTGGCGCGGTGTTCATCGGGATCGGCGCGGTCATCGGCGCTGCCCTCGGCTTGTAGTAGCGCTCGCGCGTTCCGAATCTGGTCAAGCGTGTCCGCCGGCATCACCGCTGAGCGCGCTCGGATGGATTATCCAGCCGATGGCACCCAACCGTGATGCTCGCGGACATCCGCAGCCCCAGAGAAGCCATCCGCCCACTATTGACTCGGAGACAATTGCCTATTGACCACCAGACAACAAGCTCTTAGTCTCGTGGCAATCGCTTAGCCACTCACCGAGGAGAAACAGCATGGCCGCGCCCCTGATCGAAGAATCCATCGTCATCAACGCCTCTGCCGAGGACGTCTGGGCGGTGATCTCCGACCTCAAGCGCATGGGCGAGTGGAGCCCGCAGTGCAAGAAGATGATCATCCGCGGCGGTGCCGTGGGCCTGGGCACCAAGACCATCAACATCAACCGTCGCGGCCCGCTCGTGTGGCCGACCACGTCGAAGGTGGTCCGGTTCGCCCCCAACCGTGAACTCGCGTTCCGCGTCGCCGAGAACCGCACCGTGTGGAGTTACACCATCGAGCCCACGGACAACGGTGTGACGCTGATCGAGAAGCGGGAGGTCGGCAACGGCACCACTGCTGTGTCGTCGTTCCTGGTGGACAAGGCCATGGGTGGTACCGCCAACTTCGAGGCCGAACTCAAGCTCGGGATGGCCGAGACCCTCGGCAAGATCAAGCGCGAAGCCGAGGCGTCGGCAGCGCGCGCTGCCTGAGCAGGTAGTCGGCCCTCGCTGGAAGCCTTTTGCCGCTAGGTGACGGGCATACACCGCTGGCCGAGCGCCTTTCATTCGCTCGTCGAGCGCCTTTCATTCGCTCGTCGAGCGCCTTTCATTCGCTCGTCGAGCGCCCTTCATTCGCTCGTCGAGCGCCCTTCATTCGCTGGTCGAGTAGCCGCCGAGCCGCTAGGCGAGGGGGTGTATCGAGACCGCTTCTCGCGCAACTGGTCTCGATACGTCCCTCGCCTGGCGGCTCGGGACTACTCGACCAGCAGAAAGAGCGGCTCGGAACCACTCGACCAACAGAAAGAGCGGCTCGGAACCACTCGACCAACAGAAAGAGCGGCTCGGAACCACTCGACCAACAGAAAGAGCGGCTCGGAACCACTCGACCAGCAGAAAGAGCGGCTCGGAACTACTCGACCAGCAGAAAGAGCGGTCGGGACTACTCGACCAGCGGACAGAGAGACCGGACGCCAGGGCGACGACGACAGCGGACGCCAGGGCGGCTATTGCTCCGCCAACTTCTGCACCAGCGCGGGCAGGTCGGCCACCGAATCGATCACGTGGTCGGGCACCGGCCCGAATTCGTCGCGTTGTAGCGCGCGCAACGCCTCGTCCCGGAACTTACCGGTACGCACCAGCACACCGATCAGCGCGGCGGCCTGCGCACCGAGGACGTCGTTGTGCATGTCGTCGCCGACCATGATCACCTGGTTTGGTTCGAGCTGCATCAGGTCAACGGCGGCACGGAAGCCGAGCGGGGACGGTTTGCCGATCGCCTTGATCTTGCGCCCGGCGGCTTTCTCCAGTCCCTCGAGGTAGACGCCGGTGTCGATGCTGAGCCCCCCGGCCGTCGACCATGTCATCGACCGATGCATGGCCACCACCGGCACACCGCTGACCATCGATTCGAGCACCTGGGACAGTGACCGGTGATCGAACACCGGTCCGGCGCCGCCGAGCACCACGACTTCGGCCGACGCGGGGTCGTCGGTGAGCTCCACACCCGTCATGTCTTCGGCGATGGGTCCCTCGTTGAGCACCCAGACCCGCTTGCCGGGGTGGTTGGCGGTCAGATACTCGGCAGTGAGCTTGGCGGCGGTGAGGATCTCCTCGGGGGACACCTCGAAGCCACACGCGTTGAGCGCCTCGGCGATGTCACCCCGCGACCGCGAGGTGGTGTTGGTCAGGAACATGCGCGGATAACCCCGCTCGTACAGTTCCGCGACCGCGTCGACCGCTCCCGGCAGCACCTTCCACGAGGTGACCATCACCCCGTCGATGTCGAGCAGCAAACCGAGCGCCATGGTGTTCGAATCTAGTCCCGTCGACGGCACCCTGCACGGCCGGCCGACGCGAGATGGCATGCTGAGCGCATGCGATCGGTGTCCGACCACCAGGCCGTCGTCGCCGCACTCTTCGGCGACCCCGTGTCCGAGACCGTGCCGGTGGCCGCTGCGCTCGGCGCCGTCACGACCACTGAGATCCTCGCGTCGTCGGCGTTGCCCGGCTTCGACAACTCGGCAATGGACGGCTACGCCGTGCGTGCCGGCGAGATCTCCTCCGCCACCGAGCAATCACCGGTGACACTGCCGGTCGCCGAAGACATACCCGCGGGACGCACCGACCGGCTGGCGCTGACCCCCGGCACGGCGCATCGCATCATGACGGGTGCGCCGATGCCCGCCGACGCCGATGCCGTGGTGCCGGTGGAGATGACCGACGGCGGCGTGGACCAGGTGACGATCCGCTCCTCGATCCCCGCTGGCAAGCACATCCGTCGCGCCGGTTCCGACATCGAGGCCGGCCGGCCCGCCATTGCCGCCGGCACCCGGATCGGTGCACCTCAGGTCGGCCTGCTCGCCGCGCTGGGAATCACCGAGGTCGCGGTGCTCCGGCGGCTGCGCGTGGTGGTGCTCTCGACCGGCTCCGAACTCGTCACCCCCGGTCAGCCGCTGCACCACGGACAGATCTACGAATCCAATGGGCCGATGCTGACCGCGGCGGCCACCGAAGCCGGCGCCGAGGCCACCCACCTGCACTATGTGACCGACGACGTCGACGCGTTCCGCACCCGGCTCGACGAGATCAGCGGCTGGGCCGACGTCATCATCACCTCGGGCGGGGTCAGTGCGGGCGCTTTCGAGGTGGTCAAGGATGCGCTCACCGACAGCGACGACATCGAGTTCGTGAAGGTCGCGATGCAGCCCGGCATGCCGCAGGGCTGCGGCCACTACCCCGGGCCCGACGGTCGCCGCGTACCGATCATCACGCTGCCCGGCAACCCGGTGAGTTCGCTGGTGTCGTTCGAGATGTTCATCCGGCCCGCGCTGCGCGCGGCGATGGGGCTGCCGGAGGACCGTCCGATCCGAATGGCCCGGCTGAGCGCCGACGTGGTGTCGCCGGCCGGCAAGCGACAGTTCATGCGCGGAGTGCTGCGCAGCGACGACACCGGCGCGGTTGTCGACCCCATCGGCCCACCGGCCTCCCATCACCTGCGCTATCTGGCGCAGGCGAACGCACTGATCGACATTCCCGAGGATGTCGATGCGGTCAGCGAGGGTACATCCGTCCAGGTGATCGAGCTGTGACGTGCTCGCAGCGGGCCGCCGTCACGCTGACCGACGGGCTCGACACTCTAAGCTGGGGCGAGCGGGCCGTGACATCGCATGTGCCCAGTCGACTAGCAGGAGGTTGATGGTGGCCAGGCGCCCGCGGCCGAACGGAACGCGCAGCGGACCAGGACATCTCGTCGACCTCGCGCGGGAGACCATTCCCCCGGTGCATTCGGCGGGTATCCCCTTCGTGGTGGGACCGGCCACTGTCGCCTTCCTGGGCCGACGCCATCCGTGGATCGCCCGGCCTGCCGCACTCACCGCAGCGGCGTGTGCGCTGTTCTTCCGGCATCCACCACGCGTGCCGCCCGCCGACGCGGGCGCGGTCGTCGCCCCCGCAGACGGCACCATCTCCCTGGTCGACGCGGCTGTGCCGCCACCGGAGTCGGGCCTCGGCGATGAGCCACTGCCCCGCGTGTCGACCTTCTTGTCCATCTTCGACGTACACGTCCAGCGCGTACCGGTGGCCGGTCGGGTGACGTCGGTGACGCACACACCCGGCGCTTTCGTCTCCGCCGATCTGCCCGAGGCCAGTTCGGTCAACGAGCGGTCCACGATGACGTTGCGCTGCCCGGTCGGCCAGACCGTCCACGACGTCGCCGTCGTCCAGATCGCGGGACTCATCGCGCGGCGCATCGTGTGCGAACCCGTCGTCGGCGACGAGTTGGCCATCGCCGACACCTACGGCCTGATCCGATTCGGCTCCCGCGTCGACGTCTACCTGCCCGCAGGCACGATTCCGAACGTCCGGGTCGGCCAGCGCGCAGTGGGCGGCGAAACCCTGTTCGCGACGCTCGGCTGATCGCATGCCTCCCGCCCGCAGGTCCGAACGTCCGACTCCCCACCGAACACCGAGTTCCCACCGAACGCCGAGCGCGCATCCGACGCGAGGCGCACGCACCACCGTGTCCACCGCTGCCGCACCCGAGCGCACCGGATTGCGCGGTCAGGCTGCCGCCGGACGACTCTTCGTGCCGTCGGCGCTCACGATCCTGGCGATCTGCGCGGGTCTCACCGCGGTTCGGGTCACCGACGCAGGTCAGATCGATGCGGCGATGGGTCTGGTCGTGGCGGCCGCACTCCTCGACGGCATCGACGGCCGTGTCGCCCGGATGATGGGGGCGACCACCCGGATCGGGGCGGAGATCGATTCGCTGGCCGACGCGATCAACTTCGGCGTGGTACCCGCGCTGATCGTCTACCTGTATCTGACGCCCGACAAGGACATCGGCTGGGCGTTCGCGCTGATCTACTGCTGCGCGATCGTGTTGCGGCTGGCTCGCTTCAACACGCTGATCGACGACGACGAGGCGCCCGGGTACACCCGCGACTTCTTCGTCGGTGTCCCGGCCCCGGCCGCGGCGATCATCGCCCTGCTGCCGGTCGGGCTGTCCCAGCAGTTCGGGTCTGGCTGGTGGACGTCGCTGCCCGTGGTCGGCGGGTGGCTGGTGTTCGTGGCTTTCCTCGCGGTCAGCCGCATCCCGACCGCGTCGCTGAAGACCGCGTCGATTCCACCGCGTGCATTGGCCGGATTGTTGATCGTCGTCGCGATCGGCGCCGCTCTGCTGCTGACGTTCCCCTACACCCTGATGCTCATCGCGATCGGCGGATATCTGCTGCACATCCCCTTCGCCTGGCGCAATCAGCGCTGGGTGGCCTCGAGACCCGAACATTGGGAGGCGCACCCGTCGGAGCGTCGGGCCGAACGGCGCGCGATGGCCCGCTCACAGCCCCGACGCCCGCGATTGACGTCAACGAACCGGTCGCAGGCTCGGCTGGGCTTGCGCCGCCCGACCGGGACGATCGAGCCCACGGCCTCCGGTGTAGACCAGGGCCACGACGTCGAGGAGCGCTGATGGCCGGCCACGTCCAGCTGACGCTGACCGCACGGGTCAATCCCGCCGCGGGTGAGGCGCGCCGCGGGATCGTCCGGGTGCATCCCGAAGTGCTCGCCGCGCTGGGCCTGCGCGAATGGGATGCCGCGTCGATCACCGGTGCCCGCGTCACCGCTGCGGTCCTCGCCACGGCCGGCCCGGACACCCCGCCGGGCACCGCATTGCTCGACGACATCACGTTCGCCAACGCCGGCATCCGGGAGAACGCATCGGTGGTGGTGGCGCCGGTGACGGTGCACGGCGCCGGACAGGTGACCGTGTCCGGCTCGGCATTGGCCGCCGGACAGGTCGACGAACCCACGTTGCGGCGCGCACTGCTGGGCAAGGTCGTCTCGGTGGGCGACTCGGTCTCATTGCTGCCCCGCGACCTCGGTCCCGAACTGACCGCGACGCCGGCCACCCGTGCGCTGGCGGTGTCAGTGGGGATCACCTGGACCAACGAATTGGTGACGGTCTCGGCTACCGAACCCGACGGGCCCGTGAGCGTGCAGACCAACACGGCTGTGATGTGGGCGGGTGAACGTGGCACCGGTGGCACATCTGCGCCGACGCCCCCGCCGTCCACGGCACTGGGATTCGCCGCGAGCGCACCGCTGGAGCCGACGGCGGCGCGGTCGACGACGTCGATGGGCGTGGTGTCGCACCGCGCGTCGACCGGGCCGCTGGTGCGCCCGGTGTCGACGCTGGTGGGCGTGGACACCCAGGTGGCCCGGCTGACCGAATGGCTGTCGATCACCCTCGACGAACCCGAGGTTCTGCACACCCTCGGTGCCGCGCCGCGCCTCGGGGTGCTGATCACCGGGCCGCCCGGCGGCGGCAAGGCCACCCTGGTGCGTTCGGTGTGCGCGGAGCGAGCGCTGACCGTGGTGGACGGCCCGACGGTCGGGGCGTTGGAGAGCGGGGCCCGCCTGGCTGCGGTGCGGTCGGCGATCGCCGACCTCGCCGAGACGGGCGGGGTGCTGATGATCACCGACGTCGACGCCCTCCTGCCCGCACCCCGGGAATCCGCGGCCGCCGACCCGGTGTCCACCTTGATCCTGGACGAACTGCGTGCCACGGTCGGCGGCGGCCGTGTCGCACTGATCGCGACCACCGGGGAAGCCGTCCGCCTCGACAGCCGCCTGCGCGACCCTGCCCTGTGCGATCGCGAACTCATCGTCGGACTACCCGACTCGTCGACGCGTGCCCGACTGCTCGGCGTCATCCTCTCCGACGTACCCACCGAGGGTCATCTCGACCTCGACCTGATCGCCACCCGCACACCCGGTTTCGTTGCCGGTGATCTCGCCGCCCTGGCCCGCGAGGCCGCGTTGCGCGCCGCGGCCCGGGTGACCTCGGCGGATGACGAGGAACGGCCGGAACCGGCGCTGCGGACCGACGATCTGCTGGGTGCGCTGGCGGTCATCCGCCCAGTGTCGCGGCTGGACTCCCCGGAGGTCGCGGTCGGGTCGATCACGCTCGACGAGGTCGGCGACATGGTCGAGACCAAGCAGGCACTCACCGAGGCGGTGCTGTGGCCGCTGCAGCATCCCGACACCTTCACCCGCCTCGGTGTCGCCCCGCCGCGCGGAGTATTGCTGTTCGGACCACCCGGCTGCGGCAAGACGTTCGTGGTGCGAGCGCTGGCCGCCTCGGGCCGGCTGTCGGTGCACACCGTCAAGGGTGCGGAACTGATGGACAAGTGGGTCGGGTCGTCGGAGAAAGCGGTGCGGGATCTGTTCGCACGCGCCCGCGAGTCGGCGCCGTCGCTGATCTTTCTCGACGAGATCGACGCGCTGGCCCCGCGTCGCGGACAGTCCAGCGACTCAGGTGTCGGCGACCGGGTGGTGGCGGCGCTGCTCACCGAACTCGACGGCGTCGAACCGCTGCAGGACGTGGTGGTGCTCGGTGCCACCAACCGGCCCGACCTCATCGACCCTGCACTGCTGCGCCCCGGACGGCTCGAACGACTGGTGTTCGTCCCACCACCCGACGCCGCGGCGCGCGCCGACATCCTGCGGGCGTCAGGTCGCAACGTGCCGTTGGCCGACGGCGTCGACCTCACGGCGCTCGCCGACGATCTGGATGGTTACTCGGCCGCCGACTGTTCGGCGCTGCTTCGTGAGGCCGCGTTGTCGGCGATGCGGCGCGATATCGACGCCGCGACCGTCGGCCCCGACGACATCGCCGACGCCCGCGGTCGGGTGCGGCCGTCGCTGGATGCCGCGCAGGTGGCGAACCTGCAGGCGTTCGCGCAGCGACGGGTGGAGTGACTACGTCGCTGACCCGTGGTCTCCCGGCGCCGCACTACCTGCATAATCATCGAGTCCCGCAACGAGATCGGAGACCCAAGGCATCTCGTCGTAGCGCCGCTGATGCAGCGCCGAAATCTTGGTGCCCACATCGGGGTCGGATTCGTCGGTGACGTCGAATGAAACGAACTTGGAGATGTGCGGCAATCCAACCTTGTCGCTGTTGAGATGCGACGGGTGAATGAGGTACTCCCAGTAGCCATCGAGGTCAGGTAGAGCGTAGACGGCACCATACTCATACTCGCCGCCGAAGTCGCGTCCTACCACATACGACGAGACCGCGGGAATGGATTCGCCCTGATTGCGCAGACTGTCCATACAGGTATCTATCTGCTCCTGGGTTGCACTGTCTCGGAATGTAAACCGAATTCCGTGGTAGATCATTTCTATTCCTTTCTTAGGGTGATTCACTAACTGGAGTGCTCAATCGTCCTGATTCCCGGCCATTTCCAGATGCGCCGACAGTCGGCTGACATCGACGCCGACATCACTGCCCTCAGCCGCTTGCGTCAATATCTCCTTGGCGGCGGCGAAGAAGTTCCCATCGATACCGGCGGACGCTAATTCCGATGCAATGGGACCTGACACCGATATCAACGCGCTGATAGGCGCTCCGCACGACGTGTTATCCTGCTTCCGCTCCGCGTCGAACGCTCTGCGCAACATCGTGCTGGCAGCCCACCCTCCCTCCAACACCCGGGCCGACTCCTCCACCGGTAGACCGGTGGAGCGCAACAAGTTGACGCCGATCGCCGCTGACACGACATGGGTGGTCACGAGGAACTGGTTGATCAACTTCAGACGCAGTCCTGCACCGCCGTCACCGAGGTGCACCACGTCGCGGGAATACTCGAGCATGAGAGAACGAACCTGATCGGTGGCCGACTCGACTCCACCCACCATGGTGATCAAAGTGCCGGCACGCGCCCCCTCGGGGCCGCCGGTCACCGGCGCATCGAGGAACGTGGCGCCCACCAGTGCAGCGCGATCCGCTATCTGAGACCGTACTTCCGGCGAGAATGTGCCGTGTTCAACGAAGACGTGCCGTTCCGTAGCGTGCGTGAGCAAACCGTTCGCGCCCAGATAAACCTCCTTGACGGCAGCATCATCCAGGAGGCAACTGAAGACCACATAGCAGTTCTTCGTAACCTCCGCCGGCTGTTTCGCAATACGCGCTCCGCGTGCCGCGAACGGTGCCGATTTGTCCACGGACCGGTTGTAGACGACAAGACGATGGCCTGCTTGTTGGAGTCTCTCGGCCATTCGCCCGCCCATGGTTCCGAGGCCTACGAATCCGACGTCGCTACACACGTGCACCGCTCCTGAGAAAGTCAAAATCGCAACCTTCCGAGGCCTGCAGCACATGCTCGTGGTGCAGGCGCTCGAAGCCACGTGACGGTGCCTTGGCTTGCGACAACCTCGCTCGACGCGCTTCGAGTTCATGTTCGTCGACGAGTAAGTCCAACCGGCCCGCGTGCACATCCAGCTCGACGGCGTCACCGTCGCGCACCAGCGCCAATGGACCACCCACAGCCGCCTCCGGACAGGCGTGCAATATCATCGTTCCGCTCGATGTTCCGCTCATGCGAGCATCGGAGATCCGTACCATGTCGCGAACCCCGGCCTGCACCAACGTCTTCGGGATCGGGATGGCACCAACCTCAGGCATGCCGGGCCCGCCTACCGGGCCGACCCCGCGGAGTACCAGGACGCTGTCAGCGGTCACCTCCAGGTTCGGGTCGTCAATCCGATCGTGGAGGTCCTCGACACCGTCGAACACCACTGCCGGACCGCAGTGCCTGAGCAAGCGTTCATCTGCTCCTGCGCATTTCACGACTGCGCCATCGGGCGCGAGAGTCCCGGCCACCACTGCAAGCCCCGCCGTGCGTGCCGAAGAAACCGAACTACGAATTGCCCCGGAAGTACGCACCGGTGCACCATGAACGATGATCTCCGACCACGGGCGGTCGGTTCCGGCCAGCTGGGTGGTGTCGAAGAGGTCGCCTAGTTCAGCGATCACGGCCGGAGCCCCGCCCACCGCGTCGAGATCAGACAGGTGGTAGTCACCGGCAGGTCGCACATCGGTGATCAATGGGACGCCACGCAGACATTCGCGAAGTTCACCGGTGTCGAGCGGCTCGCCGACGCGTCCGGCAAGTGCTGCCAGATGAAGCAGTGCATTGGTGGAACCGCCGCATGCCGCGGTAACCCTGATGGCGTTCCAGATCGCCTCACGGGTCACCACCTGCGAGGGCGTCAACCCCGCTCGAGCGCGCTCGACGATCTGTCGTCCGGTCTTCTCTGCCGCGGCACGGCGCCGAGCGCTGGTTGCCGGCAAAAGAGCGCTACCGGGTAGCGCCATGCCGAGGGCCTCCGCGACGATCGCCATCGTCGTGGCCGTACCCATGACATTGCATGTACCGACGCTGTCGTTGAGACATGTCTCGACACATGACCAGTCCTCATCGCTCAACAGCCCCGCACGGTGGTCATCCGACAACGACCAGATGTCGTCGGTGGTGAGTTCCCTGTCCCCCCAGCGTCCCAACGCCCGTGGGCCGGCGGCGATGGTGAGCGATGGGCGGTTTGCGCTGTAGGCTCCCATCAACTGGGCCGGAACGGTCTTGTCACATCCACCCAACAAGACGACCCCATCGATCGGCGACGAGGTGATCATCTCTTCGACGTCCATCGCCATCAGATTGCGTAGGTACAGCGAACTGGGCCTGATGTATGGCTCCGACAGTGAGATTGTCGGAAACTCCAGCGGGAACCCGCCCGCGGCGATCACCCCTCGTTTGACGGCCGCCGCAAGCTCGCGCAAGCCGGCGTTACATGGAGTCAGCTCGCTCCAGCTGTTCGCAATACCGATCACTGGGCGCTGCCCCACCGCTTCTGGTGAGAAGCCCTCAGCGGTCATGAACGCCCTCGCGAGGAAACCGTCGAATCCCTTTGCCGAGAACAGCTCACCGGTTGTCTGCGATACCGATTCCTGCGGCACCGTACTCACCTCCGTAGGTCCATCCCAGACCGGCGCGTGCATCGCTGGGAACATACTCAAGACTGACCTTGCCCCGATAGTCACGGTCCGCAAGGATTCGGAAGAACCGACTCCAGTCGATGTCGCCGGTCCCTGGGTCGCCACGTCCGGGTGAGTCCGCTACCTGGACGTGGCGAACCCATGGCGCATACTCTGCGAACACGGTGGACACGTTGTGCCCCTCGGCGGCGACGTGAAAAGTGTCGAACAGCAGCCCGAGTCGCCCGGGCTCATCCAGGCCGGCACGTAGTCGAATGACTTGTTCACAGCTGGTGATCAAATACCCTGGATACGTCGTCTCACTCAGCGGTTCGAGTAGTAGCTGCGCGCCGTCAACGGGAGTTCTGCTCAGTGCCCAGTTCAGATTCTCAGTCAGCACAGCGTCCTGATCGACACCGGGCTGGCGGTTGCCGGCGACCATGTTGATGAACTGCACGCCCAAACAGACTGCAGCCGACAACGTCTCTTCAAATGAGCGCCGCCACTGCGCGACCTGTTCCGGGTCGGCCATCCGTCCACATTCGGCATGCGAACCACGCGGCACGTTGATCGAATTCACCTGGACTCCAGCCGATGCCACCGAATCGGCAACGCGGTCCAGTTCTCCGGGCGGCACTTCCCAGAAATCCACATGCGAGAAACCGTCCTCTGCGGCGGCAATGACTCGCTCCGAGAGCGACACGGCCGGATACAGTAATCCCAGGTGCGCAACTGCTGTGCGACCTGCCACCTCGACCACCTCTACTGACCTCCTGATGCGGTCACCGCAGGATTCGCGCGGCATCAAGCCACCATCGATACAGCCACGTGCGCAAGCGCCGCGCGAATCCACGCGGGGCGTCCACCCCGCACACGACACCCGAACGCACAGCGTCGTCGTCGATCATCGACCGAGTTGTCGCTGTAGCCACGATCCGATGACGCTCACCGACGCAGCTGTCGAGTCACACTGACAGTGTTCACATCCGGGCTCACCGTACTCAAACACTTTGAGTTCGTTGTCACCCTCGGGCAAGGCTTCGAAGAGCCGGTGGGCAAGACCCACCGGGACGATGGTGTCGGCCGCACCATGAACCACCAGCACCGGACACTGAAGTTCGTCCACAACCGGAATACGGAAGGGCGCAAGAGCTTCGAGGGCAGCCTCGGTGTCGGCGACCCCGAGCATCTGCGGAAGCAGTGCAGCAAGATGGTCAATCGTGTGGCCACCGTGCTGGAGCTTGGCCTTGATCTGCGCCTGGATATCCCACTGCGCTCCCCAGGCGATTGCGCCCGCGAGACGCGGCTCGTACGCCGCCGCTCGGATCGCGAACAGCCCGCCCAGGCTCTGCCCGACCATCGCGATGCGGTTGACGTCAGTGACTTCGTCCTGCTCGAGGAAGTCGATAGCGGCGCCCACGACTGTCTCCCAGTCATGTCGAAGCAGGTGCCCTCGCACGCGCGCCTCACCCTGACCAGGGCCATCGAGAGTCAGGACTTGGAATCCTCGCTCGGCCAGCCGACGCCCGAGCGCGAAGTACAGCTCCTCACAGACCGAATCGGCGCCACCACAGATCATGACGGTGGGTAGCGGTCGGCTCGGCGCCGGCTTGTGGAACAGATAGCCTGGCAAAGTGCCGCTTTCGAAGGGAATCTCGACACTTCGAATGGCGAGATCGTCATACGCCAACGACTTCTGGAAGGCCCTCCGCCGATCTGCCACCCCACTGCGATAGCGCTGGTCCTCGGGCAAAAGGAAGAAGATCGAAGCTCGGTAGTAATTACTGGCCCGCCGCCAGGCGTCCCGAGCGGTGATGGTATCGCCGGTCGCCCGCGCCTCGTCGCCCGACTTCTCGACCCGCGAAGCCAGCGCGTACAGCGACGCGTACCAGCCTTCGACATCTCCCGGCCGCAGGTCTCGCACCGCGAAGTGCACTTCAGAGATGTCCGCGCCGCCGTCACTGGCCTGCACGAACAAGCGCAATACCTGGAATGACCAATAAGGACTTTCCGGCCAATACATGAAGGCACCCGGCTCCGCGTCGGCGGGGATGTCAATGTCAGAGTTCACAGTCACAGTTGACTCCTGTTGTGTATTAGTTGTTTTGGCTGTAGCGCTCGTCGGCGCTAGGCGGTGCTGTTCGCAAATCCGTCCGGGGTCTTCGGTACAGCGATGGGCGACTGGCAGGTCCGAGGACGGAGCGACGACAGCGTCATCGCGAGCGACGACAGCGCCGCGCCTCGTCGATCGAACGCCGAAGACCCCGGGCGAATCTCCGGACAGGGCCACTAAGGAACGGTGACAACGATCTTGCCGCCGCCGCTTCTCGTCCGAAGCGCATTCACGGCTTCATCTGCTTTGTCGAACGCGTAGCGGCCGCCGTCATCAACGCGAAGATCGCCCGCTGCAAGGAGCGCAACGAGTTCCGCCATCGATTCGCGGAGAAGTCCCGGCGGAAACGTACCTAGATACATTCCCGACACAACGAGGTTGCGTCGGCTGAGGGCACGCGGATCGTACGGCGTCGGCGCATCGCCACTTGCTTTCCCCACCGAGACGAGTCGCGCCAGTGGACGCGCAGCCTCTACCGCCTGATCGAAGGCCGATCCTCCGATGTTGTCGACCACAACGTCCACACCGTGATCCCTGGTGGCATCCATGATGGCAGATGCGAGATCGTCTCCGCGCGAATTGATCACGTGATCAGCACCCAGTTCGGACACCTTTGAATTCTTCGATTCCGAAGACACCCCGGCCACAACCGTTGCTGCACCTGCCAGTTTGGCCAGTTGGATTGCCAGCATTCCGACGCCGCCGGCTGCGCCGAGCACGAGAACCGAGTCCCCTTTGCCGATGCGCCCCAGCGTGTGCAACGCGTGCCACGCAGTGTTGCCTTGGATCACCATCGTCAGAGCTTCGAGGTCACCTACGCCTTCAGGAAGAGGAAAGACCACTTCCCTGGACACCGCCACGCGCTCGGCGAACCCGCCGCCCTCTGTCGTGAGCGCGGCCACCCTCGTCCCGTCCGCTAGGCGACCGATGACCTCTGATCCGAGAACGTGCGGTAGGGCTACATTCTGCCCATACGCGTTGGCAGCGACATTCAGATCGTGGAAGTTCACGCCGACCGCCTCGACGTCGACCAGCACCTGGTCCTCGGCCAACTCCGGATCTTTGGTCTCGACGATCTCGAACTCGACGGGTTCGCCGTACCGGACGATCTGCGCAGCACGCATTCGTCGCCTCCTTCGTATTGTGTTTGAGCACTTGTGATTTGAATCTACGCGGCCGAATTTGTTAATGCAACTATTCGGTGCAGTACCGCTTCGCGGTCGTCAACTACGGTGTCGTCGTCCGACCAGAGTCGATGCCGCTACCGCAATGACCAGTGCAGCACCAGTGAAGACGTCGCTTACCCATCCTGCCGCGCCCGCCAGCGACAGGCCCGCGACGCTGATCGCGATGAAGAACACCGCAACAAAAGTCCCCAGTACGTTGAACCTTCCTGGCCAAATTGCCGTGGCCCCCAGAAAGACAGCAGATAGTGCCTGGAGGGTGAATGCCGTGCCGCCGGCCTGAGGGCTCGCAATTCCGTTCCGGGCCAACAATGCGATACCCGCGAGCGAGGCAAACAACGCCGACAACACAAATGCGGAAGCCACGTGCCGCTGGACACTGATGCCGACCAGATCGGCCGCTCGGCGGTTGGACCCGATCATGGTCAGTCGACGGCCAGGAGGGGTGAGCGCAAAGAAGTACGCAACCAAACCACCGGCAACCGAGGCGGCGATGGTCAATGCGGGAATGCCGATGATGGCCATGGTCCCAACGTCGGTCAAACTACGTGGGATTCCTTCGACAATGTTCACCCCACCGGTCCCCCAGGTGACCAGCCCGGTCAGCAACGTTGCCATGCCGAGGGTAGTGATGATTCCGTTCACTCCGACTCGGGTCACCAGTACCGCGTTGATGCCACCCACCACCAATCCCACCAGTAGACCCATCACGATCGCGACGGGCAGCGACCAGCCGCTCGCCGCGAAGGATGCCACGACGATGTGGGTGGTTGTCGCCACGGCGCCCACCGACAAATCGAACTCCCCGCACACGAGCGGGAACAACGAGGCAAGAGCGGCTAACACGAGTGCGGACTGATTGGCTGCGACGTTCTGCAGGTTGTCGATCGACAAGAAGGTCGCAGATGTCTGGGGCCATGTAGCGAAGAAGACGAAGACACCGAAGGTCAAGATGACCAGCGCGAAGCGTTCCAATATCGACTGAACGGTCTTGGTACGAGTTCTCGCAGGGCCGATGTCTTGGTCAGGGTCGGTCTGGGTTGCAATGGACACAGTGGTCTCCCTAGGTCAGGCATGAGATGCGACCGCAACGCTGCTGGCCGCGAGGCTCGTGAGGCGGTGTTCGGACAGCTCGTCCCGTGGCACTTCGGCGACGATCGACCCGGCCCGGAGTACAAGAACGCGGTCGCAGAGTTCGGCCAGCTCAGCAAAATCCGATGAAACGACGAGTGCGGTTGCGCCGTCAGCCACCGCAGAAGCGATCAACTGATGTATCTCGGCTCGCGCTCCGACATCGACGCCTTGAGAAGGTTCATCCAACAGAGCGACGCGCGGAGCGTTGCGCAACCAACGAGCCAAGATGACCTTCTGCTGATTTCCTCCCGATAGTGCACTCAACGGTTGCGCGCAACCATTCGACGCAACCAAGAAGCGCTCCGAGTCACGCCGCGCGTCGGCGCTCTCGAGGCTGAGACGCAGACGGAGCCCACGCCAATACTCGCGTATGCCGACGATCGACATGTTCGTCTGAATCGACTGGTCCATGAAAGCGGCGTCGGCGGCCCTGTTCTCCGGTACGTACGCAACGCCCGCTGCGATCGCGGATCCGATGGACCCCGCCTCGAGATACTGATCCCCGATTCTCACGCTGCCGGCATGTACCTGCGCTCCGAAAATACTGCGCAACAGGCGAGATCGCCCACTTCCAACCATTCCCGCGATCCCGACGGTCTCACCAGGCCAACAGGAGAAGGTCACGGCGCCTGTTGACGCCACCGGCAGGCTCTCGACATCGAGAAGTGGTGCGCGCGTTCGTGTCGACAACGTCGTGGCGGAGTTGCGCCGCTCGCGTTGAGGGACGGCTCCGCCCGCAATCAGCTCCACGATCCGGTCTTCAGTGATCTCGTCTGCGGTAAGTGTCGCGGCCTTTCGGCCATCTCGCAGAACAGTCGCCGAGTGTGCCACACCCACGACATCACCCAGGCGGTGACTCACCATCAAGATGGTGTGTCCGGCGGCGGCATAGCGTGACAACCTACCCAGTAACCGGCTTGCTTCGTCGTTTGGCAGACATGACGTTGGTTCATCGAGCACCAGAACCGATTTGGTGGCTCCGTCGAGTTCATCATCCTGGAGTGCCCGCGCGATCGCCACCAGCGTGCGCTCCACCTGCGACAGCTCCACAAGCGGTTGTTCGGGAGTGACGCCGATATCGAATCGTTTGATCAGTTTGGCAGCTCTGTTACGTAGGGCGCGCCAATCTATCCGTCCGTGCCGAATCGGGAACTCCTGGGCTGCGGTGAGGTTCTCCGCGACCGAGAGCTCGTCAAACAGACCTAGATCCTGGTGGACGAACCTCAATCCCACGCGCGCAGCCCAGCTCGGATTCACCCGTCGCGCATCGATTTCCATACCCTGCACCGTGAGTGCTCCTGCATCCGCGGTATGCACCCCGGCCAGAATCTTGATGAGTGTGGACTTGCCTGACCCGTTTCCACCCAGCAGGGCGTGAATTGACCCTGCCGCGATATCGATATCCACATCGCAGAGTGCCGGAATCGAATCGAACGTCTTTCGTAGTCCCCGGGCAGACAGTGCAAGTTCTTTCATCACCATGGCCCCTTCGATCACTTGCCCCAGGCAGTTCGATAAGCGCTCTCGTAGTCGACATTTGCCGCGACTATGTCACCGGAAGGCACATTCGAACTGTCGACGAGCGTCCACGTCAACCCTGAGTCCTGGGGTTGTTGATCAGCGAAAACACTGTTGAAGGTGTCGATGGCCGCCCATCCGGCCCACTGCCCTGGCATCGTCGTCGTCGACAACAATTTGCCCGATCGGATCAAGCCGATTTCCGAAGGCAGCCCCTCACCGCCGATTGCTTGCACTCCGGCTCGAGACGACGACAGGGCCGGGACGACGTACTGCGCGGTCGCCGAGCTGAACGGGCTCTTGATGTAGTTGGCCTCCGGATGCCGCGATAACGCGGTCTGGATCATCACGGTCAGCTTGCCAGAAGCAAAATCGGGCGTGGTAAACGGCACGGTCTCCACCACCTCACTGCCCTGCGACGCTTCGATGGTGTCGTTGAATCCCTCACTCATCGCCTTCACCACACCGACTTCGGGATCGAGCACCGAGATCACCTTGGCTTGATCATTGCTCTCAGCGATGACCTTCTGCGCGGACAGCACACCCGCCTGCCTCCAGAAATCGGCCCAGCCACCGTCGGCAGTGCTCACGTCCGCACTGAACGCCGAACCTCCCGGCGACGGCGACGCCGGATCGTCGCAGTCGACGCCATCGATCGGAACAATCGCCACCCCTTGCGCTTTGGCTTCCTGAAACGAACTGGCGGCATAGCTGCAATCGATGACGACCGGCATGATGCCGTCGTACCCTGCTGTCACGGCACGCCGAACCATCGCCGAAACCTGAGAGATGTCGTGATTGGCGTTGAAGACCGTCGTCTCCCAGCCAATGGCTTCGGCAGCCGCCTTGGTCGCCTCGACTGGCACCGAGCCCGACTCGTCCAACGACAGGGTGATGATCGCGATCCTCTTGTCGGGCACAGCGGGCCGCGAAGCGGTCGAGGGTCCTTCGCTGCTCCCATCCCGGGCGACGTCGACCGCAGACTGCGCGGCCGCAGCGGCCTGGACCTGCTGGCCATCCCCCGCTTCCTGCGCATCGTCGCCGCTGGACCCGATACTCGAACAACCTGATATCCCGACTGCAATTCCGACCGCGATGGCGGTCGAGGCCAGGCGACGGCCCCGTCCGAAAGGACGCATCTGAATCCTCCTACGTGCTACGTGCGGAGACCCACACGACTGCGAGCTATTAACGCATCTGCCAGTTGCATTTATATTCGGAGGGGCTACGCGCGTCAACCGGAAGCCCACAATTTTCTTGAACCACCACCCGCTCGCGGCTGCGCAGGCGAGTACCATCATGCTGCAAACGCAACTGATCGTCTACTTAGGAGTTCCAGATGCTGCACGCCGCCATCGTGGGCATGGGCTGGTGGGGACGTACCGTTCTCGACGCCATGTCCGACAGCGCTGAGGTGCGCACGGTCATGGCCGTCGACCCGGCGCCTGCTGCCCTACACTTCGCCCAAGAGCGAGGTCTGGCGACAACGACCGATTTTGCCACCGCGTTGAGCAGCCCGCATGTCGATGCTGTCGTGCTGTGCACACCTCATCAGCAGCATCACGAGCAAGTTATCGCTGCTGCGCAGGCCGGTAAACACGTTTTCTGCGAGAAGCCGTTCAGCATGGATCTCAACGGCGCCGAGTCGATGGTACGGGCGGCCGAGGCCGCCGGAGTCCACCTCGGTATCGGCCATGAGAAACGCTTCGAGCCTGGAGTGCAGTACTTGAACGACCGGTACCGGGTCGGCGACATCGGAACCGGACTCGTACTCGAGGCCAACTTCAGTCAGAACAAATTTCTTGCGCTACCGGCAGACAACTGGCGACTCTCCGTCGAGCACGCACCTGCTGGGCCACTGTCGGCAACCGGTATCCACTTGGTCGATCTCGCCGTCGCCCTCTTTGGCTGGCCGGACCGCGTCTGGGCCAGGCTTGCCACGATGGCGACACCGTTCGCGAATGGCGACACGCTGTCGATAACAATCGGCTTCCCATCCGGCGCCACTGCACTACTCACCGCAATACTCACGACACCGTTCATGGGTCGGCTATGTCTGTTGGGCTCCGAGGGACGGATCGAAGTTCTCGACCGGGCCCACCCTGAGGATCCGAAGGGCTGGAATGTGACACTCACCCGCCACGATGGCTCAGCCACGCAGTTGAGCTACCCTGCGATGTCGGCCGTGCGGGCGAACTTGGAGGCGTTTGCTCGCCACGCCACCTCAGGCGAGGCGTACCCGTTCACCACCGAGCAGATCCTGGCGACCGCGGCTACGACGGAGGCGATCATGACGTCCATCGCCACGGACAGTGTGTGTCGGGTAGCCCGAAGCGCGCACACTAGTTCACCACAGACCACAGGCGCCTGACAGGCTCTGACACGGCTCATCGGACCGCCAAAAATCGCACAAGCGAATAGGGTTCGGTGGTGTGGCCTGCGAGCCGAAACCTCATCCACCCACGACGAAAAGAGGGATTGTGACCGACGAGCCATCCGGAGGGCTTGCCACCGACGGCGAGCGAGATCTCAAGGCGGCACTGCGCCAGTTCAACGCGGACGCGGCGACCACCCGCAGTGGTGGTCGAACAGCACGGGTGGGCGAGGCGGTAATCGACGCAGCGCTGATCGAGCTCAGCGAGCGCGGCTACGCCAACATTCGCATCGATGACGTCGCGGCCCGGGCCGGCGTCAACAAGACCACGATCTACCGCCGGTGGGGCTCGAAGTCGCGTCTCATTGCCACCGCGCTTGTCGAACGCCACGCCGAGATGAATCCGATCCCCGACACCGGGGACGTGCACGCCGATGCTCTGACCCTGCTGAAAGAGATCTGGGAGTCGCTGCGGGCCCCCTGGGTCGCACCATTGATCGCCGAGGCGACCACACAACGCAGCATCGGCGCCACCGACGAAGTACGTACCGTACTGACCGAACTGCTCTCCTCGAGATACCGACACTCCAAGAGCATCTTTGAACGAGCAATTGCGCGAGGGGAGCTGCCGCAGTCCGCCAACCCCGAACTCTTACTCGAGGCCATGTGCGGGCCTGTCTATTACCGCGGCCTTGTCGTAGGACTGCCAGTCGATGACGCGTACCTCAAATCTGTTGTCCAGCTGGTACTTTCAGGATTTTCTTCGATGCTTCCGGGGCATTCCGTTCAGGAGACCTGAAACACCTGCTCGGGTTTAACGCAACTGCTGGTAGCGTTATCTGTGGTAGCCTGCGTGAAACCGCGACTATCGGAGGGTGTTCGTGAATCCAGCAGACAAGCGCATCGGCGTCGTCGGACTCGGCATAATGGGGTCCGCAATCTCGAAACACCTGCTGCGCCGGGGGTATCCGGTATCCGGATTCGACGTGGATAAACAACGTCTCGACGAATTCGCAAGTGCCGGTGGTGATTCTCGGACATGTGCGGCTGATGTCGCCGAGAATTCTGACATCGTCATCGCCTCGCTCCCATCTGCGGCGGCGCTGCGCGTGATCACCGATGAGCTGAAAGAGGCGAAGGCGCCTGGGCTCGTACTCGTCGAGACCAGCACACTGGATGCGGCGGACAAGATCGTGGCGCGTGACGAGTTGAGTGACGTCGGTGTCGTGGTGCTGGACTGCCCGCTCAGCGGAACAGGCGCGCAGGCACGCGACGGTGACCTTGTGGCATTCGTCAGTGGGGACGAGCAGGCTACCGACGACGTCGCGCCGGTGCTCGAGACATTCTGTCGCGAGACTGTCCGTCTGGGCGAATTCGGTGCCGGGACCACTACCAAGCTCATCGCGAATCTGCTTGTCGCTGTGCATACCTTCGCAGCTGCCGAAGCTCTGACACTCGCCGATCGGGCGGGACTACGACTGGAACAAATCATCTCCGCACTCGCCGGCAGCGCTGCCGATTCGAGGATGCTACAAGTTCGTGGACCCGTCATCGCGCGGCGCAGTTGGCAAGAGCCAAGCATGCGGTTAGAACTCTTCCTGAAGGATCTCGCCCTCATCACCAGCTTCGCCCAGAGTGTTGACGCGCAACTCCCGCTGTTCACCACGACGCAGGAGTACTTCAGGCAGGCTGCGGATGCAGGCCTGGGCAGCTACGACAGCGCCGCCGTCGCTGCACTTCTGCGCGACGAAAGCGGTGACTTGGACGCTGGTCGGAACCTTGATGACTGCAACTAGGTATTCCCACGACGCCCACTTTTATCGCTCAAGAATCCCAAGGCACGGGCGTCCAACACGACCAAACCGTGCACAGCTGCGAAGTCGCTAGCCTCATTAGCAGACGCCATTCGCGGCGAGTTGCCCGGAAACACAAGGTCGGCGTAGACCGCACCGAGTGCGTCACATGCTGCAGCTGTTAGCGTAAGTGCAACTGCAGGTAGGGCTCTCGCGCACAAGTCAGGTCTTACACGCATCGGCACGAGGTGTCCTGGTCGGTTCCACTCCCCAGGAGTCGTGCTAGGGTGAGCGACAATACGCGCGGTGCGCGCCCCATCTGCCGCGGAGATTCCGGTCGTCACACCCGTTGCTGCGTCCACGGCGACGCACTGCCCGTGTGTGGCAGCGCCGATGCGGCGACGGTCCGGTGTCGCCTCGGAGAGCTGCAGATAGTCTGCATATCACCAGATAGCGCACCTTGGACGAAACCTGACGAATGGCGGATGAGCGACGCCATCCGAGCCGTGTCGGAGGTCCCGGCGTCGGACATCAGTACTTGTTCGACTCCACCGTCCGCACCGAATACAAGCGAACCCTCGACCTCGCCAAGAGCCAGAACGGCACACTCGCCGTCGACCGACCTCAACTCCCGATCACCGATATCACCGGATCCGACTGCAAACAGGCTCTGGCCATCAAATCGCGCCTGGCAGGTTGCTACTGCCTGCGGGCACCCGCCCAGGGAACCTGCTCGTATGCCAACATCTGTGAACATTGTCCCAGCTTCCACACGACGCGACTCATCTCGGAGTCCTTGCTGCGCAACGCATTGATGCTCAACAGCTCGCCGAGGACGCCGAGTCGCGTGGCTGGGTCGACGAGGCGCGCCGCCACCAGCAACTCGTAACCCGCCTCGATACTCTCATCGCCAGCACCACCGAGACTGCATGAGCAGCAAAGCCCTAGCCGAGGTTGAACGAACCTGCGCCGAGCTCGCCGCCGCAGGCCAACCGATCACATTCACCGCAGTCGCTGCCCTCACCAAGATCGGTCGCGCGACCCTTTACCGCAACACCGAAATACGCGCCATCATCGATGAACACCGCACTCGACAGACCGACGCCCGCACACTCACCGGCCTCGCTACCGAAGTTGCGCACCTGCGAACGATCGTCGAGAGCCTCGCCGACACCGTCGCCCAGCACGACGAACAACTGCGTCGGCAACGCCGCAAACCGGATCGACAATGAACCATCCGGCCGATCGTTGCCGCAGGCTCGACCACTATTAGCCGGTCAATGCTGGGACAACGCCGGCGCCGAATCACTGTGGTCAACCGTCAAGCACGAATACTGAAAGCGACACGCGTTCACCACGTACACGAATCGCTCAGCAGGACTTGACAATTACACCTGGCTCACTCATCGACCAATCCCGGTCCGGCAAAGTAGGAGCTGAAACTCGACGCAGCGTCGGTGGCCGAGGTGGGCCGCTCGCGCAAACCGGGTGGTGGACGTAGCCGTGTGGCCTCAACCGCGCTCAGGCGTCGCTCGCGAGGTGCACCGAGGCCGCGGTGAGGTCACGCATGGCACTCTCGGCTCGCTCAAGCGCGGTACGCTCAGCTGTGACGGGGTCGCGGTCACGGATTGCGTTGAGCGTACAGCGGTGACTATTCCACCGGGCGCGAGCGAAGGTTCGGTCCGCGCGGAGTCGGGTTAGCGACCGCTCACGACGTTCGGCGCTGGACAGTGCCCGCGTCTGTTCAAACAGACGAACCAGCACCGGGTTGTGGGTGCTGGCCAGGATACCGCTGTTGAACTCCTGAATCCGGGCGTAGAGGTCCTCGGCATACCCGTCGATGGGTAGCCCCTCGTCCACCCGGGCTGTGTAGAGACGGCTTTGGTCCTCAGCCGATTCCAGCAGTCGCGCGAGGTGAGCGATGTCGTCGTCGGTGGCGTGCAAGGCTGCCAGTCGCGCCACCAGGCCACGCAGAGCGACCTCCACCTCCGCCAACTGCGCCTGGCTGGCTGGCGTCGGCGCAGCGACACAGATCGTGCGCGGGCCGAGACGTTCGAGGAGACCGTCGGCCTCCAGGCGTTTGATCGCCTCCCGTATAGGCGTCGAGCTAACCGCGAGCCGCTCGGCAAGGCCGCGCTCGGTCACGCGTTCCCCGGGTTTGAGGGAGCCGTCGACGACGGCGTCCCGAAGATGCTGGTAGGCACGTTCGGCCAGGGACGTCGACTCCAGCCCAAGAAGCTCTCGCTGCACCCGTTCCTCCTACGCTCCGATGTGCACAGACTAGTGGCAAAGTCAGGCATTTGTGTTTTGCTATTGCATATAGCAAGTTCGTAGCATAATCTGCACTCAGGCTCGGCTGTGTGATTGGCGTCATAACTTCTGCCGGGCAGTGATCGAATCACGAAAGGTGCTTTGTCCATGAGATCCATAACCGGACGCGTCGCGGCCCTTGGCCTGATCGGCGGTCTCCTGCTGACTGCGTGCAGCGGAGGCGACGGCGGTCAGGGCATTGTCCCCGATACGTCCAAACCGTCCGAGATAAGCGCGGACGCCATAACGAAGGCTCAAGCCGAGGGGGAAGTGATCGTATACACCAACTCCCCGGACGAATTGTGGGACGAATTGATCCCCAAGTTTGAGCAGGCCTACCCAGGAATCCGGATCTCGCCGGTCAGCCTCAACGGTCCCGAGCTGGTGCAGCGGCTGCTATCGGAGAAGAAGTCCGGCGCATCCACCGCGGACCTGGTGATCGACAGTTCGCCGAGCACCTTCTTCGGCCTCCAGGACGCGCTGTCGGATCGCTCGTCGGTCTTCGACGCTGCGCTGCCGGACTACGCAAAGCCGTGGCCGGGACTCTATGCGATCTCTGCTGAGCCCTCGATCATTGTTTACAACAGGGCAACCTTCCCCGGTGAGCCGCCGAAGTCGCTTGCCGATGTCGCCGCCATCGCCCCGGACAACCGCGGCAAACTCACCACCTACGACATCGACAGCGAGAACGGTTACGCGCAGATGTGGACGCTCACCAAGAACCGTGACGACGCATGGCCACTGTTCGACAAGCTGGCGCCGTCGACGAAATACGAGATGAACGGCGGGTCGATGACCCAGAAGCTGGCCCAGGGTGAGTACGTCGCCGGCTACTTCCAGTCGGGCCTGGTCCGTGGCCTGCTCAAGCCGAACGGACTCGACTCGGTGCTTGGCTGGTCCTATGAATCCGACGGTACGACAGTGGTTCCCCGCTACACCGCGGTGGTGAAGGGTGCCGCACATGCCAATGCCGCGGCGCTGCTCCAAGACTATCTACTCTCCGCGCCCGGCCAGACGGTCGCGTGTTCCAGCGGCCTGACCGCGGTGCGCGACGACGTCGCCGAACCCTGCGGAGACCTTTCGGTCAAGAGTGTGACCGACACCGTCGGACAGCAGAACATCCTGATGGTGCCGCTCGATGAAGCCATGCGCGCTGACAAGCCGGCCTTCAGCGCCCGCCTGGCCAAGGCGCGGGAACAATGACGCTGGCCCAGGTGCCGGCACTGACATGGCGTCGGGTCAGCACCTTCGGAACCGACCGGGCGATCCATTGGGGCATCTGGCTGCTGGTCCTGATCGTGATCTTCGGCCCGATAGTCCCGGTGGTGTACGCCGGTTTTGTCGACCGGCCGCTCTATGAGGACGGTGGTCGACTGACGCTATCGAATTTCGTTGCGCTGCTGAGTGATGCGTCGTTTTGGGCGGCGCTACGCAACACTGCACTGTTCGCGGTGATGGCCGCGGTGCCGGGTGTGCTGATCGGTGCAGGGCTGGCCATCCTTGTCGCTCGCACCGACCTGCCGTGGCGCCGGGTGTTCACCGTGGTGATGGTGGCGCCGCTGATCCTGCCCGGACTGGGAGTCACCCTCGGCTGGGTCACCATGTACGCCCCCAGCGGGTTCGTGTCGACCTGGTTCTCCGATCACATCGGCATGGTCCCGTGGAACCTCTACTCTCTGCCTGGCATGGCAGCGGTCTCGCTGGAGAAGACGGTTCCGCTGGTGTATCTGATGGTGCGGGCACGCCTGGCCTCGGTCGACACCAGTATCGAGAGTGCCGCGCTCACCACGGGTGCCTCACCAGTGCGGGTGCTGCGCACCATCACCCTGCCGATGATCAAGCCCAGCATCTGGACCGCCGCGATCCTCATAGCAATGGTCTCTTTCGAGACACTAAGCCTCCCGCTGGTACTGGGTGGGCCCGCCGACATCGACACTCTCTCGACCTACCTCTACCGCACCTGGACCACAGATCCCTCGCGGCAGGGTACCGTGTCGGCCGCGGCCTCTGCGCTACTTCTCCTAGTGACGTTGATGTTGCTGCTGCGCAACCACGTCGAGGGTCACGCGGGACGTTACATGACCGCCGCGGGAAAACCATCTGCAGCACGTCAACTCGGCCTGGGCTGGCTCCGGTGGCCGTTCACCGCCCTCATCTCACTGTATCTGACCGTTGCTCTGGCGCTTCCCGTGATCGGATTGGCGATGACCTCGGTCACCTATGTGTTCACTCCGGCGGTGACGCCCTGGAGTGTGCTGACCACCCAGCATTTCGAGACCGTCTTCACCAACAGCGCGCTGTTGCGTTCGATCACCAACAGTCTGCTGATCGGCGTGGTCGGAGCCGTCATCGCGACGGTGTTTCTGGCGGCCGCCGCGTTGGTGGCGCACCGTTCGCGGTTCCGCTTGCGGTCAACGGTACCGCCGATGCTGCTCTATCCCCGGGCTCTGCCCGGAATCGTGCTCGGCGTCGGCGTCTTTTGGACATTCGTGCTCGTCACCCCACTAGAACCGCTACGAACCACGGTGTGGGGCATCATGATCGCCTTCATCATCCGCAACACCGCCATCGGCTATGCCGCAATACAATCCAGCGTGCTGGGGATCAGCAACGAGCTCGACGCAGCGGCCCGCACCTGCGGGGCGAGCTGGTTCAGGGCATGTCGCGACGTGGTGGTCCCACTGCTGCGGCCAGCGCTGCTGGGCTGTCTGGTGCTGATGTTCGTCTCCATTCTCAACGATTACGACCCCGCCGTGTTCCTCGTGACCACCGGTAACGAGGTGCTGGGCGTGACCATGCTCAAACAGTGGGTGGCCGGCTTCGTCGGACCGGTTGCAGCACTGGGCATTATCCAAATCGCCATCACCGCGGTGGCGCTAATGATCGGCCGTGTTGCCTGGGGAGTGAAACCGAATGCCTGAAATCAAAGTATCCACACTGGGCCTGGACTATGCTGGCAAGACCGCGATCGACGACGTCGAATTCACTGCGCGCGATGGCGAGTTCCTCACTCTGCTCGGTCCGAGCGGGTGCGGCAAGACCACCACCCTGATGTCGATCGCCGGACTGGCCGAGCCGACGAGAGGCTCGATCACCTGCGGCGACGAGGTGCTCTTCGACAGTGCGCGATCGATCAACCGGCCGCCGGAACGGCGTAATTGCGGCGTGGTGTTCCAGTCGTACGCGATCTGGCCGCACAAATCAGTCGCCGCGAACGTCGCCTACCCGCTGCGGCTACGCAAAGTGCCGAAGAAAGAGATCCGCACCCGGGTGCATGAGGCTCTGTCGATGGTCGGCCTCGACGGGCTTGCCGAACGGTACCCTTACCAACTGTCTGGTGGCCAGCAACAGCGCGTTGCGCTGGCGCGGGCTGTCACGTACTCGCCGGGTGTCCTGCTGCTCGACGAGCCCCTGTCGAACCTGGACGCCAAACTCCGTGAGCAAGCCCGCAATTGGCTCAAGGAGTTTCAGTCGGCGGTCGGCCTGACCACGATCTTCGTCACTCACGACCAGGATGAGGCCCTCGCACTCAGCGACCGCATCATCGTGATGAACGAGGGACGGATTGAGCAGGTGGGTGCGCCCGAGGAAATCTACCGCAAGCCCTACTCGCCTTTCGTCGCATCCTTCCTCGGGTCGGCGAACTTGCTGCGCGGCGACATCGTTGGTCGACGCGGCGAACTCACTGAGGTGCAGCTGAGCGGATCATCCGGCCCAACACTGGACGTGCTCGACGACACCCCGCACAAGTCGGTGCTGGTGATGGCCCGCCCGGAGGACATCGACATGGCCACTGATGGCCAGGACACCGTGGCATTCCCGATACCCGGCCGGATCACGTCCCGGATGTTTGTGGGCGCGGCGTTCCGCTACGTAGTTCGATGCGGTCGCCACGACATCGCGGTCGTCTCGCGGCAGCGGTTGGAACCTGGTCCGGTCCGACTGCGCGTCGATCCCCAGAGGTGCCGATTGTTCCCCGGCGACGCCGACATTGCGGCCGATCTCGACGCATCACCGAGCATCGCGACCCGGGAGGTCACCCATGCTTGAGGACACCCAGAACGGACTCTCGGCGCGCCTCGGACGGTCGGTGCAGGTCTATGACCTGTCCCAGCCGCTGGAAAACGGGATGCCGTGTTCACCGAGCCATCCAGGGTTCCATATGGCCCTGATGCGTCGCCACGGCGACCTGATGCGTGGGGCCGGATCGGGCTCCAACGAGATCATCACCCTCGGCGGTCACGTCGGCACGCACGTCGACGCGCTCGCCCACGTCGCGGCCGAAGGAGTGCTGTACGGCGGCATCGATGCCGTCGCCAACAGCGTCGGCGGACGCCACCGTGAACTCGGTGCGGAGACGATCGCGCCGATGCTGTGCCGCGGTGTGCTTCTGGACATCCCCCGTGCTCTGGGCGTTTCGCGCCTGGAGGCCGGGTACGGCGTCACCGCCTCAGACCTGGAGGCCGCGCTCGGCGACGGACACGTCGCCGCCGGCGACGTGGTCCTGGTCCGGACCGGCTGGCCGCAGGTCTACACCGACGCCCAGACCTACATTGGGCATCCCGGTGGCGCACCGGGGGTCACCGGCGCCGGCGCCCAGTGGCTGGTCGATCACGGGGTGCGCGCCGCGGGCACCGACACGATCGCCTTCGACCAGATCTCACCTGGCGCCGGTCACTCGCAGATGCCCGCACACCACATCCTGCTGGTCAAGCACGGCGTTCACATCATCGAGGTGCTCAACCTCGAGGAACTGTCCACCCACCCCGTCCGGGAGTTCACGTTCGTGATGATCCCGCTCCGTCTCGTCGGAGCCACCGGCTCCCCCGTCCGTCCACTCGCCGTCGTCGAATCACCAACCCCGGAGGCCCGACTATGAGTACACCCACAGTCCACGAGTTCGATACCGACGCCGTCGGACCAATGCACGGATGCCGTGTGCTCGACCTGAGCCGGCTGGTCTCCGGCGGCCACTGCGGAATGGTGCTGGCCGATCTCGGTGCCGACCTGATCAAGATCGAGCGACCCGACGGCGGTGACGAATTGCGCCGCGGCCAGATCGCCGGGGTTGCCGCGTTCTGGACCGTGTACAACCGCAACAAGCGATCAGTCAGCCTGAATCTAAAATCCCCGCAGGGCCGCGAGATCCTGCTCGAACTGGTGAAGACGGCCGACGCAGTGGTAGAGAATTTCCGGCCGGGAACCCTAGAGAAGTTAGGGATCGGCCCCGATGTGCTCCTGGGCGCCAACCCGTCGCTGGTGGTCACTCGGATCTCGGGCTGGGGCCAGACCGGCCCCTACTCCCAACTGCCGGGGTTCGGGACGCTTGCCGAGGCTGTGTCGGGGTTTATGTATCGCAACGGCACCGCCGACACCCCGCCGGTGACGCCGCCGACGGCGCTGGCGGACATGGTCGCCGGCCTGTACGCGGCAACCGCGACCATCGCCGCCGTCCTGCACGCCCGCGGGGGCGGGGCGGGACAGACGATCGATGTGTCGCTATTCGAGCCGCTCGCCTCGATCATGGGCCCGGACGCACTACTCGATCAGCTCGGGCACCTGCCCCGACGTGGCGAAGGTACCCGCGCGTCGTCGGTGAAGGGGGTGTTCCTCACCGCCGACGACAAGTGGGTAGCGCTCTCCGCGGCGGCCGAGAGCATCGTGAGAAACCTCTTCGTCGCGATCGGCGCACCGGAGATCCTCAATGACCCGCGTTTCGCCAGCTATGAATCGCGGCTCAACCGGCGGGCCGAGATCAACGAGGTGATCGGGGCGTGGATAGCGCACCGGTCCGCCGACAACGTGCTGAGCACCCTGCGCGGTCAAGGGGTGACGGTCGCGCCGGTGCTGTCCACCGCCGACGCCCGCAAAGACCCCCATTTCATGGCCCGCGAAGTCTACGTCGACGTGCCTGGACGCGACGGTGAACCTGCAACGATCGCGATGCACAACGTAGTGCCCCGAATGTCGGAGACACCGTCAGGCCTGCGTTTACCCGCGCCGCGACTCGGCGAGCACAACAACGAGGTGCTCACCGAACTTGGCATCTCCGGCGAGGAGCGGCACCACCTCGAACGCACCGGGGTGGTCGGCGCTGCGGTCATGGACGGTGCCGATGCGTGAGCACCGCGACAACGAGTGGCGATCGCTGCTATACGTGCCAGCGAACCGCGACCGATATCTGCGCAGCGCCGCGTCGTCGGCAGCCGACGCCGTGATCCTCGACCTCGAGGACGCAGTGCCAGCCGGCCTCAAGGCCCAGGCCCGATCCACCCTGGCCGAGGCTGTGGCGACACTGCGAAACGGCACCGCCACTGTCATGGTGCGGGTGAACCGCTCGTGGACGCTGATGATCGACGACCTTGCCGCCGCGGTGGCCGCAGGTGTGGACGCGGTGGTCGTCCCCAAGAGCGACGACCCGTCCGTAATCCGCACCGTCGATGAGGCACTCACCGATATGGAGGCCGGCACGGCGCCTGTCGCGGTCATTCCGCTGATCGAGTCGGTACGCGGCGTGCGCAGAGTCGACGCGATCGTCGCGGCCGCCGACCGCGTAATCGCGGCGAGTACCGGCATCGGCGACCTATGCATGGACCTGGGGGCAGCACCCGACAGCCCCGCCGTCGTTCAGGCGTTCAACGAGGTCATCGGTGCCACCCGGGCCAGCGGTCGGACGCCACTGGGCCTTGCCGGACTGATCGTCTCCTTCCAGGACCAGGAGGCGTTCCGGGATCTGGCGCTGCTCTCGAAGGCGATAGGCAGCCGCGGCGGCTCGTGCATCCACCCGAGCCAGGTGGACGTGCTCAACGACGTCTTCAGCCCCACGCCCGCGGAACTCAAGCACGCACAACGCCTGGTCGATGGATACGAACAGGCCGCCGCCGACGGCCACGGTACGGCGGTACTCGACGACGGAACCTTCGTCGACAACGCGAACTACCAACATGCGCGCCGGTTATTAAGACGCCGAGCATGACCCCTCTTCTGTCCTGTCTCGATTGCAATCGACGCACCCACAGCGCTGACCCGCAATGGCGTCAGGTAATTTGAAAAGGGACGTACAGGGTGCCGTCCATCCAGTCTGGGACAATTCACCGGATGATCACCCGAAGTTCGTTCGGATCTGCGTCACCTGGGCACCCACTTCCAGTATCGAGCAACATGAACTGTGTGAGCTTGGTGATCGGCAACGACCTCAACCGACTTCGGTTCAATGATAGCCAAGCTGGCCGGTCCGCCGGACCCGCGTGACCACTTTTCCGGCACCGTCGCGGTCGAGCTCAGCAGCCAGGCCCGCGTCCTGCACGAGGGTGACCGTGGCCCCGATCGGCCGGTGGGCACCGAGTAGCAAGCTGCGGCCGGGTGGCCATCGCCCTACGCGATCGCACCGCGCCGAGCGTTGTTCGCCAATCCTGGATCAGGTGTTTTCGGGCCCTGGGCGGTGCCGACGTATGTGTTGTCCGACAACGCGAAAAGACGAGAAGCCGTCACCGCCGGTCACATCGCAGGGTGCCAGTGCGCAACCGTGACGCGGTCTCGTTCAGCCGCTTCAACGGCGTCACGGCACTCACCTGCGAGCCGCCGCCGACCCGGCGTTCAAGGGCGGGGCGGAGAACAGCGGTCACGCTGGCCACGTCCGATATCGTGCCGGCGGCAACGCACCTGTTCGATACCTACGATTCGTTTGGCGACGTACAGGCGGCCTGTGAGCAGTTCATGCTCGAGATCCAGTGATGGTCGGCAAGAGCAAGCGCCGCGTCACAATGTGGATCGGATTGCGCTGACGCTACATACGAACGCGAGCCTACTAGGGGCGAGATCGGGAAGGATACCAGGGCAAACCAAGTGGGCGGTTGCGGCTAGCAGCGAGCGCTGAACGACCCAGGCCATCACGTTCGCTGACCGGATGCCAGCAGCCGAAGATCACTGATCGAAAGCATTCGACCACACGCAAAGTACACCGAATATTGGACAGCCCCGGGGGATGTCATTTGCCACCGTGAAGGAGATTGAATCGTACCGGGGTTTGGTGCACACCTCGTTACTAGTGTGTTCCAACGGATGTGGCGACATGCTGAGTGCAATAGTTGCGATCAGCGGGGATGCGTCGCGAGCACACGTCGACCAGAAGCGCGGTATAGACGAACCCGACAGCGTCCAACAGTAAGGTGAAACATTGATCGGACAGGGTCGGCAGCGTCGTCCATTGCCGGTCGACAAAGATCGATATGGCGCGATGCGCCTCATCACGCTCGGTCGTCACGATGCGACGTTTGCCCCGCACGACGCCCCTTCCGCGTCAGTCGTCCGACCTGGTCGCGGCCCATCTCGTGGTATAACGCCGCATCCTGCGCCACGGCTCTTACGCACGCCGTAAAGGCATGAGATTGCGCTTAAAGTCCTGGTAGGACAGCGTGTGCGGCGTACGGCTCAAATAGGTGAACCGCCGAGAACGGACCGCCGCGTTTCGCGGGCATAGTAAGGGGACGGAGCGATCTGCACGCCAAGTTCGCACAGCACGCCGGGCCGGGGCGACCGGCATGTCCTTAATGACCCAGTTTTCGCAGAGTCGCCTGACTAGGCGGACGCGACCGGTGCCAGCTCGCGGGCCTCGGCTACCTTACGCCGGAACTCAGCAACACTGTCCATCTTGATCTCTTCATACCCTCGGATCTCTTGGGGCATCGCCAAAATCGAGTTCACATGGTCGGCGGTATCCTGCGTGACCTCCGAAACCACCTCCGCGGTGAGCGCAGCGAACTCGCTGATCAACTCCCGCTCCACCTTCCGGACGTGGGCATATCCGAAGGGATCGAACGCAGTTCCGCGAAGTCTACGACTTTTTCGCAGCACGTGGAACGCGGGCTTGAACCATGGCCCGAGCGAGATCTTGCTCTTCATACCCAATGCGCGAAGTACCGGCGGATGAAGCTTGTACTTGTACCTCGCATTGTCACCGAACTCGTCTCGCACAGCGCGCTCGAACTCGGGATCAAGGTAAAGACGTGCGGTTTCGTATTCGTCCTTGTAGGCCATCAGCTTGAACATCGATTCCGCCGCGGTCTCGCTCAATAGCCCTGGCATTCCGAATGTTTCCGACTCTCGCGCAGCGACGTCGCTGACGAATCGGACGTAGGACAGTGCATACTTCACGTCCTGATAGTCCGCGAGGTCGGCCGCCAGAAAGCCGACACGGTCCTTCAGCTGCTCGCTCATTCCGGCGAGACCGTTGATGGCATCCCGCAGCATTGCACGCTGGCGGGCGGTCCGGGCTTCACGCGACCTCGAGGACGCACCCTTGGTGACGCTCGGCTCGAGGACGTGCATACGGCCCACTTTGATGGCACGCCGATTGGCGGCGACGGCTACCCCATTGAGTTCAATGGCCCGGTCGATAGACGCCAACGGGATTGGCAGGGCCCCGGCCTGGATCGCCATCCCCACCAGCACCATGTTCGCCAGTTGATCGGAACCGAACTCACGGTAGGCGATCGACCGGGCATCGGCGTACACCGAATCCTCTGGTCGACTGACGCCATCGAGCAAGCGGCGGACCGATGCAAGCTGGGGGAATCTTGTGCTCGGCCGGAGAATCATGGCGCCGGTGGGCACCTGCGCCGTGGAGATCACAGAGACCGTCCGTGATTTGGACGCAACCTTCAGGTTCGTGTCGTTGGCGGCGACCAGGAGGTCGCAGCCAAGGTACAGGTCGCATTCACCCTCGGCGAGCTTGTTCGTTCCGGGAATCGGACTGGTGGAGAACTTCAAGTCGGATACGACCGCTCCACCCTTTTGTGCCAAACCGAGCTGATCGAGACCGCGAACGTGCAGTCCCGCAAGTGCGCCGGCGGTGGACAGGATCTGCGCGACCGTCACGACGCCGGTACCGCCGACACCGGTGATCCGCACGTTGAATGCGTCGGGGCCCACCTTGGCTACGGGGAGTGGAAGATCTACCACATCCCGGTGGGCCGAGTCCGCACGCGAAGCGGTTTCCGGTTCCACCGCGATGAATGACGGACAGTCGCCATCCAGGCACGAATAGTCCTTGTTACACGATGCCTGATCGATCTTCGTCTTCCGTCCGAACACGGTGTCGGTCGGCTGCACGGACATGCAGTTCGACTTCTGACCGCAATCGCCACATCCCTCACACAAACGTTCGTTGATGAACGCTCGGGTCGTCGGCGATTCCACAAGTCCGCGCTTTCGTTTGCGTCGCAGCTCGGTTGCGCATTCCTGGTCGTGAATGAGCACCGTCACGCCCGTGGTCGCGGCCAGTTGCTCTTGCAGGGGGATGAGCTCCCTTCTGTCGAGTACTTTCACCGATCGCGGTAGCTTGACCTTTCGATACTTCTTGACGTCGTCGGTGGTGATTGCGACACGAGAAACGCCTTCAGCCAGCAGTTCCTGGACGATGTCGGGAACTGACATCTTGCCCACCGCGCTCTGCCCACCGGTCATCGCCACCGCGTCGTTGTAGAGGAGCTTGTAGGTGATGTTCACTCCTGCGGCCACCGCCGCCCGTATCGCAAGACTTCCCGAGTGGTGGAATGTGCCGTCACCCAGATTCTGGAACATGTGCTCGTCGGTGACGAAAGGCGCCATTCCAACCCAACTAGCGCCTTCGCCGCCCATCTGACCGAGAGTCGCGATCTGACCCACCCGATCTTCGGGCATCACCTTCACCAATGTGTGGCAGCCGATGCCGGCGCCGACCAGCGACCCTTCTGGGACCACCGTCGACCGGTTGTGCGGGCAGCCCGAGCAGAAGTACGGGGTACGAGTGAGCAATGGCAGCGTCAGCCGCTCACGCCGAATGGCCTTTTCCGGCTGCAGTTCACCCCACCTGTCCGGCAGCACCACGCCCAGGCGTCGAGCAAGTGCTTCCGCCAGCACTTCGGGCGGCAGGTCCGAATCAGCACGAAGAAGCGGCCGAGACTGATCATCTCGCTTTCCGACCACACGGGGAGCTCCGGGAACGCCATACAATGCATCCTTGACGGCCAGCTCCACAAACGGCCGCTTCTCCTCGACGACGAGTACTTCGTCGAGCCCGTTGCTGAACGCGCGAACCGCGTCGGCGTCGAGCGGATTGATCGCTCCGAGTTTCATCAGACGCACTCCCGAGTCGCCGAGCACATCCTCGGAGATCCCGAGACGTTCGAGCGCCTGCACCGTATCCCGGTATGTTGCGCCCGCAGCTATCACCCCGAGCTTCGCACCTTCATCGCCAACCGTCCCGTTGATATCGTTCGCCGCGACATACCTGGAGGCCAGTTCCATCCGCTCATACATCAGACTTCGCTCCAGCCGGCCGAGGGTGGGTTGCAGGAAGTCCGCGGAAACGTCGTGTACGTATTCTTCTCCGTCGATCACCCGGCTTGGCGAGGTGGCGGACACTCGGGTGGAATCCACCCGCACCGTCGCCGCCCCGTCAACGACGTTCGTCGCGAGCTTCACACCCACCCACAAACCGCTGAAACGCGACATGGCGACCGCGTGCAAACCGAAGTCCAGTACCTCCTGCGGATCGGACGGCACGAGGGTCGGTAGTCCCAATTCGGCCATGGCCGACTCGGAACTACTGGGCACGGTCGAAGACTTTGCGATCGAATCATCCCCAACCAGAACCACCGCTCCACCGTTTGGCGCAGCACCGCCCAAATTCGCATGCCGCAACGCATCACTTGCCCGGTCGAGACCGGGCGCCTTGCCGTACCAGAATCCGACGACTCCGTCGTACTCGCAGTTCGACGATGCGGAGGCCAACTGAGAGCCCTGTACGGCATTCGCTGCCAACTCCTCGTTGACCCCCGGCCGAAACACAATCGCCTCCTGGTCCAAGAGTTCGCGCTGCCGGTTGAGCTCCAAGTCGTATCCGGCGAGCGGTGACCCTTCATAACCACTGATGAGGGTGCCTGATCGCACGCCGGTGGCGACATCTCGCCGGCGCTGTTCCAACGGAACGCGCACCAGCGCCTGAAGTCCCGTGAGATACAGCTCCCCATCGGTCATCTCGTACCGGTCGCTCAGTGTGAAATCTCGTGTTCGAACCTGCGACACAACTACCTCCTGCTCTGATGTGGCCCAGCGACCATCTCCGGTCCGTGCCTCTCATGACATTCTCCTTCGAGTCCGGCTGTCGCACTACGGAAGAACCACCAAAGATGCGCGTGGCCGTCCGATACTCTTGTGGCATTCACACAAAGGAGGCGATCATGGTCCAAGTCGACTGGGGACCCGTTGTAGATCGCGTCGACGTGGTGCTCGACCGACTCGACGTGGTCACCGACCACACCGTTGCACGGATTCGCTCCGAACTGGTCGACTTCGCTCTCGTCCCCTACGCCGAGCATCGTGTCGCCGTGCGGGAACAGCTGAAGCACAGACTCATGGCTTTCCGAGAGAGGCGAGTGTGGCATGAGAATGAGCTGAACGGAGTTCGACAACTCGCCCGGCGACGGGCACATCAGACAATCGCTTTGGATGCGGTCATCCGGGCCTACTACGTGGGTGACCAAGAGTTGTGGAAGAACCTGAGTTCAGAATCAGACGAGGCGCAACCACTTCTGCCGGAGTTGGCATCACTCATGCTCGAGTCACTGCAGTCGGTGACGTCCACGCTCGCGCTAGCGCACGGCTCCGAGGTGCGAACACGTGACCGCGCACGTATGGCGGTGTCGCAGAGGCTGATCGATTTGCTCAGTTCACGCTCACTCGAGATCGAAGCAGCTCGGCTGGCCGAGTATCTCGGTTTCGAGGTCGAACAGCCATTCGCGGGAATTGCCTACGCCGCCGCCACACACGAAGTGCCGCAAAGCATCGAGTCCCTCGAGGCGGACCTTGTGGAACGCCGGCTCGTTGCGTACGGAGGCATCGGCACGACTCGGGTTCTGCTCTCTCAAGCCGGCGACGCGGACGTCGAGCAGATCGCGGAGTTGTTGACGACCGCCGGCTATCGAGTCGGCATAGGTTCCAACCGTGCCGGGATTGCTGGTGCGTCACGTTCGCTGCGTCAGGCACAGCTTGCCTTGGACGCGACAACACCCGGGAACACCGTCAGCAGATTCAGCTCGGACTGGATCATCAATTGTGTTGTGAGCCTTCGAGAACTTCTCGAGGACGAGGTCTTCCAGGTCGCGGAGGTCGCAAGAGCTCATCGGTCACTGCGCGACACAGTTGTCGCCTACTCGGAATCGGACATGTCCATCCGCCAATGCGCGCGGATGAGTCATCTCCATGCCAACACCGTCGTCTATCGTCTCAGCCGCTGGCATGAGCTGACCGGTTGGGACCCGCGCACATTCCTCGGTCTCACTCACTCGGTTGTGGCCTGCGCGCTCGCCGACGCCACGACAGCCCCCTGAGTAGAGGCGTTGTGCCGGAGAGACATTGAGGAGTCGGCGGGCGATGACGCGGCCGTCAACCTCCGATTTGTTCCTGCGCTCGCTCGATATCCGCCAGAGTAACGCGAAGATGCTGCACCGTGACCTCTGTTGCTCCTTCGATGTCGTTGTCCCGGTAGCAGCGGATCAACTGTCGATGCTCTTCATTCGACTCCGCCTGACGACTGCTGTTCATTCCGAGTGAGAGGGCTACGTACATCGAAGCGCTGTCGCGGAGGTTCGAGATGACCGATGCGAGACGGCTGGAGTCGTCGTCGAAGGCGAACAGAGAGTGAAATTGCCTGTTCAGTTCCGACCATTCTGCAAGCTCTGTGGTCTTCGCGAGCTCGGCGCAGATCTCGTCTGCCCGGTCCAACTGCTCTGTAGTGATTCGTCCCATCACCCGTCGCACCATCAGCGGTTCCAGAGCGATCCGCATCTCGTAGAGTTCGCGAACCTCGTCGAGGTCGAGAGTGCGCACGCGTGAGCCCCGGTGCGGATCGAACACGACCAGGCCTTCGCCGGCCAGATCACGCAGCGCCTCACGAATTGGTGTGTTGCTGACATTGAGCTTGGTGGCCAGCTCGGATTGGATCAGCCGCGTACCGCCGGCGAGCGTTCCGTTGAGGATCGCCTCCCGGATGGTCTCACGCACCCAGACGTGGGCCGTGAGCGCACGGTCATTCCGAGCGTTCAGGCCAGATGTCATGCCTTCCCCCTGAGGTGCAACGTCATACGGTCGCTGACAGCCTACCGCTCCAGACTTGATGACCGCGGACCGCGAATTCCGAGCGGATGCTGGGCTCCGAGTGTTGGCCGGCGATCAGACACGACAGCAGAATGCGCGCTTTGCGGGCGTCGAGCCAGCCGCCCAGAATGGCACCTTTGTTCGCCAGGTCTGATTCCGAGCCGGGGAATGCATAACTGTTGTCGTGGGTCCGGCCGGCCCCGGTCCGCGAGGTCACGACCACGGGAATTATCGAGGTGGCGCGTTGGACCGCCCGTGCGCAGGACGCTGAGACATGTCCGACACCGAATCCGGCCAGCACTACTCCGTCGAATCCGCACTCCACGATCGCGTCGAGCACTTCGCCGTCGTCGCCGAGGTACGTTTCGAGTAGGGCTACGCGTGATGGAGCATGACGTCCCGGAAGCTCGAGCGGTAGAGGGCGGTCCACACGATTGCCGAAATAGACCTGGCGTTCGTCCACATAACCGATGGGCCCGAAATCGGCGGTGGCGAACGCTCCCAGTCCGCTGGCCCGCGCCTTGCGTACCCTGCATGCCGCGTGCACCTCGTCGTTGAGCACCACCAGCACGCCACGGTCACGTGAGCGGTTTGCGCTCGCAACCCGAACTGCCGCCATGAGATTGGCAGGTCCGTCCGCGCCGGGGAGTTCCGGGGAACGCATCGCTCCGGTGATGACCAACGGCGCAGCCGAATCCCAGTAGATATCGAGAAGGTAGGCGGTCTCCTCGATCGTGTCCGTTCCTTGAATCAGCACGACCCCGTCGGCCCCGCGTGCGACCTGGCTGCGCGCCCACGCCAACCCACGCAAGACACTCTCGAAGGTCAGCGATGCACCCGGAACCGTATCGAGCGTTTCGGTGTGTAGCTCGGCGACATCTGCCAATCCGGGCACCGCACCCATGAGCTGTTCGGCACTCAACGCAGGATTCACGCCCACTCCGTCGGCGGCCGCCGAGGTCATGGTGATCGTCCCCCCGAACGATGCCGCAGCTATCCGTGGACCCGACATTCCACATCGCCCCTTCCTTGTCTCACGAAGCCGTCGGCGACGGCGACTGCTGAATGACTTTTACAACGGTCAGAACATGCACAACCGATGCTGCAATGTATACCATGCATCATGCAGTGCGTACCGACGGTCCTTGGTGATCGTCATTGCCACCTGTCTGCGACTTGCCGTACGTTCGGAAACCAATTCAGGAGATACTCATGGACAACGACCTCATCATCGCCGGCGGAACACTCGTGTCGCCGCAAGGCAAACGACGGGGCAACGTCCTCATCCGAGACGGGCAGGTGTCTGCCATCACCCAGGCTGTACCGCCAGATGTCCAAGTAATCGATGCAACGGGGCTGTTCGTGATGCCCGGCGCGGTCGACACGCACGTGCATCTGATGGATCCGGGTAGTCCCGAGCGCGAGGACTTCCCTACCGGGACGAGCGCGGCTGCGGTGTCCGGGGTCACCACCATCATCGAGCATTCCCACGGCCGTCCGGTACGCACCACGGCCGACCTCAACGAGAAGCGGCACTACTTGGTCGGTCGCTCGTCAGTGGACTTCGGCCTGGCGGCGCATGCCTGGCCGGGAAGTTCGAGCGACGTGGCCGACTTGTGGATTGCCGGAGCGGCGTTTTTCAAGGTCTTTACCTGCACCACTCACGGTGTCCCTGGCCACAATCCCGCTGCGCTCAAGGCACATCTCGAGGCGACTGCACTCAGCGGCGCAGTGAGCTTGATCCATTGCGAAGACGAATCCCTCACTGCAGAAGCAGAATCGCTGCTACGAGAAGATGGACGCGATGACAACGCTATCCTCATCGACTGGCGTAACCGCGATGCCGAAATCGTCGCGGCCGCCGTCGCCGCGATCCTGGTTCGACGTACCTCGGCACGCGCATCGGTTGCGCATGTCAGCAATCCAGAGGTTGCCGCCTACATCGCCGCTGAGCGCGCGCGCGGCGCACTGCTCTTCGCAGAGAGTTGTCCACAGTACTTTCTGCTTCGCGAGGACGAGGTTCACCACCAGGGGCCACTACGCAAGTTCACCCCGCCGGCCCGCGCGAGAACATCTGACGATGAGGCTCAGATGTGGAGGCTACTCAGGGAGGGAACGCTGACGCACATGTCCACCGATCATGCCCCGTCGACTCTCGAGCAGAAGAGAGACGGAGACATCTGGAATGTGCACTTCGGCCTGCCAGGCCTCGACAGCACAATGTCGCTACTCCTGGATGCAGCCGCACGCGATCAGCTGGCTTACGAGGATGTTGTGCGAGTCTATTGTGAGAAACCAGCCCAGATCTACGGCCTCTGGCCTCGAAAAGGCAGACTTGCCGTGGGCGCCGATGCAGACATCCTGCTCGTCGACCCAACCGCAAAGCGAACTCTTCGGAATGACGATGTCCTTTCCAAGGCCGGCTGGACACCCTATGACGGACGCGAAGTGCAGGGCAGAGTCGTACAAACGTTCCTGCGCGGTCAGCTGATCGCCGAGGAAGGCAAGCCGGTGAACGATCGAGTCGGTCGTTTTCTGCCGGGTGCGGGGGCAGTCGAAGCGTGAGATCCTGCGATTGGTCTTCGCTGTGATGAACCACTTCCGATGCGGATGATTCATCGAGGTGGTCACACCCAGTTCGGCACCACCAAGAGCAGCCATGACACGAGCGGCCCGACAATCACCATCGCGCCAGTGAACTTCAGCAAGCCTCGGTACAGGCTCGGACGCCACCGTTCCGGCGCGTTGGCGAGGTAGATTGCTCCGCCGGTGGAGAAAGGCGACAGATCCACCAATGAGGACGAGATCGCCAGCGCGATGAGGAATCCCACCACCGAGACATGCCCCGTGGCCAGGAACGGCACCGCGAGGGGGACGATCATCCCGAGCAGCCCCGTGGTGGAGGCGGCCGCCGACGCGACGGCCGCCACCACCAGGATGAGCAATGCCGTGATCATCGGCGCTCCGGCCGTCGCGACCTTGGCGCCTGCCCACTCCACGGTTCCGTTTTCCTCGAGGAGCCCGACATAGGTCAGCACACCACATATGAGCAGGATCACGCCCCAGCTGATCTCCGACATCGCATTCTTACTCGACCCGGGGAACACCAGGGTCAGCACGACGGCGATGGTGAGAGCGAGAAACCCTATGTCCCAACCGATGACAAGGCCGCCTATGGCTAGCACCACGAATCCGGCCAAGGTCACGTAGTTCTCGACACCCGGTCGGTGAACTTCGGTCGGTGCGGCCATCGCACCGGGCCCACTCGGCCGGGAGTTGCCCACCACCGGAAACCGCTCCTCGCCGGAGAGATCTCCGTCGTCGGAGGCGTTCGAGCGGTGAGCCAGTCGCAGCACCACCGCGGTTCCGACAGCCACGAGAGTGGTCATGGCGAGCACACCGAGGTAGAGAACGGTCGGATTGACCTCGATGCCGCTTCGTTCGCCCACGCTGTTGACGATCAGTCCGAGCGGCGCAATAGGCGAGAATGATCCGGCGATGCAACCCAATCCGATGACGATGCTGGACAGCAGCGGATCCAGCCGATACTTGACCGCGAAGCTCATGGCGATTGGCGCGAGCATCGCCGCCACGGCCGGCGAGAACGCCCCGATCGAGCAGATGATGAGTCCCAACACGAACAGAACCCAAGGGATCACGTGCGCGCGATTACCGGTCAATCGCACGGCACCTTCGACCATCCAATCGACTGTTCCACTCGCGCGAGCGACCGAGAACAGGTACGTGATGCCCACGAGCATCACAAACAAGTTCGCAGGAAAGGGCTCGAGTATCTCGGGCACGGTGGACCCGAACCCGACCGTTCCGACGATGAACGCGGCGACCAGCGACAGCGCGCCAAGATTGATCGGTCGTACAGTTCCCAAGACGAGGATGCCCGCAAGCACCAGGACGCCGATGATGTGCATATGGGTTTGCATGTTGTTGCTTTCGCTTCAAGAGAATTGATTGGCTGCAGCTACTTCGCCGACGTAGGGTCACGCGCGCAATAGTCGGATCACTTCGGCGACGTCCGGCGCCGCCGGCAGGTCTCGCAATGCCGACACGATGTCATCACGGTGCGACGGAGCCCACACCGCGGTGGTGATCGACCGGAACTTGCGCTCTACCACATCGAAATCCAGGTCACCGTCCGGCTCACCAGACGGGGCGTCGATCCTGACCTCCTCGTCACCGACCGCGAGAACAGCACCAGCGGTCGCGACATCGGGATTGGCGGTGATCTCGATCTGGTCGATCAGGGTCTCGACCGCCACATCACCCAGATGGTCGTACACCCCCCATCCGAGATTTCCGTATTGCAATGCTGTCGCGACCTGAAAATAGGCACTGAACTGGCCATCCACCGTGGTCGTCGGACGCAACTTTGTCGACACCGCCCCGCCGACGATATCGAGAGCGATCGGACTGATCTCGAGCGTGACGCCGGCGCCGGCCAGCTGCCCAGACGATAGTGTGCGTCGGACCTCGAGCGCTGCGTCGATCGCACCGTGGGTGAGTCGGCACGCGGGGTACGGCTTGACGCCGGTCCCGAGGAAGCGCCAGTCGCGCCCCAACGCCGCAGTCAGCACACTTGGGTCCGGATCGGTCGAGAACGCCTGCAGCGCACCATATCGCCCGGTCAGCGGATCTGTGGTGCCACGAAAATCGGCGTGCGCGAGGTCAAGTGCGAACAGCGCATCACGCGCCGCCAACCCGGGGTGAATACGCTTGTTCCACGTGCCGTCCTCGAGACACTGCAGCGATCCCGACGCCATGGAGCCAGCGATGCCCAGCGCGCTGGCCGTCTGCTCCTCATCCAGTCTCCGCAGCACGGCTCCGGCCGCTACCGCACCGAAGATGCCCGCCAGCCCCGTGGGATGAAAGCCGCGATCGTAGGGCGATTGGCCGAGCGCTTCACCGACGCGGCATGCGATCTCATATCCCGCGGCGAGTGCGATGACCAAGCGGCTGCCATTGACCTGCAGAGCCTCCGCGATCGGCAGCGCAGCGGCGATGACGGGAGCCCCCGGATGCAACGACGACGAGATCGTCGTGTCGTCGAAGTCCAGCGAGTGGGCGTACGCGCCATTCAAGAAGGCCGCGAGATCCATTCGCAGCGCCCCGGTTTCACCGACCACAGTGTATTCCGCGCCGGGATTGACGGTCGGACCATGTGACGGATATGTGGCCGCTCGCAGCGATTTGCTGGAGTCTGCATATACCTTGCCCGCCGCGGCCACAGCGATAAAGTCCAGAAGGTGTAAGGGTATCCGGGCACATACCTCCGGGGACAAGTCGTCGAAGGTGAGGCCGGCAATCCAGGTCGCCATCGGTGACGCCCCATTACCGGGCGATTCTTGTGTCATCGTTTCTGCCATCCATCAGCTGGGATACAAAGCGGCTGTCGACTATGTACAGGGAGACCCATCCTCCACCAGGTCGGTCAACACCATAATGTGGTGATTGAACCCACATAGCGGTGAAGAATAGGCATGTGTCGCCGATCACGTCAACCGGAAGATCTGGGCTCCAGCTATCATCCACCGTCTACTTGCGTCCCACATCACACCACGATACGGTTGCTCAAACCACATTATGGTTATCGAGCTCATGGAGGTTGCGTTGTCCACTGAATCGGTGCAGGTATTGGGAAAAATCATGCGGATCCTCGACAGCTTCACCCCAGATCAGCCCCGCCTTACCATCACGGAGATCCGACGAATCACCGGCCTACCGCCGACCACCACAGCGCGCCTCGTCCGGACACTGGTCGACCATGACCTGCTCCGCAGAACCGAGGACCACTACTCGATCGGGCTTCGGTCGCTGAGCTGGACCGAAGCGGCCACCGCCGGTTCGGACCTTCTCGAGGCCCTCGGTCCGGTGCTGGTCGAATTGCGCGACCTGTCGGGAGAAACCTCTGGGGCCTATGTCCGCAGAGGCAACAGTCGAGTCGCGATCGCCGTCGAACTGTCACAACGTTCCGTGGTGTACCAGGCTCGCGTCGGGCAGGTGATGCCGATGCACGCCGGCGCAGCCGGCAAGGTGTTCATGGCGTTCAGCGACGACATCTACCGAGCTGCGGTGGCGCAGGAAGGACCCGACGCGGGCGGGGCGCTATCCGACCTGGGCGCCCTTCGCAGCGAGTGTGACAGCATCCGCGCGCAAGGCTGGGCGTATACGCAGGGTGAACGGGAGGTCGGGCTAAATTCGCTCGCCGCACCCGTCCGAGACACCTCCGGCCTGATCATCGCGACCCTTGCAATCGGCGGGCCCTCGCTGCGCCTCTCCCCTGAAGTCGCCGAGCGGCTCGGCCCGGAGATCGCACTGTCTGCGGAGCGGCTGTCCCGGCGACTCGGCTGGCGCGACGAGGCATCACCTGCCGACACACCTGACATGCCTGCGAGAAACCGCCCGACTGCTTGATCCGAAGGGACCCGACACCGTGCCCAATATCATCGAAAAGCTCTGGGAGTCGCACGTCGTTCATCGCGCGCCCGACTCCCCCGACCTCCTCTACGTGGACTTTCACCTTCTTCACGAAGGGTCTAGCCCGCAGGCGTTCGATGGCCTGCGACGCTCCGGTCGACGCGTTCGCCGGCCAGACCTGACGCTGGCCACCGAGGACCACATCGTGCCCACCGGAACACTGACCTATCCCCCACGCAACACCACTGCCGCATTGCTCATGCGGACACTGCGTGCAAACTGCGAAGAATTCGGGATCACCCTGCACCCCATGAATTCCCAAGGCCAAGGGATCGTTCACGTCATCGGACCAGAACTCGGCGTCACCCAGCCTGGGATGACGGTCCTCTGCGGAGACAGCCATACCAGCACCCACGGCGCGTTCGGTGCGCTTGCATTCGGCATCGGAACCAGTCAGGTCGAACATGTGCTCGCCACCCAAACCCTCGCCGCGAAAAAGCCCAAGACCATGGCGGTCAACGTTCTCGGTGCCCTGCCCACCGGGGCGACAGCCAAAGACCTGGCGCTGTACATCATTTCCCAGATCGGCACCGGCGGGGCACAAGGGCACATCGTCGAGTACCGTGGCGACGCCATCCGTTCGCTTTCCATGGAGCAGCGTATGACATTGTGCAACATGAGTATTGAGCTCGGAGCCCGCGCCGGTCTGGTCGGTCCGGACGAGACCACATTCGACTACCTGCGCGGTCGTTCGTACGCACCCAGCGAGAACCAGTGGGCTGCCGCAACCGAACGATGGCTGAGCTTCAGCAGCGACGACGACAGCGACTACGACGCCCAGATCGACATCGACGCAGGTGAAGTGTCACCGTACGTCACCTGGGGCACGAATCCCAGTCAGGCGGCACCACTATCCGCGACCGTGCCAGAGCCTGATTCGATAGCGAATTCCGAAGAACGACTCGCCGCCGACAATGCCCTGCAATACATGGATCTCGTGCCCGGCACACCTCTGTCTGCGATCCGCGTCGACACAGTCTTCCTCGGCTCGTGCACAAACGGTCGTATCGAGGATCTTCGGGCCGCGGCGGACATCCTGCGCGGACGAGCCGTCGCGAGCGGGGTCCGAATGGTGGTGGTTCCCGGATCGATGGCGGTCAAAGCCGATGCCGAAGCGGAGGGACTCAACCGCGTCTTCACCGACGCCGGTGCGGAATGGCGCAATCCGGGCTGCTCGTTGTGTGTCGGCATGAACGACGACGTCCTTGCGCGTGGTCAGCGAGCCGCGTCCACATCCAACCGCAATTTCGAAGGGCGACAGGGAAAGGGATCTCGCACCCACCTGGTATCGCCTGCTGTTGCCGCGGCGACCGCCGTCACCGGGCAACTCACCTCTCCCGACAGATTGGCGGTACTCGCATGAAGCCGATTCCCTTCCACCGCGGGACTGCGATCGCGGTCAACCGGACGTCCATCGACACCGACATCATCATCCCGGCCAAGCATTGCCTACGAGTGACACGCAGCGGATTCGCCGACCATCTGTTCGAGGGTTGGCGCTCCGACCCCAACTTCGCCCTGAACGACGACCGTCGTCGCGAGGCAACCGTCCTGGTGGCCGGACGCGACTTCGGCACCGGGTCCTCACGGGAGGCGGCCGTTTGGGCTCTGCAGGAGTGGGGTTTTCAGGTAATCGTGTCTTCGCGATTCGGCGACATCTTCTACACCAATTGCGGTAACAACGGTGTCGTGGCCGCGCGTATCGACGACGCGCCCCTGCACGATCTGATGAGTGCTGTGCTCGACCGGCCGGACACGACAGTCAGCATCGATCTCCCCACGAAGACCCTCGAGTGGCGCGACGGCCACGTCCGACATCAAACGCTCATCGATATCGACGACTTCACCAGCCGGCGTCTGATCGAGGGTCTTGACGACATAGACATCACCCTGCAGCGCGACTCGGAGATCACGACCTATGAGCACGCCAACAGTCGATATCTACCCAGAAAGGCCACCGTCGCATGATCGAGCCGACCGTTCCCATCGCGTCTCCGGGTGCTCGTCTGCGCGCCCTCGTGGAGACCGGTGAGTTCATCGCCGCCCCCGGTATCTACGACGGCCTCACCGCCGCACTTGTGGAATCAACGGGTTTCCCCGCCGCCTATGTGTCCGGTGGTGCTGCTTCTGTCGCGGTGACGGGTGTACCCGACCTCGGACTGATGACGGCGTCGGAGATGGCCGCACATGTCAGTCGGCTCCGCGCAATGTCCTCGCTGCCCCTGATCGTCGACATCGATACCGGCTACGGAAATGAACTCAACGTCCGCCACACCATCGAACGGATGTGGCGAGCGGGAGCCGCCGCGGTACACATCGAAGATCAGCAGTTGCCCAAGCGATGCGGTCACTTGTCGGGGAAGTCGATCTCATCGCTGGCCGATTCGGTCTCGCGGGTACGCGCTGCCGTGATCGCCGCCGCCGGCACGGATCTGATGGTGATTGCACGAACCGACGCATTGGCGGTCGAGGGCCGGGAGGCGGCCATCACCCGCGCTCATGCATTCGAAGACGCCGGCGCCGACATGATCTTCATCGAAGCACCAGAAAGCATCGACGACCTCGAGGCCATCGGATCGTCGGTGACTACCCCTCTGGTGGTCAACGTGATCGCCAATTCACGCACACCGGTGCTGTCCGCCGACGAGTACCGCGATCTCGGCTTCAGCGTGGGGATCTACCCGGCGGTGACGATCGCGGCGGCGGCCGGTGCCGTCCGGTCCGCACTACATCAACTGATAGCCAACGGATTGCCGCCCGTTGACGGCGAAGGTCCGGCCGATCTGTTCGAGATCGTGGGTCTGAGCAGCTGGCTGGAGTGGCCAAGGCAGAACGGCCTGGTCCCCGAGGGCAGGACGGCGGGATGAACCCCGGTCCAGATCGATCCGGTCCACAGACCATCCCAGCGGTGCTCATGCGCGGCGGCACCAGCAAGGGTGTGTACTTCCACGTCGGCGACCTGCCTGCCGACCGCTCGGAGCGCGACGAGATCCTGTTGCGCGTGATGGGCTCACCGGATCCTCTGCAGATCGACGGCCTCGGCGGGTCACGTGCCATCACCTCGAAGGTTGCGATCGTCGGCCCCTCCACCCGGTCCGACGCGGATGTCGACTACACCTTCGCTCAGGTGGCTGTCGATCAGTCGCTTGTGCAGTGGAACGGCAACTGCGGAAACATATCTGCCGGCGTAGGACCCTTCGCGGTCGACGAGGGCCTGGTATCGGCGACCGACGGCATCACCCGAGTGCGCATCTTCAACACCAACACGGGCAAGGTGATGACCGCTTACGTCCCGGTCACGGGCGGTCGACACAACCCGGCGGGCACCTTCGCCATCCCAGGCGTTCCGGGCACCGGCGCCGAGATCGTCATGGACTGGTCGGCAACCATTGGTTCTCGTACCGGGAAACTACTACCAACAGACAATGTCGTGGATCTCCTGACGCTTTCCGATGGCAGTAGCGTTCCGGTCACGATCTGCGACGTCGCGAATCCGGCGGTCTGGGTGTCCGCCTCATCGATCCAAGCTCGTGGCAACGAATCCAAGGCCGAGATCGACGAGTCCGGACCACTACTGCGCACACTGCAGGAGATCCGGGCACGGGTTGCCGAGAAGCTCCGGATATCCCCGAACTGGCAGGACGCGGACAAGATCACACCGGGTCTACCCGTGGTCGGGATGGTTGCGCCGCCATCCGGGTACACCACGATCGACGGCACCCCGGTCGCCGCAGATCGGATGGACCTATCGGTTCGATTGCTCTTCATGGGCAAAGTGCACGAAAGCCTGGCCGGCACCGCGTCGGTCAACCTCGCAGCGGCTTCCCGAACCCCGGGGACTGTTGTCGCCGACGCGATGGCCAATATCGACTCAGAGCGACTCCATGCGGGGCATCCCTCCGGCGTCATGAGCGTATCGGTCGCCTGTGAACCCGGCGAGCACACCACACCACGGTTTCACCTGCTCGGCATGGGCAGGACAGCACGGCGCATCGCCGACTGTCAGATCTACCTCTGAAGACGCCACTTCCCCACCTCCCACATGCGAGGACAACGTCTTTTTTCGTACCCACAACCAGCACGACATCGGAGCACAATCATGATCAGAGTAGGGACAACAATGGCAGCGGGCGCGCTGGTCGCAAGCCTCGCACTGAGTGCCTGTTCGGCCGACGGGGATGGCGGCGATGCCACGTCGTTCGACATCGCCGTCAGCAACGCCACCGAGCCGTACTCGATCCCGTGGCTTGTCGGTAAGGACCAGGGGTTCTTCGAAGATCGAGGCGTGACGATCGGCGACATCGTCCCGAGCAAGGGCGGCGGCACGACTGTCCGCAACATGCTCAGCGGCGACCTGCCGATCGCCGACGTCGGATTCACCTCCGTGCTCGAAACCCAGGGATCTGGAGCCGATCTGACCGTCGTGGGCGGCGCCACGCAGAGTGTCTACGGGCTGGACTTCTACTCGCTGTCCAGCAACGCCGACATCGAAGGCATCAATGACATCTCGCGGTGGGCCTACACCAACCCGCAGTCGGTCACCCAGGCGCTGACGTTCATTCTTCCGCAGGTGGCCGGCGCAACACAGCCGATCGAACGGGTGTCGTCGGGTGGGGTCGGAGAAGGAGTCGCCCTCCTCGAAGCCGGCGACGTCGACGTCGCCGTGGTGCCGCCATCAGTCGTTGCCAAAACCGACAAATTCCGCGTGGCAGTGTCGAGTGCCGACTATCTCGAAAAGTTCCAGCAGAGCGTCATCACCACCACTCCCGAGTTCGCCGGCGACAACCCGGACACCGTGCGGGCGGTGGTCGCCGGCTACGCCGAATCGGTCGACCACATCCGAGCGCATCCTGATGACGCCGCCCAGCTCTATGCCGACTACATCGGTATCGATCTCGAAGCGGCCAAAACGATTGTGGGCAAGGCAGTTCAGTACGACAACTGGGGAGCGGGTTTCAACGCGGACGCGATCGAACAAGCGGTTGAGGCGCAACGCGTCGCCATGGATACCGACGACCTCGAATTCTGCAATCTGTTCCACGACGACTTCCTACCCGACGACGTCTCCGACACCCTCCCCGACGAATGCAAGTGAGCACACCATGAACACCAAATCCCAAGCAGCGCCCGGCTCAGTGATCGACCCACCAACACCGATCGTGCAGGTCAGCGGTGTCGAACAACACTTCGGTTCGGTGCACGCCCTCGGTCCCGTCGACCTCACGATCGAGCGCGGTGAGTTCGTATCCATCGTCGGGCCGAGTGGTTGCGGCAAGTCGACCCTGCTCGAGATCGTCGGCGCACTCCAGGACCCGTTCCGAGGAACGGTAGAGGTCGGCGGATCACGGCTCAACGGTCCTCGCCGTCACACCGCGATCGTCTTCCAAGAGTCGGCGACGCTGCCCTGGCGCACGGTGCTCGACAATGTCGCATTCGCACTGGAGGTCAGAGGCGTCGGCAAGCGAGCACGCCGCGATCGAGCTCGCGAACTCGTCGGAGCCGTCGGGCTGAGCGGGTTCGAAGACCACTACCCTGCACAGCTGTCCGGGGGTATGCGACAGCGCGTGGCCATGGCACGCGCGATGTCCATGGAACCCGACCTGGTCCTCGCCGACGAGCCCTTCGGTGCACTCGACGAACAGACACGGATGCTCATGGCAGAGGAGCTGCTGCGCGTGGTCTCGACCATCGGTTGCGGCGTTCTGTTCATCACGCACAGCATCCAAGAAGCGGTGCTCCTCTCCGACCGAGTGCTGGTGATGGGAAGGCGCCCAGGAACGTTCATCGACGAAGTGCCGATCACGCTGCCGCGACCGCGGGCCCATGCTGCCCTGTCGGAAGCCTCTGCCACGGCCGCCCAAGATCGGATCTGGAGCCAGATTCGAGCAGAGGCCGAAGCTGCGATGGGACAACAACGGTGAGTGCACGGTCATCGGTCGTACCATCGTATGTCCGCCCGACACCGCGCCGGGTGTCCGGCCTACCGGCACCGGCATGGACGGCCGTGATGGTCGTTGTCGCGATCCTGGGTCTGGAGATCTACGCGCGCTCGGGTGCCATCTCACGTCTTGACCTCATCCCGGTGAGCGAGATGGCTTCGCGGGCCACAGAGTTGCTCGGCAACCGAGAGTTCGTCGTCGACGCACTGATCCGCAGCCTGATGCTCATCTGCGTCAGTTTCGTGGCGTCCGCGGCAACCGGTATCATCGTCGCCTATCTGATGTCTCGGTCGTGGTGGGTCCACCGCGCGGTCAAGCCGTACATCAACGTCTTCTATGCGTTGCCGATCTTCGCCCTCTACCCGGTGATGGTCGTGATGTTCGGTACCGGCATACTGCCGATCATTCTCCTGGCCACGTTGTTCAGCGTCGTGATCGTGATCTCGAACTCGCTGGTCGGGTTTGAGGCCACCCCGACGATCGCGCGGAAGCTGGCGAAGTCTCTCGAGATGACGACCAGCCAACAGTTTCGGAAGATCCTGCTCCCATCCGCACTCCCCGATATCCTCGCCGGCCTCAAACTAGGGCTTTCCTATACGATCATCGCGGTATTGGCCACCGAGTTCATCTTGGCTACTTCGGGCCTCGGCCATGTGGTCAACGAGGCGTACAACAATTTCGACACCGTGGACATGTACGCGGGCATCCTCTTCGTCAGCGCCTTTGCCCTCGTGGCCAACCTCGCGCTCAGCGCCGCACTGAAGTCGTTCGATTGGAGAAGGCGATGACTTCAACCGTCAAGTCGACACCCGTTTGTTCCAGGATGCTGCGTGCAGCGCCACCATGGGTACCACCCATCCTGCTCGCCGGCGTGGTTCTCCTCGCTTGGGCCGTCACAGCTTCACTCGCCGACAGCGCCGTCTACCCCGGTCCGATCGAGGCGTTGCAGAGTTTGCTCTCAGACATCGGCAGCAGCCGTCTGCAGGACAGCATTGTCGACACCACCAGAGTTCTACTCTTCTCCTACCTGGCCGCCGTAGCGGTCGGATCGATCGCCGGGATGCTCCTCGGGTTGAGCGCTTTCTGGTCCACCGCGACACTGCCTGTTGTGTACGCACTCAACAGCATTCCGAAGATCGTTCTGTATCCGATATTTCTGCTGTTTCTCGGTATCGGCGACTTCAGTCGAGGGTCCTTTGCATTTGTCTCCGGGGTCTTGCCGATGTTCTTGATCATGGTCGAGGCAACGTCCAACGTCAGTCGTCTCCATCTCAAGCCCGCTGCCAGCCTGGGTATGTCACGGATCTCCCTGATGCGGCGCATCGTCGTGCCGAGCGTCCTTCCTTCATTCGCCTCGGGCATGCGCTTGTGCTTCGGACTCACTCTCATCGGACTCATCTTGGCCGAGATGTTCTCCAGCTCCACTGGGCTCGGCTACGAACTGCTGCGCAATCTGTCCCTGGCGCGGGTGGAAGACATCCTCGGTCAGGTGATCTTGATCGGATTACTCGCGCTGATACCGACCTTCGCTCTCCAGTACCTGGAGATTCGGATACGCAATCGTTACGAGGTGGCTCCATGACAACGACTCCGACCACCGGCATCGCCGACCCCGCCGCGTTGCCGACAGACCCCAACGGCGTCACCGGACGCCTCGCAACCTTTGTCGCATCACTGAGCTACGACGACATCCCGGCGGAGGTCCGTCTACGAGCCGCTCATGTGATGCTGGATGGGCTGGCATGTGCTTTGGTCGGCGCACGCCTGCCCTGGTCGGTGCGCGCTGTCGAGGCTGTCCTCGCCATGGAGGGGCAGGGAGACGTCCCCCTCCTGGGTTGGGCGCGCACCACCTCAGCGCCCGCCGCCTGTCTGCTGAACGGCACTTTCATCCAGGGTTTCGAGCTCGACGACTATCATGTGCATGCCCCGCTGCACAGCAACTCACTGGTACTCCCCAGTGCCATCAGCACGATCACCATGCTCGACCGCGCTGTCTCCGGTGACGAGTTGCTTACTGCGCTGGTTGCCGGTTATGAGGTCGGGCCACGCGTCGGACTCGCACTACATGGAGCTGAAATGCTCTCTCGTGGATGGCATTCCGGAGCAGTGTTCGGAACACATGCGAGTGCCGCTACCTCTGCCTGGCTCCGCGGGCTTGACGCAGCACAAGTCGAAGACGCCCTTGGGCTTGCTGCCACCCAGTCGGCGGGCCTCATGGCAGCTCAGTATGAGGCGATGTCCAAGCGGATGCACCACGGCTTCGCGTCCCGCAACGGTTGGTACGCGGCCGGACTCGCGCAGGCGGGATACACCGGAATCAAACGTGTCTATGAGCGGCCCTACGGCGGATTCCTCGCCACATTCGGCGAGGGACATAATCCAGACGCCGACCTCATCGCTTCCGATCTCGGTCGTGAATGGACACTGATGGATACTGCCGTCAAGGCCTACGCGTCCATGGCGGCAACGCACGCCCCGATCGACTGTGCGCTCGAAGCGCGCTCTCGAGGAATCGCAGTTGACGACATCGAGTCCGTGGACATCGAAGTTTCCCATGCCGCTTACCATCACGGGTGGTGGGAGCCCACCAGACCACTCGAGACCATCGGCGCCCAGATGAACATCGGCTACACCGTCGCGGTTGCCCTCCTCGACGAGCAGGTCTTGGCCGAACAGTTCGCCAGCGCGCGTATCGACTCCGACGACGTCTGGCGGCTGCTGAACCGCATACGTGTACATCACCGTGCGGACTTCGATGGTCCGCAGAGCCGATTCCGCGCTCGTATGCGCCTCCAACTCCGCGGTGCTGCGCCAGTCACCTTCGAGGTCGACGGACCGCTCGGTGGCGCGACGCGACCCCTCTCGAATTCCGACATTGTGACCAAGGCCCGACGACTCGCCGATTCCATCGGGATCACCGCACGTTGGCACGAGATCGAAAGCCATGTACTCGATCTCGAATCGGTGACCGACGCATCCGAGATCGTCAGACTCGTCGCAGCCGACGTTGCTGCGTTGCCTGTATCCCTCTGATCAGAAAGATCTCATCGATGACCAATCTCGCGGATCTGTTGACTGGTACGGCCGCACGCCACAGCGACCGTGTGGCCGTGGCGTGTGGAGACACACGATTGACCTACGAACAGCTCGACCGGGCGGCGAACCAGGTTGCGAACCTGTTGGTGGCGCACGACGTCAAACCCGGCGACAAGGTCGCGATGTCGTTTCCGAACCTTCCCCAGTTCACGATCGTCTATTTCGGGATTCTCAAGACCGGAGCTACGGTCGTCCCGTTGAACGTGCTACTCAAGAGTCGCGAGATCGCCTACCACCTCGATGACTCGGATTCAATCGCGTATGTGGCCTTCGAGGGCTCTCCGGAGCTCTCCATGGGGCAGGCCGCAGCGAGCGCATCGGAAGAATCCGAATCCTGCCGGTCACTGATCGTCGTACCCGCGGACCTCAGCCATGCGCCGTGGGCGTCTGAACCAGCGGGTTTCGACACAGTCGCGGTCGAAGACGACGCAACCGCAGTTCTGCTCTATACGTCAGGGACCACCGGTCGGCCGAAGGGCGCTCAGTTGCGGCACAGCAACATGCGCAGCAACGCAATCGTCAGCGCTGAGCTGTTCGGATGCGACGAGGTAACGCCCGACACCTACCTGTGCGTGCTACCGTTGTTCCACTCCTTCGGCCAGACAGTCATCCAGAACAGCGCAATCGCTCTCGGCAGCAAGATTGTCATGCTGCCCCGCTTCGATGCCTCGACCGCATTGCAGTTGATGCGGACACATGGCATCACGTTCTTCGCGGGAGTGCCGACAATGTACTGGGCACTCTTGCGCGCGGCTGACGATGGCATCGAAGTGTCTGAGGTCGCCGACAACCTCCGGATCGCGGTGGCCGGCGGCTCAGCATTGCCCGGCGAAGTCCACAAAGACTTTTTCGACCGTTTCGGCGTCACCATTCTCGAGGGTTACGGGCTATCGGAGACATCACCGGTCACATCATTCTCCGTGCTCGGCGAACCACCGCGCATCGGATCGATCGGCGTTCCGATCCCCGGCGTGGAAATGAAGCTCATCAACGATGATTGGTCTGAGGTTGCCGACGCCATCAACGACGATGGCTACACCGCCATCGGCGAGATCGCCGTCCGCGGTCCGAATGTCATGAAGGGCTACTACCAGCGGCCGGATGCCACGCGTGAAGCGATACACGACAACTGGTTTCGAACAGGGGACCTAGCGCGTCGCGATGCCGACGGGTGGTATTACATCGTCGACCGGAGCAAGGACATGATCATCCGCGGCGGATACAACGTGTACCCGCGCGAGATCGAAGAACTGCTGATGACCCACCCAGCTGTGTCACTCGTTGCGGTCGTCGGAGTGCCACACGATTCGCACGGCGAGGAGATTCACGCGGTCGTCGTTCGAGACCTCCAGCACGGTGAGCTCACCGAGACCGAGCTCGTCGACTGGGCGAAAGAGCGACTCGCCGCCTACAAGTACCCCCGTGTCATCAGGTTCGTCGACAGCCTTCCCATGACCAGCACGGGCAAGATCCTCAAGCGAGAGTTGTGAACGAATGGTGGCACGGGAGTGATCACAATCGCATAGTCGCCCTGTACTGCCACCCCGGACTCGGTCGGCGACCCGAGATCCGAGGTGGCAGCCGGCGGTACCCACTCGCCAACGCAGTGTGCTCCGCGAAGAGAGCGTGGCGGCACTCGGCCGTGCCGAGCCCGAGCGCCCGAGTCGATCACACCGCCATCGGCAGGATGTTCTGACAGTTCGTCTCGAGAATCTGCTCGAGTACTTTGTCGTCCAATCCTTTTCGCTTCAGCCACGGAACGATCACGCGGTGAATGTAGCCGAAGCCGTGACCTCCCCAGCGCATCAAGGTGGTCTTGAAGATGACGTCATGGGACAACACGAGACGATCGGCCAGACCTGCCTGCGCCATCGCCAAGATGACCTCGACCCGGTCACCGTCTGCGGGATACATGAAATCTGCTTCGGGTTCGTATCCCGATTGGTACCCGAACATATCCAGCTCTGCGACGAAGCCGTGGTCGCGAACGAGTTCGATGAATCCGGGGTCACGTGCGAAACCGTCGGTATGGCCCATGATCACCCGGCTCATATCGGCCCCGAGCTCCGAGATTCGCTCGGCGATCACCCGAAGAGGTTCGAGCCCGCCGATCCCGTGCGCGTAGTACGGGTTGTGGATCGCCAGCGCCGCTCCCGTTTTGCGGTGGGCGTCCACGCTGGCGGCAAGAACCTTCTCCTCGACAGGGTCGAGGGGCCACGACAGTCCCACCTCACCGACGATTCCTGCTCGTATGTCGGTGCCGTCCATTCCGGTCGTGATGTCATCGACGATCCGTTGCGAGATCTGCTCCTCGGACATGTCCTTGAGCTCTGAAGGGTGTGACTCGGCAGTGTAGTAGGTGGAGCCGGCAACAATGTTGACGTTGGCCGCCTGCGAGATTCGACGCAGTCCCTCAGCATTTCGATACATACCGATCGGCGTCAGGTTCACCACGGTTCGCACGCCGAGGTCGGGCAGAATTCGCATCTCGTCGATGGACACTTGTTCGTCTGTCATGTGCATGTTGCCCTTGTTGGCGACCGGGTTCTCCTTCCAGTGCCACAGATTGTCGACGCGCGGGGCGGCGGCTGGGTCCGGGTCAGCCAGCGGGTCATCACCCGGGTACCAGTACACATCGCAGACGCCCTGAATGTGCTCGTGAGGCAGTGTTTGACCCATCTCGGTAGGGTCGATGTCACCGAGAACGGTGCGCAGTTTGTGTGTCATGATTTCTCCTGCAGTTTTTCACCACGAGCTGGCACGGCCCGTGGGTTTGGTGCCTGGCGGGCGCCCCGACTGCGCATATCGTCAGGCAGAACCTTCGACCACGGCCGCGACCGGGGGGTGCGTCCGTGGTCGAAGACAGTTCTCCTGATTCAGTTGTCCATGAATTCTGAACAATGAACCCCGTGTCTGGGTCAGAACGCGGTGTAGACCTTGAAAATGGTTTCCTCGATATCCCACGTTCCCGACCAGCCTTTGGGAAATACAGCGCTGTCCCCTGCCGCGATGACGTACGAACCGCCGCTGTCCTCGGTGACGGTCATCCGGCCCGTCAGCACCGTGATCGATTCGTTGGTCTCGAACAACCACCGCGATGGACCGGGCGCACATTTCCAGAGGCCGGCTTCGAGCGGGCCCTCACCCTTCCACAGAACCTTCCCGGCCGTGCTCATCGGCTCTCCGGTCGCCTCCGGCAGCGGCCCCCAGTCCTCCAACTCGATCTTCTCGGCGTCGTTGATCAGAACAGTCGACGTGGTTACAGATGTCATGGCTGATAGAACCTTTCAGTGATCAAATCGGTCGGTTTTGCGAGGTCGCGGTTCGTCAGGTGAACCGCAACGGCTGGGTGATGAAGTGACGCGACGCATCGGTCAACATCATCTCGGGCGCGCTTGCCACCTTGATCTGCGAGTAGCGCAGGGCAATTCGTTCCCACACGGTCTTGATCTCGGCTTCCGCCAGCAATCGACCCTGACAGCTGTGACTTCCCAGGCTGAAGGTGAGACTGCGCGACTGCGCCGGCGGCCGGGTGTAGTCGAACTTCTGTGGATCGTCATACACGTCCGGGTCGCGGTTGGCGGCGCCGAGCATCAAGCGGAGTGTGCTTCCGGCGGGGACCTCGAAGCCACCGATGTCGAGATCCTCGCTCGTCGCTCTGGTGACAACAGGCTCAGGGGCGTCGTAACGCACGAGCTCGCTGACGATGTTCTGGCGGACGTCCGGATTCGTTCTGAACGCGTCGAACACCGCAGGCTGCTCAGCGAACAGCTGGAGTCCAGACGAGATCAGGTAACTCGCGTCCATATGGCCGACGGTGTAGAAGAACAACGCGGTCGCCAGTGTCTCAGCGGCTGTGATCTCACCTCGTTGCTCCGTTTCCACGAGTTCGTGGATAAGTCCGTCGCCCGGATTCTCGCGTGCATGTTCGAGGAGTTCGCGCACGCGGCCTTGGAGGTAGACATGGGCTTGTTCGCAAGCTTCGAAGTCTTCGGGCCCCGCCGCCGCACTGAGGACCGGCATGGCCATCCGCATGTAATGGCGCACATCGTCGAACCCGTCCTCGGTCACCTGCAGCACGCGACAGATGGTGCGATGTGTCGCCTCCACGGCCAGCGACGAACCATCGATCAGGCCGTCGGCGCCGATGCGATCGAGGATTTCGTCGGTGACAGACGCGGTGATCGCCACCCATTGACGGACGCGCTTCGGCGTGAACCAGTTCGAGGTGAGTCGTTTGAGTCGAGTGTGGTCAGGTTCGTCGTGACCCAGAGCCATGTCACTCAGGACGCTCCACGCACCGGCCTTGTCCCACTCAGGCGCGATGAGAACTGACGGCAACCTCCCGTAGTGCATGAGGTCCGCGTACTTGGTGAGCACGACGGTACCGTCCTCGTCGCGACTGACCGGGGCATGTGTCTGCGCATGGGCGTAGAACGGGTAGGGGTCGCGGCGCAGTTGGGGATCTGTCCACGGAAGATGGTCCCTGGTGCGCGGCATCTCCCCGAACGGCCTGATATCGATGGCGACCCTCGCTCGGTCACCTTCTGTGTGAGTTGTGGGCATAACGGCTCCTCTCAGTAGCGGGTCTGTTGATGGTCGGTGCACTGCACGCGAGTACGGTCGCGCAGAGTCATGAACGTCGGACTCAGCGTCACTCCTGGCGCCCGATCTGGGCGTACACCTCGGGTCGGCGTCGCCGATAGATGAGCGCCAGCACCACTCCGAACGCGAACAACAGGTAGATTGCCGCGAGCATCGTGTCCGAGATGACTGCCGAGGCCCCGACGAGCAAGCTGAAATTCTTGGTGGCGAACACAACGACGATTGCCAGGGGGATCACGGCGAGGACCGGGCACACAATGGAATTCCAACGGTTGACACCCGGGTGGTCGCGCCTCCGGATCAGGTACGCCGGCACCGCGAGGCTGGTCAGGAAGAGCAAAGCGAGTAAGGAGTAGCTGTACACGCCCACGAATCGTGCGTAGAACATGTTCGGATCACCATCGGCGAGAACAAACGGCACCAGGACTACCAACACCGCGACACTGGTGATCGCCGAAGCTACGTGTGGCGAACCGTGTTTGGGATGAGCAAGTCCAGCCGTCCGCGGGATGATCGCGTCGGTGCCGAGGCTGAAAAGGTACCGGGCGGTGATGTTGTGTGCAGCGAGCAGTACGGCGAAACTACTCGTCACGAGCAGTACTGTCGCGATGTCCACCGCCACCGAGCCGAGGTTGTCCTGGATACTCGCCATCGATGCATCTGTGGCGCCGGCGGACGCCAGAACAGCTTCCGCTCCACCGGCATTGATGAAGAGCATGGTTGTAAAGGCGAAGAAGATCGCGACGATAGCGATGACGAGAAACGTTGCACGGGGGATGGTGCGCTCTGGTCGTTTGACCTCTTCGCGGAAGATCAATGTTGCCTCGAAGCCACCGAAGAGCCCTACACCCATCATCAACGCGAGTCCTAGCGAACCGGAGAACACGTTGTCCGGCGCGAACGAGTCCAGCGAGAACGCCGATGTGCCATTGCGTGCGATCACGGCAATGTCATATGCGCTGATCAGGACAAGCTCGAGAATAAGGAACACCGATAGAACCTTGGCGGAGACATCCATCCTGAAATGTCCGAGCGCGGTGACGATCACGAATACGATCGCCGTCCAGACCCACCAGGTGATGTCCGGACCGTGGAAAAGGTCGCGGCACAGCGACTCCAGGGAAACGCCCAGCAGCGCATATATCCCGACGAGTGTGAAGAAGTAGCAGATGAGCGCGATGAACGACGCGCCGAGTCCCGCCTCCCGGCCCAGGCCTGCGGTGATGTAAGCGTAGAACCCTCCGGGATTCGACATGCTTCTCGACATCGCGATCAGTCCCACCGCGAATAGCGCTAGAACGACTCCTGCGACAAGAATCGCCGCAGGTGACCCGACACCGTTGCCGGTGGCGATCATCACCGGGATATAGGCCATGAACGCCACGACCGGCGCTTGAAAGGCCATCACCGTGAATACGAGGTGAGGTACTCCGAGATTCCCGGTTAAGCCGGCGGGAGATGCGGTCGCGGTTGAGTTCGTTTCCGCTGTGACACTAGCGTCCTGGGTCATGGCAGGCTTTCTCTAACGTGAACTGGGCTGGAAGGACAGTGACATCGAGACGCGCTCCGAACGAGCCCCCTGGCACGACCGATTGGGGTGTTGCGCACCTCGGTTGCAAGACAAACCTCGACGAGGCATCAGTGAGCGCGATGAAGTCCGGGATCGTATTCGATCAACAATGTCGTCGGCGAAAAGTCGACAACACGCGTAGGCGTGTCAGCCCGCCACGTCGGCGCGTCCCAGTCTCCTGAACACCTCGGGCTTGCGGGCCCGGAAGTAGACGGCCAGTACAGATCCGCACAGAAGCGATGCAGCCAGAATGAAGAGGAGGCCCGTGTTCTGCCCAGGCGCTCCACCGACAACCAGGTCCAGATGCATTACGGCCAGCACAACCGTAGTCCCCAACGCGATCACAGCCAGTGCCGGAGCGATGAAGCACTTGAAGACATTGCCGCCGTTCGAAATCCCGCGACGCGCGAACCAACCGATGACCGACAGACTGACCAAACACATCAACACCAGGACGCCGACGGTGCCGAGGCCGAAAAGCTGTGCGTCCAGTCCGTCTCCCGCAGTGTTCGCCAGGCTCAGAATCACCAGGATCACGGCAACCACTGCGGCAACCGTTACTGATGCACGGTAGGGCGAATGGTGGCGAGGGTGAACCCTGGCGAGCCACGCCGGCAGAGCATTGTCGACTCCGAGGTTATAGGCATAACGTGCGGTGACGTTGTGCACGGAGATGGCAGCCGCCAGTTCCGATGTGATGATGAACAGGAAAGTGAGCTGTGTAAAGACCGGCGCTGCGAGATTCCCGATTGCATCTGGGAACATGGACTTCGGGTCGTTTGTCGCGGTTTCCACTGCGTTCGATCCGTAGGCCGTCGTCAAGAGGTAGCACGACACGATGTAGAGCGACCCGACGAACAGTACGGCACCGTAGGTCGCACGGGGAATGGTCTTGTCCGGGTCGCGGACCTCGTCACGAAACAGGGCCGTCGCCTCGAATCCAAGGAAGACCATGATGGCGAAGAGCATCGCGACCCCGATGTCGCCGTTGGAGAGTTCGGCGGGATTGAGCGGGGTGGCGGAGAATCCTTCGGGACCACCGCCGTGGACTAGTACAGCTACGTTGAAAACCAGGACGATGGCGATCTCGAGAAGCATTGCCACACTGAGAACTTTCGCGGACACCTCGATGTGGAAGTAGCACATGACGCTGACGATGAGCCAGGACGCGATGGTCCACACCCACCATGGGATCTCCGGACCGTCGAGACTCGCGATGAACTCGTTGGCGGTCAGTCCGATGAAAACATAGCAGCCGCCGAGCATCAGCAAGTAGGAGACCACTGCCAGAAAGGCCCCTCCCAGGCCGGGGATCTTGCCGAGTCCGGCGCTGATGAACGCATAGAATGAGCCGGGTTTGGGAAGACTCTTGGCCATGGTTACGTAGCCGACCGCGAACAGCAGCAGGAATACGGTGGCCATGATGAAGATCAGCGTTGCCGCGGGGCCACCGAAACTGATGGTGAACGGTATGTATCCCGCAACAACAGCAATGGGCGCAGAGAATGCCAGGACGGTGAGCAGCAACGCGCCCATGCTCATGCGGCCGGTCAACGCAGGTGTAGTAGCAGCGTCAGCATTCGATTGCGGTGAAGATGAAGGGGCGAGGGTATTCTCGGTCATGTTGGTACTCCTTGGGTACGCACAGAGCGAGTAGATGTGAGACCGCGTGTCGGCACTGACATACGATCAGGTGAATATCGGTGGTTTCAGAAAGTGAGACCCGCGAGGTTCTCCCGCGCCCACTCGATCGCGACTGTCGGGGCGTCTAAGCCGCTGTCCGCGTCGTGTCGGCCGGTCAGTCCGACTTGCCGGGCTCCCAGATCGACGATCATCTTGATCAGTATGTCGATGCCCTGGTTATAGGTGTCGTAGGTACTGTCGCCGAGACCGAATGCGGCGAATCGGTTGTGTGACAGATCAGGTCGCTTCTCCTGCAACGACTCGAAGAAGGGAACCGCGGTGTTCGGCAGGTCACCCTCCCCGTACGTCGAAGAGACCAAGATGATCAGATCGTTGTCGCTGAGGTTCTCGACGTCGACTTCGTCCATCGCAGCGACCTCGCCGGCTATGCCCATTTCTGCCAGCACTTCGACCAAGTCTTCTGCGACCATCTCGCAATTTCCGGACTCGGTTCCGAACAGAACTGCTGCTGTACTCACGCGCTTACCCTTCTGTCGGATTCTCCGACTGTGTCTGTGGTGTAGATGTCCTCCGCCGCAGATCGATCGAGCATGGTGGCGTCACGCGACGCTGCGATTTCCAGCATCTGTTCGAGGTCGATCAGTTTGCGACGGCAGCGACCCGGCTCGGCGGATTGGTTCTCCGTCTTCTCGATGCGTTGCCAGTCGGCGAAGCTGACCATCCGGTTCCGAATCAGCGGCTCGACGACCGCAAAGCCAGGAGATCCCACCGGCACCGCACCGCTCGCCAGATCCCGTGTGATGGTGCCTGCGACGTCTCTGGCATCCTTGCGGTTCTCGGGGATGGACCCCACTGGCCCCCGTCGAAGCCAACCGACGCGGTAGACATGTGGTCCCGCCCATTCGCTTGTCGGGTTGCCCGGGATGTGTTCTGCAGCCTTGTCGAACCCGATGGCGGTGATCACGCAATCCACCATGTACGAGTGACGACCGCCGTTCACGGTGGATACCGTGACGGTCGTCGTCGGACCCCGACTCTCGACCGACTCTGGGGTTCGGCCGAAATGCAGGCGAACGTGTGTGCGCGCGTCGGCCGACTCCATCCCAGAGTCAGCAACACCGATGTGCTGACGTAGAAGATCTGTCACCGGCGTTGCATCTGATAGGTCAATCCCCTCGGCACTTACTCGAATCGTTCTGAGGCTCAATAGTTCTCGCAGCATAGTCAACTCACACTTCACACCGTCCGGTGCCGATCGACTGAAGACATGGATCTTCCGCGGAGGTTTTGGCCGAAGCTGGTTCAGTGCCACGTCGCTGACATCCGAGCCATGCAGTGCAGCATCGTTTTTCGACAGGAGCCTGATGACATCGAGCGCAACGTTGCCGAAGCCGATTACGGCGACTTCATCCCCCAGCGACATGTGGCGACCCTGCCCATCAACCGGGAGCAGAGATTCGGGGAAACCGTTCAAAGTCCGCAAGAGCGCTCCGGCCCCGATGATCCGCGCGCCGGCGTGCGTCGGTATCGGCAACGCCCGATCGTCGGGCAACCCGGTGGCGAGAACGACAATGTCGAAGGCCTCGGCCACGGCGTCGAAAGGGAGGTCGCGACCCACTGCGACGTTGCCGACGAATCGCACCCCACCACGGGTGAACAACCGGTCGAATTGGCGGCTGACCGCCTTTGCGCCCTGGTGGTCGGCCGCGACTCCGTACCGTACCAGCCCATACGGGACCGGCAGTGACTCGAAAACTGCAATACGCGCACCCGGCAAGGCCTTCGCGAGGAACTGACTGACGTAGCACCCAGACGGTCCACTGCCGACAACCGCGATATTGGGATTCAGCAGCAGCGCCTGGGAAGAGAGTTTCTGTTCGTGCATAGTGACACCTTCGTGAACGGCCAGAGAACCCGACACCGATGAATTTAGACTAGAGACGCGACTCGCGTCGCATATCTGAAAGATTAGTTCGCCGTCGCATCCGCGTCCATACGAGACGTGTGACGTTTACAGGGACGTAACCAGTCGCTCTCGCGCTTCATCGAGAGCTCTCGACAGGGCGTGTGAACAACCAAGCGCGGGACAGGGCAGCGCGAATTCCAGATCGACCAATCACCCACCGCCCTAGTGCAATTCGCCCATGTGCGTGCAGGACTGATCGTGCACTACATGGTGCACACAAGACGGTCGGGAGTACGCCCAGCACGGACCCGAGCTGTCAGGCACCTCGACCAAGAACACGACTGTTGTCGCATTAGTGTTACTGTCGGATTTCCAATGCAGATGAGGAGCAGTCTTGACGAAAGCAGCGAGCCCGACGATCAGCGCGGTGTGGGACGACCCGTTGGCCGGCGGGTTGCGCAAGATCCCACTCCAGGAGCGTTCCCGGACCATGGTCCAGCATGTGCTCGACACTGCCGCCGAACTCGTCCACGATCTCGGGTTCGAAGCGGTGGTGGCGTCACCGACGCTGCTACTGGACGCAACGGGTGTGAGCCGCGGGTCATTCTATGCATTCTTCGAGACACCCGAGCGAGTCCTCGATGAGCTGGCGTTTCGGCAGATCAAGCTGTCCGTCACCGATCTCGAGAACGCGATGCGACAACGAGCAGGACGTAAGTGGACCGAGATCGTTGACGTCCTCGTCGACTACTACGTCGAGGAACACCGTATTCCGCTCATCCGCGAGCTGTGGGTGCGGCAGAACCTCACTCGTCGCGTCCGAGAGCTCGACCAGCTCGCCATCACCGACCTCGCATCGCTGACGCATCGGGAATTCCGGCTGTATTCGCCACAGTTCGCCAAGCTCCGAGAACTGAACTGCGCAGTGGCCATCCACAGCCTGGAGCGACTCTGCCAGTTCGCATTCGGCGAGGCCCCGACCGGGAACCCGGCCATCATCGGCGAGGCACGGCACATGCTCACCACCTATTTCGCTGACTTCGCGGACACGTAGCGTCATCAACTTCTACTCGCGTTGCGACTCGCGCAACGACGACAACAGCTTCTCGACACTCCACATGCTGCGCCGCACGTGTTCACTCATCGTTTGTTCGGCGAGTTCCGCCTCGCCGGCTCGCACTGCATCCAGGATCTCGCTGTGCTCCGCGATGGTCACCTCGTGAAACGCTCCCCCTTCGGGTAGGAGGACCAGCGCAGGGTGACAGCACTGCCGCGATTCCTCGATACCTCGAACGAGGAACGGGTTCGCAGTGACATTGGCCAAGGTGAGATGAAAGACAGCATCACTACGCATGAAGGACGCATCGTCGGCCGCTTCCATGAGTAGTGCGTGCGCCGACTCGAGTTCACGCAGCTCGGCGGCAGTTCGCCGCTCGCTGGCGAGTCGGGACGCGGACGGTTCGACGATGCACCGATACTCCATCGCCATCCGGATCTCGTCCCGCGTGGCCAGGGCCTCCCGGATCACCTCGCGGAATCGCTCCTCGTCTTCGTCCTGTCCGGTCAGCCGAACGAATGCCCCGCCGTTGCGGCCCCGACGCTGCACGATCAGCCCTTCGGATTGCAGTTGCCGAAACGCTATTTGCACCGGCGTCCGACCGATACCCAGCTTGTCGGCGAAATCCCGTTCGGATGGAAGCGCCGAGCCAGGCGGAAGCAGGCCGAGTCGTATCTCCCGACGCACCAGGTCCGCCACGTACCGGTTGATGTCGACTCGATTGCCAGAGCGGGCGGGCGGCATGTTCATGGCGCGCGAATCACCAGGATCGGGGCTGTTCACCACCCTCCCTTCACGAGCCACATCAAGAACGTGGGGCCTGCGACACGGCGTGTCGATGTGCGCTGACTCACCAGCAAACTCTAACAATCCAACGTCGGTGTTCCCCACCGCTGAGAAGCCGTCAGGCATACCGCTGACGCTCCCAATCGCTCACCGCATCCTGCCACGCATGCAGCTCCCACTCGCGGGTGTGCAGGTAATGGCGGCAGAACCGGGCGCCGAGAATGTCGTCGAGTCGCGAGTCACGCCGCCGAAACTCGCAGACCGCGGACTCCAGACTGTTCGGCAACGGGGCGTCGTGCCTGTCGAGTTCGTCGCGGGGCGGCACCACGGTGTCGACGAGACCCAAATACGCCGACGCCGCGAGCGCCGCGAGCGTGAGGTAGGGGTTGCAGTCGGCGCCCGGGCGTCGCAGCTCGAACCGACTCGATCGCGGTCCACGCAGCAGCGCGCGCAGTGCAAACGACCTGTCGTCAGGGCCGCAGCCCGCAGTGACCGGAGCGAAGTAGCCGGGTACCAACCGCTTGAAGGAGTTGATCGTCGGGTTGTAGATCACGCTCATGGCAGGCAGGTGTTGGACAATGCCCGCCGCGCAGCGCCGGTAGAACTCGTCGTCTACATCGTCAACGGCACCTCGCAGGGCGTTGTCGCCCTCCTCATTCCAGAACGAGAAGTGCACATGCGCGCTGGAACCCTCTTCACGCGCGACCGGTTTCGACATGAAGCACGCACGAAGGTCGTGGCGCCGGGCGGCCTCGGCCGCGGCGGTACGCAGGAGTACAGCGACGTCGGCTGCATCGAGACCGACTGCCGGATCGACATTCACCTCGATCAGACCCGGCGCCCCCTCGCTGTGCACCACCGATAGACCCAACCGCATGGCCTCCGCGTAACTGTGGAACGTCGCAATGAAGTCAGCGACCTGTGCCAACGGTGCCATGCTGTAGCTGAGTCCGGACGTCGCCGGTTCCCACGAGCCGGCGCGGAACAATCGGAACTCGAATTCGAAGGCAGCCATGATCTGCAATCCGCATTCCGACAGCGCCGTGAGTGTGCGACGAAGCACTCCTCGCGGGCTGACCTCGCATGTCGAACCGTCGGTGTTGTGGAGGTCGCCGAGCACAAGGTAGGCATCGTCGTTCAGCCACGGCATGCGGCGGACAGATGCCGTATCGGGTTTCAGCAGCAAGTCTTTAGAGCCCGCCGTGATGCCGATGTCGGTAAGTGTGGTGATCGGTTCATCAACCGGGTCAACGGCCAGCAATAGATCGGTCGTCGGCAGACCCACCGTGCGCGCGCTCTCGGACTCGAGCTCGGACGGCACCACCAGCTTGCCGCGCAGATTTCCATTGATGTCGGGAAAGAGCAGGGCAGCACTACCTGCACCGGCCGGCAAAACGTGGCTATCGGCGGATTCGCCCGTCCGGTCTGTCGCACCACACTCGTGGCTACGAGCATCAAGGGATTGTGTGTGCAATGGTTCCTCCCGGCGACGAGCCGATGGGTGTCGCGTCCGCGGCACGGACACGTAAGGATTGCTGTACGCTCCTTTTTATCAGACTTCGGTCGCATTAGCTACCGGCAATCACCAACACAGACAGCGCTCCGCTTGACGAAGTCCTTGCAGTATCGATAAAAAGGATCGTGTCGCACTCCTTTGCCTCTCTTCCGGCGCCGCAACCGACGGTGCATTGACCGCAAACCCCGAAAGGACCGGAACCATGACTTCCGTACAGACCCGCCACGCACTCGAGACGCGCGCACTCGATCACTTGTGGATGCACAGCAACGACCTGGAGTGGGACGACCTGCAGGAGGGTGGCCTACGCGTGTTCAGTCGGGGTCATGGTTCTACCCTCATCGATGTACACGGAGCCGAATACATCGACGGCCTCGCCGGACTCTTCGTGGTAGCCGCCGGCCACGGACGCACCGAGATAGGCGAGGCGATGGCGCATCAGGCCGGCGAGATCGCCTACACTGCAGCCTCGAACGCAGCGAATCCGGTGAACATCGCACTCGCGGAGAAGATCAGCAGTCTCACGCCAGGGGACCTCAATCGGGTGTTCCTGTGCTCAGGCGGTTCCGAGGCGGTCGAGAGTGCGATGAAGATTGCCAAACAAGTTCAGGTCATGCGCGGACATGGTAAGCGCTACAAGATCATTGCGCGTCGCGGTTCCTACCATGGGACGACATTCGGTGCAGCAAGTCTGACCGGCAGTGCGAGTGAGAAGTACTTCGGCCCCTTCATGCCCGGCGTCAGCAAGGTCCCCAACCCGAATCAGTACCGCAATGACTTCGGACTCGACGGAGAGGCGGGAGACATCATGTGCGCTCGCTTCGTCGAGCAAGAGATCCTCACACAGGGGCCCGAAAACGTGGCGGCGGTCATCGGTGAACCGATCTCCGTGGCCAACGGTACCCATCTGCCGAGCCCGATCTACTGGCAGATGTTGCGTGACATCTGCGACCGGTACGGCGTTCTGCTCATCATGGACGAAGTCATCACTGGCTGGGGACGCACCGGGAAATGGTTCGCCGCAGAGCATTACGGCGTCGTTCCAGACATCATGACAATGGCGAAGGGACTGTCGAGCGGATACGCCCCGGTTGCCGCCGTCGCGGTGCGGTCGTCGATCTTCGATGACTTCCGTCCGACCGGGCAAGCTCTCAACCACTTGATCACGTTCGGCGGGCACGCTGTGGCTGCGGCCGCCGCCCTGAAGAACATCGAGATCCTGGAGCGCGAAAACCTCGTCCAACGATCGGCCGAGATGGGCACCTACCTCTACGATCTGGCTCAAAAGCTGCGCAGTCATCCGACAGTCGGCGATGTTCGCGGTGGACTGGGCCTGCTCTGCGCGATCGACTTCGTCAAGAACAAGGACACCCGAGAGGCGTGGGGCACGTCGCATCCGTTCATCAAGTTCCTGGCACTGCGCACTCAGGAGGAAGGGCTGGTCACCCGAGTCTGGGATGTCCTGCACCTGGCGCCGCCCTTCGTCCTCACCCGCGACGAAGCCGAACGTGCCATCGACATCGTCGACCGCTGCCTGACCGAGGCCGAAGCGAAGTTCGCGGACGAGATCCAGTGACCACCGCACCCGAGCCAACCGCCACCCACGAGTCAAGCACGTCAGAGGTCACAGCGCACACCCCGATCATCGGAGTCTGCGCGGCTTTCGAGACCGCAACCTGGGGATTCTGGCAACAGCATGCTGCCATCGTCCCGAGTACCTATCTCAACAAGATCGCAGCGGCGGGGGCGATCGCCGTCGGACTGCCGCCCGATGAGCGAGCCGCCCGCAATCCGGAGTTGATCCTCGACCGAATCGACGGACTGATGCTGATCGGGGGTCTCGACCTGACCCCTGGGTCGTATGGCGCAGTGCGAACGCGCAAGACCGAGGCCACCGAGCCGCTCCGCGACACGTTCGAGCTGAACCTCACTCGTGCGGCGATGCATCGCGACATGCCGATCCTGGGTATCTGCCGTGGCATGCAGATCCTCAATGTCGCAACCGGCGGCACGCTGCATCAGCATCTGCGTGACCAAGGGTTCAGCGAACATCGGCCCAGCCCGGGACGGCTGGACGACGAAACCTTTCACCAGGTCGAGGTTCGTCCGGAGTCACACGCGGCAGCGTTGTCCGGGAGCGGAATTCAGGTGGTCAACTCACACCACCACCAGGGTGTCGATGTATTGGGAGAAGGGGCCGTGGTCACCGCACACGCCCTCCCCGATCGACTGCCCGAAGCAGTCGAGTGGCCACGCCACCGCTACGTTCTCGGAGTGCAATGGCATCCGGAAGCGGTCGAACTCACCCACGCCCTAACCGATTTCGTCACCCACACCACCCCTATGCGCGCAGGAGCATTACTGGCATGACTGTGATCGATGTGATTGAACCAGCCACCGAGCAGGTGCTAGCGACGGTGGAACGAACGGCCGAGATGCAGCTCGACGAGCTCATCGAACGTGCTTCTCGCATCCAGAAGGATTGGGCAGCAGAAGCTCCCGCGACACGCGCGCGTGTTCTGTTGGCCGTCTCGTCGGCGATAGATCTCCACACCGAAGAACTCGCCGAGCTCGAGTCCCGAAATGTCGGCATGCCGATCTCCGACGCGCGCGGTGCGATAGCCGGCGTTGCTACGACGTTCCGCTACTACTCCGCAGCACCGGAGCGGCTGCTTGGTCAGACGATTCCGGTCGAGGGTGGTGTCGACATGACATTCCGTGAGCCGATCGGTGTGGTCGGATTGATCACTCCATGGAACTACCCGATGACGATCGCCGCGTGGAAGGTCGCGCCGGCGCTCGCCGCCGGGAACGCTGTAGTGGTCAAGCCTGCCGAATTGACACCGTTGACCACGATCCGGATGGCCGAGCTCGCAGTCGAAGCCGGATTGCCGGAGGGTTTGCTCAATGTCGTTGTGGGAGCTGGCTCAACGGTGGGGCGTCGGCTCGTCGAACACCCTGGAATCGGGAAGATTGCATTTACCGGTTCCACCGCCGTCGGCAAGGACATTGCACGGCGCGCTGCCGACTCGATCAAGCGGGTGACACTCGAGCTTGGCGGAAAATCCGCAGCGCTGGTCTTTGCAGACGCTGACCTCGACTCAGCGGCTGAGGGGCTGGTGGGCGCGGTCTTCGGCAATTCGGGTCAGGATTGCTGCGCTCGTTCCCGGGTCTTCGTGGAACGATCTGCGGTGGATGACTTTCTGGCGAAGTTACACGATGTCGTCACCGGGATCACTGTTGGTGACCCCCTACAAGATTCCACTCAGATGGGGCCCTTGATCTCCGCCGGCCATGCAAAGCGGGTGGAGCAGTATGTGTCGGACGCCGATGTCTTGGTGCAGGGCACAACCCCTTCGGGTCCCGGCTATTGGTTTCCGCCCACCGTGCTGCACCCGGCCGGCGACGTCGACCGTGCGGTGCGCGAAGAGATTTTCGGCCCGGTCGTCGCAATCCTTCCCTTCGACGACGAGAACGAGGCGATCACGCGGGCCAACAACACGATCTACGGTCTGGCCGGCTCCGTCTGGACCTCGAACGCAGCTCGCTCCATGCGGGTCGCGCGAGCCATGAATGCCGGCGCACTCGCCGTCAATTCATATTCATCCGTGCGCGTATCGACGCCGTTCGGTGGATTCAAACAGTCAGGTCTGGGCCGCGAACTGGGGCCCGACGCACTCGACGCGTACACCGAGGTCAAGAATGTGTTCTTCAACACGAATGACTGACGGCGGGACCGGCT